>JBDLUE010000001.1:0-63845 GCA_039805505.1 Actinomycetota bacterium
CAAAAGTCTGGAATTGGCGAGGCCAAGGGCTACGGCACGTTCCCGGTCGGAGGTCAGTGGCTTCGCACAGACAACCAAGAGCTAGTTGCAAAGCATCAGGCAAAGGTGTACAGCCAGGCTAGCGTCGGCGCTCCCCCAATGTCCGTTCCACATCTAGACACCCGTGTGGTTGACGGCAAGGCGAGCCTCCTGTTTGGCCCTTATGCGACAGCTAATCCAAAGTTCTTGAAGAACGGGTCGCTCTTTGATTTGCCGGTTACGTTACGCCCAGCGAACTTGGTTCCGTACCTGGCCGTTGCCTTAGGCAACTTCCCACTCATCAAATACTTGGTTGGTGAACTGGCAAAGTCAAAGGACAAGAAGTTCGAGTCTCTTCTTGAGTTCATGCCAGAGGCCAAGCCAGAGGACTGGCGTCTTCTAAATGCGGGTCAGCGCGCGCAGGTGATCAAAAAGGACCGCAAGAAGGGCGGAATCCTTCAGTTTGGCACCGAAGTAGTAACCTCGGCCGACGGTTCGATTTCGGGCCTACTGGGAGCCTCCCCTGGCGCCTCGACTGCTGTCTACGTAATGCTTCAGGTGTTGGAGCGCAGCTTTTCTAACGAATTCGATGGTTGGCAAGCCAAGCTGAAGCAAATCATTCCAAGCCACGGCTCAAAGTTGTCCGCCGACCCGGCAGCGGCAGCTGCCTCGCTTGCAGCAACAGCGAAGACGCTCAAGATCAAATAAAGAATCAAAAAAGAAAGCCCCGACATTGTCGGGGCTTTTCTATTGGTGGTCGATACTGGGATCGAACCAGTGACCCCTTCCATGTCAAGGAAGTGCGCTACCGCTGCGCCAATCGACCATCTATTTGATTATGTAAATCGAGGTGGAGACGGGATTTGAACCCGTGGGTTTACAGCTTTGCAGGCTGTTGCTTTGGGCCGCTCAGCCACTCCACCATGCTTTGCGAGACTTACGCCCGTACTGCGAGCGGATGACGAGATTCGAACTCGCGACCCCAACCTTGGCAAGGTTGTGCTCTACCACTGAGCCACATCCGCGTTGCTCTCTTTCGAGAACTTGAATACTCTAACCGAAAATCTCGGTTCAAGCAAACTCAACTCGCCGCGTGTCTGGACCTACTAGCCCTTCCAGGTCCAGCGCGGATCCGTGCCGGCGTAACCGACTTCACCGTGCTGAACTAGGTCGACCCCGGCGATCTCATCCGTGCTGGTAACTCGGAATCCGATGGTCTTTTGGATTAGCCAGCCCAGCGCATACGAGATTGCAAATGCGTACACCATAACCACGACGACGCCTAGAGCTTGCTTGCCCAGTTGATCGGCGCCGAATCCGAGGAACAGCCCAACGTTTTGTCCAAAAAGCCCGATAAACAGCGTGCCGACAATTCCGCCGACTAGGTGAATTCCGACTACGTCTAGTGAGTCATCGAAGCCCAGGATGAACTTCAACTCGATTGCCAGCGCACAGACTACGCCCACGATCAAGCCGAGCAACAGGGCCCAAATCGGGTCTAGGTAGGCACAGGAGGGTGTGATTGCCACTAGGCCTGAAATGGCACCCGAGCCCACGCCCACCGAGGTTGGCTTGCCGTGCGCGATTTGCTCGTAAACGGCCCACGAGACCATTGCAGCCGCCGGCGCAACCAGAGTGTTTATGAAGGCTAGGCTGGCGATTCCGTCGGCAGCCAGCTCAGAGCCGGCGTTGAATCCGAACCAGCCAAACCAAAGAATCGCGACGCCAATTAGCACTAGAGGTACGTTGTGTGGTGCGTGCATGCCTTTGGTGAACCCGAAGCGTTTTCCCAGCACGAGGGCCAAGGCGAGCGCCGATGCACCAGATGCAACCTCGACAACTGTTCCACCTGCGAAGTCCATCACGCCCATGTTGTAGACCAGCCAGCCGCCGTCGGTGATCTTGCCGTCAGTCACGGTGAAGTTGAAGATCCAACCAGCTACTGGGAAGTAAACCAAAGTTGCCCACAGGCCGGCAAACACCATCCAGGAGCCAAATCGGGCTCGGTCGGCGATTGCTCCAGAAATAAGGGCCACGGTAATCACGGCGAAAGTTCCCTGGAACCCGGCAAAGGCGAGGCCTAGACCGTCACCATCTTGCGCTTGAGCGTAAACGTCTTCTAAGCCAACTTTTGCAAGGTCGATGCCGAACACCCCATCGATGCCGACGAACTGACCGGCACCCGCGCCGCCGAAGGACATGGCGTATCCGTAAATGACCCACATGACTCCGATGAGCCCGAGGGAGCCGATGCTCATCATCATCATCGAGACCACACTTGAGGCTCTAACGAGGCCGCCATAGAAGAAGGCAAGCCCAGGGGTCATCAACAGAACCATCGCTGAGCAGATGATTAGGAACATGGTTTGGTCGTTTGTCATGATCTCTCTTTCAGACAAGCCGAAAGGTGGAGCTCCCGAAGGAGCTCCACCCGAAGGCTTGCTTAGATACTAGCCGCGGTCTGAGCCGAATGCGTAAGCCTCTTCACCGTGAACCACGGTGTCGATTCCTGCAATTTCGTCCTCGGCCTTTACTCGGAATCCGATGGTCTTCTCAACGACGAAGCCGATGATCAGTGCGAGTACGAATGAGTAGACCAATACAGCACCAGCACCAAGTGCCTGCATTGCGAACTGGTGCCAGCCGAAGCCGAACGCTGCTCCAACGTTGTTGCCGAAGATACCGATGAATAGGGTTCCAACGATTCCGCCGACTAGGTGAATACCGACAACGTCTAGTGAGTCATCAAAGCCAAGTGCAAACTTGAGGTCTACGGCTAGAGCACAGAGTGCGCCTGCAATAACACCTAGAACTATTGCCCAGATTGGGTCGACCGATGCACAAGCAGGAGTGATGGCTACTAGACCCGCAACTGCGCCAGAGCCGGCACCGATTGAGGTTGCCTTGCCGTGCTTGATCTTCTCAACGATGATCCAGCCCAACATTGCGGCAGCTGGCGCAGCAAGAGTGTTGATGAAGGCGATTGATGCGATGCCGTCAGCAGCTAGTTCTGAACCAGCGTTGAAACCGAACCAACCGAACCAAAGAAGCGAGACACCAAGAAGTGTTAGTGGCACGTTGTGCGGCTGGGTGATGCCCTTGCTGAATCCGAAGCGCTTGCCTAGAACGATGGCTAGGGCCAGGCCAGCTGCTCCAGCATTGATGTGGACAGCGGTGCCGCCGGCAAAGTCGATAACGCCTAGACCGTAAACAATCCATCCACCATCAACAACCTTGCCGTCTTCGAGCGTGAAGTTGAAGACCCAGTTAGCAACCGGGAAGTAAACAATGGTTGCCCAGAGACCAGCGAAGACCATCCATGCACCGAACTTCGCACGGTCTGCAATAGCGCCCGAGATGAGTGCAACGGTGATGATGGCGAAGGTTGCCTGGAAGGCGACGAAGGCCATGGATGGGAAAGCTCCTGCAGGGTCTGCAGCGTCAGCTACCTGCGCTGAAAGACCAATGAAGGAGGTGTCGATGCCGAACCAGCCGTCGATACCTACGAATGTGTCGGTGCCACCGTTCGCGAACGAGATCGCGTATCCGTAAAGCACCCAAAGTACTGCAATTAGCCCGAGCGAGCCGAAGCTCAGCATCATCATCGAAACGACGCTCTTAGCCTTAACCATTCCACCGTAGAAGAATGCAAGACCTGGGGTCATGAGTAGCACCAATGCGGCGCAAATTAGCACGAATGCCGTGTTTCCTTGATCCATTTGCTGACCTCTCTCTAAGAAAACAAATAGGAGCCAAGTCACTCTTGGCTACATAGAGAGTTTTGCGGACGAAAGTTTCGGTAGGTTACGAGAAATGTTTCGTGTTTGTAAAAGGTCAGGATGCGTCAGTCAGTGCGCCGATGCGTGAAACGGCGCGAAGGTACTTCTTTCGATATCCCCCACTGAGGTACTCGGGCGAGAAAACTTCGGTCAGTGCGAAGTCAACTGCCCGCAGGTGAATTTGTGCCTCGTAGGCGCGGTCGATGAAGGCAACGAACCTGAGTGCCTCAACCTGGTCATTCAAAACGTGCACCCCGGTGAGCGCCATCTGGTCAACAGATCTGAGAAGTCTGCCGTAGCGCGAAGGGTGGATGGTGGACAAGTGCTTCAATAAGCTGTCGAAGTCGTCTACCAGAACACCCGCTTTCTCAGCATTTCCCGCAGCGAGCCAGGCCTCAACTTCGTCGAAGGTGTCGATTCGGCCTGCGATGTTTACAGGTCGGTGTCGGTGATCTTCGCCATCGATTCGGATGATTTTGAATCTGTCGGCGATTCCATGAATCTCCCGGGTGAAATCAGTTGCTGCAAACCTTCCTTCGCCCAGGGCGTTGGGTGGCGTGTTGCTCGTTGCGGCGAAACGGACTCCGTGTTTTTCAAGCTCATTCAGCAAGCGAGACATCATCATCGTGTCGCCTGGGTCATCAAGTTCAAATTCATCGATACACACCAAGTCGTATTTGGACAATGCCTTCACTGCCTCGGCAAAGGTAAGTGCGCCGATCAAACCGGTGTAAGCGATGAAGCTGCCAAAAACCTTCCTACCCTTGAATTCATGCCAAATGGCTGCCAAGAGGTGAGTCTTTCCGACACCGAAACCACCATCCAAGTAGATTCCAGCCGGAACAGGCTCCTTTTTGGAAAACAGCCCTTTTCCCAATGGCTTTCCGGTAGCAAACAACTTGGCTTGCGAGTGTGCGAATGTCTGTGATTCGTACTCCGCGTGTGGGATGTAGTTCCTAAAACTCGCCGTCGCGAACTCGCGTGGAGGGACTAACTCCTGAAGCAGCTCGGTTGTACTCACTGAAGGTGTGCGAGAGGCCAACGATTCATAGTTTTTGCTGAAAGTTGCCAATTATTGCCTCATCATTAGTGTGTTCCATCGAACTCGCTTAACCTTGTAAGTAGAAGTCTAATAATCGAACAGAAAGTCCCTGATTTATGTCTGTTTCACTCGATCCATCACCCAAGTTTGCTGAATACGCTCACCCAGAAGTATTGGTAAGCACCGAATGGTTGGCTCAGAACAAGGACCTGCCTAACTTGGTAGTAGTCGAGTCAGACGAAGATGTCCTCCTCTACGAAACTGGTCACATCCCAGGGGCTGTGAAGATTGACTGGCACACCGACCTGAATGACCCAGTAACTCGTGACTACGTGCAAGGCGAGGCTTTCTCAGAGCTGATGTCACGCGTGGGCATCAGCCGAGACAGCACTGTGGTTATCTATGGCGACAAGAGCAACTGGTGGGCGTCATACGCGCTTTGGGTGTTCAAGCTGTTTGGTCACGAGGACGTGCGCCTCCTCGATGGCGGCCGCGACTCTTGGATTGCCGAAGGGCGAGAACTAACTCGCGACGAGACCACCGTCATCCCAAGTGAATACCCGGTTGTTGTGCGTGACGACTCAAAAATCCGCGCCTTCCGTGACGACGTGATGAAGCACTTCGGTAACCCGCTAATCGACGTTCGTTCCGCAGTTGAATACAGCGGCGAGCGAACTCACATGCCTGACTACCCGGATGAAGGTGCGCTTCGCGGCGGCCACATCCCATCGGCAAAGTCGGTTCCATGGGCGCGCGCTGCGGGCGAGAATGGTGTGTTTAAGTCACGCGCGGAACTTGATGCAATCTACCTTGATGAAATCGGCTTGAAGCCAAGCGATGACGTGATTGCCTACTGCCGCATCGGTGAGCGTTCTAGCCACACCTGGTTCGTTTTGAACTATCTACTTGGCCTGCCTGGAGTTCGTAACTACGACGGTTCGTGGACCGAGTGGGGCAGTCTTGTTGGTGTTCCAATCGTCAAGGGTGCTGAGCCAGGTTTGGCTCCGGTTCGTTAGTCATGTCAGGAACCGCCGAGTCGATTGCTTCGCTAGTCGAGGATTTCAACGCACTGGCAGTGCGTGACCGCCTATTGCTGTTGCTCGAGTTTTCAGACAACCTCCCCGATCTTCCTTCGCGCTATGCCGATCACCCAGACCTGCTCGAGCGAGTTGAGGAGTGTCAATCTCCGGTATATCTTTTCGTCGAGGTTGAGAACAAACAAAAGGTAAACCTGTTCTTTAGCGCGCCACCCGAGGCCCCAACCACGCGAGGTTTCGCAGGAGTGCTTCACGAGGCGCTGGATGGTCACACCGTCGAAGAAGTGCTGTCAGTGGACGAGGACTTTCCAAACCGACTTGGATTATCTGAGGCGGTATCACCCCTGCGACTTAGCGGCATGCGCGCAATCCTGCGGCGAATCAAAAGGCAAGTTCGAGAGAAGCTCATTTGAGGTTGGTCCGACTCTTTCCAAACTTTGAGGTCTTTGAAGGACTATCTAAAGATGAGCAGTCATGGATAATCGCCAAGGAGTATGGAATCTGTAACGGGTGGCGCGTGAACTTCGCCGTCGACGCCGCGGGAAGATCGTTTGGAGACACCGGAAAAAGCGAAGATATTTCAACTGACTTAGATCGTTTGCTTTTGGTCAAGTTACGCACGCTATCAGATGTAATCGTTACAAGCGGTCTAACAGCTCGCATTGAGAAATACCGAAGCTCAAAGCACGCTCCCATCGCAATCTTCACCACCTCTGGCGACTTGGATGTCGTGCCCGCGATTCAGGGAACGCAATACTTCACTCCCCTTGTCTTAGCGCCACAATCTAGAGCAGACGAGGTTGAGAACCTGCTCTCAGACGTGGATGTGCGAGTCATCCCTTTCGAGCACTCGCAAGGTGAAGGCGGCTGGCCAATGGCTGTCTCTGAAACTCTTCACCGAGAAGGCTTCCAGTCGCCAATCCTTGAATCTGGTCTCTCGACGCTTAGGGAGTTCCTGGAGAACAACGTGGTTGACGAAATCTGCCTCTCGATCACCAACGCCCAGGGAACTGGCCTTTCGGCAAGAGATTTAAGCCCGATACATCTCAACGCCTTATTCGGCGGGTTCCATGGCTTTGAGTTGCGACAACTCTTTAGTGACGGCAAGGCGACGTTCTCTCGCTGGCGGCGTGGCAGCAGCGCTTGGTAGCCCAGCACCAATAGCCTTGTTAGCAATGGACATCACAATCGCATCTGACGTTTCGGCCGAATTTCAGGCCGCCGTTGACGCTATTCGCAAGGCCGAGATTCGCGACGAAATTCATCTCAAGCAAATCGAAGAGCCAGAGAAGTTAGCGACTCACGCGATCGCGTTCTCGGCTCACATTGTTGAGGAGCTGGCAACACCTGCGGATGCGGGAACCGGAAGGTTCGTCCTGCTCTGGGAACCCGAGATGCAAGAAGCTTGGGGTTCGCGCTTTCGAGTAGTCTGCTTCGCAAAGTCACCTCTAGAAACCAACATCGGTGCGGATGAGTTGGGGTCGGACATCGCTTGGGCTTGGCTCACCGATGCTCTAAGTAATCGTCAAGCCGAGTATGCAAACGCAGCAGGCACCGCTACGCGCATCATCTCAAGCGGGTATGGCTCGTTGGCGACTCAGGCAGACCATGCAGAGCTCGAAGTGCGTGCATCTTGGTCTCCAAAAACCTATGAAATCGGCCAACACATCGAGGCTTGGCAAGACCTCGTCTGCATCATGTCTGGCTTCGCGCATTTGCCGCAGGGCGTGTCCTCTATTTCGCCTCGAAACAGCCGATGACCGACACGGAACTCGCAGAAGCCCAGCTAGAACTTCCGCTGCTAGCGGCTCCCCGTACAGAAGTGTTTCTAGTTGAAACGGCCGAAGAGCTGGAAGAGGCAGTTGAGACACTAGCGGCAGCCAAGGGCGCCTTTGCGGTAGACGCCGAGCGTGCTAGCGGATTCAAATATTCACAACGCGCCTACTTGATTCAGGTTTATCGTGCGGGTTCCCCTATCTACCTGATTGACCCTGCAGCGATCGCACCAACTACGGACCGTGCACCGTTCGTTGCCTTGGCAGAAGTCATGAGCACTGCCCCCTGGATTCTCCACGCAGCTAGCCAGGACATACCTTGTCTACGTGAGCTTGGGCTTGAAGCGCCTGCCTTGTTTGACACAGAGTTGGGCTCTAGAATCGCTGGACTAGATCGAGTAGGGCTTGGCGCTGTCACCGAAGCGCTCTTGGGCGTGCGATTGGCAAAAGAGCATTCGGCGGTGGACTGGTCTACCCGCCCCCTCGCGAACGATTGGCTCAACTACGCGGCCTTGGACGTAGACGTACTATTCGATTTGTGGACTGCTGTCGAGGCAGTCCTAATTGAGCGCAAGAAGCTCTCCTGGGCGCAGCAAGAGTTCGCAGCGACGTTGGCCGCTCAGCCGAAGTCACCAAAGATTGACAAATGGCGCGGGATGACCGGACTTCACGAGGTAAAAGACGCTAAGAAGCTCGCAATCGCCCGAGAGCTCTGGACGGCACGTGAAGCTTTGGCGGTCAAGTTAGACGTATCGCCCGGCCGCCTCATCCCAGACTCTTCAATTGTGAACGTGGTCAAGGAGACCCCCAAGTCAAAACCGCAACTTGCAGGCACCCGTTCATTCGTGGGCAGGGCAAGCCGAAGTTATCTTGACACCTGGTGGAAAGCGATCGAAGACGGGTCTAACAGTCGAGACTTGCCAGCATTGAAGGTTGTCGCTACGGGAATTCCAAACCACAGAATCTGGCCGACCCGCTTTCCTGAGGCAGATAAGCGCCTCAAGATTATTCGCCCGATGATTGCCGAACTTGCAGAAGCCAACGGCTTGCCAGTGGAAAACGTTCTGACACCGGATTACCTGCGAACAATCTGCTTTGAACCGCCGGCTTATGACTTAGTTTCCGTCACACAAGCACTGCGAGCACTTGGTGCACGAGAATGGCAGGTTGAACTAACCGGTCAGTTGATTGTTGAAGGTTTGGTCGCTTCGCTAGAGCTTGAGGACGCATCGACAGATCGTGCGTGAGGAATTCTAGAACCCACCACCTGTGCGACGATGTCTCTAGCAATTGCCTGAGCTGTAAGACCGGCATCCTCGAGGATTTCGTTTCGAGTAGCGTGATCGATGAATTCATCTGGCAAGCCGATTTCGGTCAGAGCTGTGTCAACCTGCGCATCGCGAAGGTCCTGACGAACACGCGTACCAATGCCGCCCACCTTGATGCCATCCTCGATAGTCACCACGAGGCGGTGTTCCGCAGACATGGTTACCACTGACTTTGGCACTGGAACGACCCAGCGAGGGTCGATAACCGTTGCCCCTATCCCCTGTGCTGCAAGCAAATCAGCAACCTGGAGGGCTGTGCTAGCCATCGCGCCAACCGACATGATGAGAACATCCATGGATGCTGATTGCTTAAGAATGTCCACACCGTCTTCGGTGCGACTTATCGCGGGGATGACAGTTCCGGCGGTGCCTTTGCCAAAACGAATGACAGTTGGTCGATCCCGCACTTCGACGGCTTCATTAAGTAGCTCTCGAAGAATGTCTGCATCACGCGGAGAACTCAACTTTATGCCAGGAACGATCTGAAGCATGGCCAGGTCCCACATTCCGTGGTGGCTAGGGCCGTCTGGGCCGGTAACACCGGCGCGGTCCAGCACGAACGTAACACCCGCGTCGTGCAACGCGACATCCATGAGAACCTGGTCGAATGCTCGATTCATAAAGGTTGCATAGACGGCTACAACGGGGTGCAGGCCTCCGAAAGCCATTCCGGCTGCCGAAGTAACCGCGTGCTGTTCGGCGATTCCTACGTCGAAAACTCGTGCGGGATACTTGGCAGCGAACTTGTGCAAACCGACAGGTATGAGCATCGCGCCGGTGATGCCAACGACTTCTGGTCGTCGGTCGGCAACCTTGACGATTTCCTCGCTAAACACGCTGGTCCAAGATTGTCCAGAGCCAGATTCAAGTGACTTTCCGGTTTCCGGGTCGATCTGACCTACTGCGTGAAACTGGTCTTCTTCGTTTAGTGTTGCCGGGTCGTAACCCTTACCCTTTTGAGTAATCGCATGGACTATTACCGGGTAGGCGTATTTCTTCGCCTGAGCCAGTGCTTGTTCCATCGCCTCAAGGTCATGACCATCGATTGGTCCAATGTACTTAATGTCAAGATTTGGGAAGAGGCCCTTTGGTGCGAACGAACCCAAGAGGCCCTTGCCAGCACCCCGGGCGGCCGAGTAAACCAACCTTCCGACTAGACCAAATCTGAAGAAGAAGCTCTTGCTTGCACGATAGAGACGTCGGTAGACCTTCTCGGTTCGAATGCCGTTGAGGTATCTAGCGAGACCACCAATGGTCGGAGCATAGGAGCGCCCATTGTCATTGACAACGATGACCAATTTGCGGTCGTTGTCGTCAGAGATGTTGTTGAGGGCTTCCCAGGTCATTCCGCCGGTCAGGGAGCCGTCTCCAACAACCGCGACGACGTACCTGTCATCTTGGTTAGTGAGTTTGTAGGCCTTCGCGATTCCATCGGCCCAGGACAGCGATGAGCTTGCGTGTGAGCTCTCGACGATGTCGTGAACTGACTCACTTCGCTGCGGGTAACCCGCGAGTCCATCGCGCTGCCGCAAAGTTGAAAAGTCTTGGCGTCCTGTCAGGAGCTTGTGAACGTAGGACTGGTGCCCGGTGTCAAAGATGATTGAGTCTTTTGGCGATTCGAAAACGCGGTGTATCGCAACCGTGGTCTCGACTACGCCCAGGTTGGGTCCTAGGTGTCCGCCCGTTTTTGCAACCGACTCGACCAAAAAGGCGCGAATCTCGGTGCAAAGGGTGCGTAGCTGTTCATCTGTGAGCGCATCGAGATCGCGTGGACCGTTAATGCTTTCGAGAAGACTCATACCCTTTGCAACCGAGATTCTTTAGCCAGTATTTCCCTTAGGAAACTAGGCTGCGCAATACATACTGGAGAATTCCGCCGTTACGGTAGTAGTCGGCCTCTCCAGGGGTGTCGATTCGGACTACGGCATCAAACTCAACGACTGGCTTGCCAGCAGCAGAGTGCCCTGATGGAACCGCGGAGACTCGAACGGTCTTAGGGGTGACACCGTTGTTCAGCTCTTCAACGCCGGTGATGCTGAAGGTTTCGGTGCCGTCAAGGCCTAGAGATTCAGCATTCTGACCCGCAGGGAACTGCAACGGCAAGACGCCCATACCAATCAAGTTGCTTCGGTGGATGCGCTCAAAGCTCTCGGTGATAACCGCACGGACGCCAAGCAGGCTGGTGCCCTTTGCTGCCCAGTCACGAGAAGAACCCGAACCGTATTCCTTGCCGCCAAGAATTACCAGCGGAGTGCCTTCTGCCTGATAGTTGCTTGATGCGTCATAGATGAACGACTGTGGGCCGTCGGCCTTCGTGAAGTCACGGGTGTATCCGCCTTCGACGTCGTTTAGCAACTGGTTACGCAGGCGAATGTTCGCGAAAGTTCCGCGAATCATAACTTCGTGGTTGCCTCGGCGCGAACCGTAGCTGTTGAAGTCAACGCGAGAGATTCCGTTTTCGGTTAGGTACTGACCAGCTGGCGAGTCAACCTTGATCGAGCCAGCTGGGCTGATGTGGTCGGTAGTGACAGAGTCGCCAAGTTTTGCAAGAACGCGTGCGCCCAGGATGTCCTTGACAGCGTCAGGAGTCATCTTCATACCGTCGAAGTAAGGTGGCTTTCGAACGTAGGTCGACTTTGGATCCCACTCGAAGACCGCGCCCTTAGGGGTAGGCAGTGACTTCCAACGGTCGTCACCATCGAAGACACCTGCGTACTGAGTCTTGAACATTTCAGAGTTGATTGACTCATCGATTGTCTTCTGCACCTCAGCGGCTGTTGGCCAGATGTCAGCTAGGTAGACGGCGTTGCCATCCTTGTCTTCTCCAAGAGAGTCGGTCTCAAAGTCGAAGTCCATGGTTCCAGCTAGTGCATAGGCAATAACTAGTGGAGGCGATGCGAGGTAGTTCATCTTCACATCTGGGCTGATGCGACCTTCGAAGTTGCGGTTTCCTGAAAGAACCGCGGTCACTGCAAGATCGTTGTGGTTGATTGCTTCTGAAATCTCGTCAGATAGCGGCCCTGAGTTACCGATGCAGGTAGCACAGCCATAGCCGACCAAGTTGAACCCAAGCGCGTCTAGATCCTTTGTAAGACCAGCCTTGTTGTAGTACTCGGTGACAACCTTCGAGCCCGGTGCCAGTGAAGTCTTTACCCAAGGCTTCGCTTTGAGACCCTTGGCAACGGCATTGCGAGCAACGAGGCCAGCAGCCAACATCACGGATGGGTTCGAGGTGTTGGTGCAGGAGGTGATTGAAGCGATAGCAACGTGGCCGTTGTTCATCGCGAAGTCCTGCCCCTTGACTGCGGTTGGCATAGACGCCTCTGCCGAGTAGCTAGGAAGAACCTTCTCAAAAGCTGCCTTAGCATCACTGAGAACGATGCGGTCCTGCGGGCGCTTAGGCCCAGCAATCGAAGGAACGACGGTGCTGAGGTCAAGCTCTAGGTATTCGCTGAAGCGAGGCTCGATGCTTGGATCGTGCCAAAGTCCCTGCGCCTTGCTATAGGCCTCTACAAGATCGATCTGCTCCTGAGGGCGACCGGTGATTCGCAAGTAGTCGAGAGTGACCTCGTCAATTGGGAACATTGCCGCGGTAGAGCCAAACTCCGGGCTCATGTTGCCGATGGTAGCTCGGTTTGCGAGTGGCACGGAACTCACGCCAGCTCCATAGAACTCGACGAACTTTCCGACGACACCGTGCTTACGAAGCATCTCGGTGATGGTGAGAACAACGTCAGTTGCGGTCACTCCGGTCGAAATTTGACCGGTCAGCTTGAAACCGACAACCTTCGGAATCAGCATTGAAACTGGCTGGCCAAGCATTGCTGCCTCGGCTTCGATTCCGCCTACGCCCCATCCAAGAACACCGAGGCCGTTGACCATGGTGGTGTGAGAGTCGGTGCCGACGCAGCTATCCGGGTAAGCCTGAACTTCTCCGTTGACCTCTCGAGCCATGATGGTGCGTGCCAAGTACTCGATGTTTACCTGGTGGACGATACCGGTGCCAGGAGGAACAACCTTGAAGTCATCAAAGGCAGTCTGACCCCAGCGGAGGAACTGGTAACGCTCGCCATTGCGGTTGTACTCAAACTCAACGTTTCGTTCGAACGCGTCTGCACTTCCGGCTACGTCGATCTGAACCGAGTGGTCAATAACTAGCTCAGCCGGCGCAAGAGGATTAATGCGCTTAGGGTCTCCACCGAGTTCGGCTACGGCCTCACGCATAGTCGCAAGGTCTACGACACATGGAACACCAGTGAAGTCCTGCATGATCACGCGGGCCGGGGTGAACTGAATTTCTGTGTCTGGTTCAACCGAAGGGTCCCAGTTGACCAAGGCATTCACATGCTCGGCGGTGATGTTGGCACCATCTTCGGTGCGCAAGAGGTTTTCGAGAAGAATCTTCAAGCTGTATGGAAGCGTCTTTGCGTCCACGGAATCTAGCTTAAAGATTCGGTAAGTTTTTGAACCAACCACGAGCTGGTCAGAAGAACCGAAGCTGTTTACTTTGGACATGAAGCCACTCCTTTGTTTACTGCATTACCGTACAAAAATAGCACCTACTTAGTTGCTGAGATGCTGCTTCGCAACAACAACCAAGAAAGCCAAATGCAAAGTGCGTATAACGGCACTCCCATCGCCACTCTTGCGATGCCTAAGGCCTCGATTTGATTGGCGAAGTAAAGGGGCAGTTGCACTGCCAAGCGTAGCGAGAAAAGAGCGACAAAGAGCGTCGTCGCTAGATCTGCGCGTCGGAGAAGTTTCTTATCTTTGCGCCACAACAGGGGCTCACTGCGGAATAGCCCGACCAGAAAACCGATGAGAGGCCACCTAACCAAAATCGAGATTGCCAAAGCCGCACCGTAGCCGGCGTTCGTGAAAAAACCTTGAATGAAGTAATCGGCTGGGTGCCCACCATCTCTGAGAGTCAGGTATGCCGAGAGTGCGATCCCGAGAGCTCCTGCGACGGCTTGTGTAACTGGCTTGCGGGTCGCTATCTGAAGCACCACAAAGGCGGTTGCAACACCCAGCGAGACGGCAGCTGCGGCAACGGTGTTTTTAGACAGCGCGTAGACCAAAACAAAGAGGGCCGCTGGGATAGAGCTCTGAATGATTCCTAGCCATCCGCCGATTGACGCCATCAAAGATTCGCGATCAAGGGTGGCAACGCCATCTTTCTCACGGATGCCAAGTTTGCGCATTGCGTTGTCTCGGCTGACGTCGCGCTCTGACACTTAAATCGCCTTTGGTGGAGCGAAAGTGCCCCCAGGAAGGCTAAGCGGCATAAGGTCGCCTGGAGGCAACGGCGCAGAATCACGGTGGACTGTTACGCTCCTGAATATGTCGTCTACCTCTGCAGACGCTTTTGGGTCGGTGATTGCGGCCCCGGAGATGACTCCGCGCAAGAACCACTTCGGCCCATCCACCCCGACAAAGCGCGAATACCGCGTTCCAACTTGGTCGCCGGCAGCGTTTAAGATGGGCAACTTGGCCAGCAGTTCCGGACCCAGAGATCCGACACGATTTTCAGTGGTGCCACCTTGTGCGATCACCGATTCTTCGAGTTGCTGTCGAATCGAATGCCATAGTCCTTCGGACTTCGGTGCGGCGAATGCCTGCAGCTGTAAAGAGGAATCGTCGTATTCGAGAGTCACGGCCACGACGCGTTGGCTCTGCTCTTCTACTTCAAGCCTTAGTTGTAGGCCGTCTTTTGTCGGAACTTGGATAGAGCCCAAGTTTACGAACGGTCCTTTGAACTCAACCTCGGAAGAATCGAACGGCCCGGCCGACTCGCGGTCTAGAGGAGCGGATTTTTCATTCTGGTAGAGGTCTGACATCGGTTACTTCGTGCCAGTCGAGCCGAAACCAGCGGTGCCTCTGTGTGAACCAGGAAGAGTCTCCACTGAAATGAAATCGGCGATTTCTATAGCTTGGATAACCAGTTGCGCTATTCGATCGCCCATTGAGACCGTGAAGTCTTCGGGTGTGCTGTTGTAGAGAGTCACAGCGATCTCGCCACGGTAACCCGCGTCCACTGTGCCCGGGGCATTCAAAACGGTTATGCCGTGCTTCGCCGAAAGGCCGCTGCGCGGGTGAACTAGACCCACATAGCCGTCCGGAAGTGCAATAGAGACACCCGTTCGAACGGTGAATCGACCCATCGCAGGGATAACTGCATCTACAGCCGCACGCAGGTCTGCTCCGGCGTCGCCTGGCTGGGCGTAGGTAGGTTCGAGGCCTGGCTCGGCGACGAGTAAAACTGGAAGTTTTTTGGACACAAATAGAGCGTAATCTAATGGAATGAACGAACAGCGCATTGAACCGCACTACCAAGAACGAGTGGTGCCAAAGTGGTCTAGTTTTTTGCCGGTGCTGGGAGTCTTTCCAGCACTTTGGTTGACTTTTTTACCGATTAATGAGCCTGCGGGCTTCTGGTCCGGTATCGCGGCAACTGTGTTGATCGTGCTCGCAATGTTCGGAAAATCGGCGCGAATAGTCGTTTCAGAGGATTTCTTGAGGGTGGCAAACGCCACGTTAGAGCGAAAGCATATTTCTCGAGTTGTTGTCGTGGGCAAAGACGAGGCTTTTGCAGCCCGAGGGCGAGAACTGGATCCGCGTGCCTGGATTCACTTCCAAGGTTCGGTTCCAACACTGCTTAGAGTCGAGCTCGTCGACCCGGCCGATCCGACACCATACTGGCTATTTTCGACCAGAAAACCGGAAGAAATCAAGCGAGTTTTGGGCTTTTAGCCTTCACACTCGATACAAACCTTGCCGTACTTGCCCTTCTTAGCGGCAAGCAGCGAGTGGTGCTTTACGATGAAGCATTCTGAGCATGTGAATTCGTCGTCTTGGGGCGGAAGAACCACAACATCAAGGTCCTCAGAAACCACATCCGGGATGGAAAATCCTTCGCCGTGCTCGGATTCGTCGCTGTCAACTAATCCCGAAAGCTTGTCAGGTGTGCGCTCTTTGATGGCCTCAATCGACTCGACATCGTCATCGTTCTTGCGAGGTGCATCGTAATCGGTGGCCATGCGCCTACCCTTTCGGTTCAAAGTCTTCGAGCGTGCATAGTGTGCAATAAATATCGCGCAATAGCAAACGCGCAACGCCTTAAGAATCAAAATACTTCGTCAGCCGTCAAAAGCAAGCACGGCACGCCTAGGAATTGAAGCGCAATCCATACTCGCGGATGGCAAACTGAGAGCACGATCGTAAAGGAGTCCGCGATGCAAGACATTAGATTTGTCGACAGCGACGGCGAATACCTAATTTTGGAAACTCAGGGCGGTGAGAAATTTCGAGTCATCCTCGATGACACTCTGCGGTCAGCAATCAAGCGCGAGAACCATGTTCAGCTAGACACCGTGAGCATCTCGCCTCGAGAAATTCAAGACCTAGTGCGCTCTGGCCTTTCAGCATCCGATGTTGCAAACAGCCACTCGGTTCCTTTGGACTATGTAGAGAAGTTTGCTCTCACCGTGGTGGACGAAATCGGCCACATTATTGCCAGCGCAAAGACCGTACGAATTTCCGTTGAAGCAGATCGATACAGTGAAGCATCTCAGCTGGAGTTCGGCGAAATCCTCGAGGGGCGGCTGCGCAAGGCCGACGCGACTAACGTCAATTGGGCGGCTACCAAACTTGAAGGTGAGCCGTGGATGGTTTCTGTGTCCTACGTCTCTGGTGAAGAGAATCGAAATGCTGTTTGGTCTTTCGACCAGCGAAAACTGGTACTCTCCCCCGAGAATGAGTCAGCAGTCAAACTCTCTGCTGGAGACTTCGCTGCAAGCCCTTCGACTCCCAAACTTAAGCGAGTCGAGGAGGTATCTGAAAGTACGCGAGTGATCGAGCTTCCGCGCATTGACATGGTGTCTGAGACAGAGTCGGCTGCCGAAGCATCGGCGCCCGCCACCGTCAGTTCGATTGAGGAGCTAACTCGAAGTAGCTTGAAGTCAGTTACTGATGAGCCGCAGGGCGAGAATGTCATCGCCGAACCTTTGAGCCCAACAGCTGACCTACTTGAAGCTCTTCGAAAAAAACGTATTGCCGTCACAGAGGGTTCGACAGACGACCCGGCTCCAGTTGCAATAGAACCAGAGCAAAAGGAGTCCGAGCAGGCTTCTTCGCTGGAAGTTGAAGAGATTGAACCAGCACCCATGGCTCCAGCGGCAAAAAAAGGCCGCCCGAGTATGCCGAGCTGGGATGAAATCGTCTTTGGCACGAAAGCGGACGACTAAACCTGCAGGGATCCGAATCTGATTAGAGGCACCGACAGTTCCGTCTGGGAGATGGAACCGTGCTGACCAACCATCCTTAGACTCTGTGGTTTGCAGAAAGAACGGTGGTAGCAGGCGAAGTTACTCAGGGCGATTAGGTAAAGGTCGGGCAAAAACCGCGAGTTTTCGATTTCTGGCGACAGCCAGCCTGCATCCTGAAGATCCTGGACTGTAGCCACTACGGCCTTGTTCTCAAGCTGCTCTTCCAACAAGGTCTTTGTCGCCTGTACATCTGTCTCATGTTCGAAATAGAGAAATGTGTTTCTTGGATCTCCGGTAACTGCCAGGAGATTAGGAATTTCCATCTCATCCAGCAGAACCTGATTCTCTTTAGGCACATCTACGATTCCGTGGTCGGCAGTTACCACTAAGCCGCAATCCTTTGGAAGACTGACGACCAAGGACTTTATCGCCGCGTCCAGGTCTTCGAGTTTGGTCAACCATTCGGTTGAAGCCACCCCATACGAGTGGGCAATCGAGTCGAGTTCAGGAAAATACAAGTAGGTCAACGATGCGTGCTTAGACGCAAGTATCGTCTTGACAGCCTCAATCCGGTCCTCAAAGGATTTCGCAGGCACGTAGCTGGCAGCCGACATGTTTAGTTGTGTGAAACCCGAATCTGCATACTCGCCGGGGCCAACGGTGAATGACTGAACGCCGCTCTGTATCGCCATGTCGCTCACCGTTTGAAGCTTTTGGAAAGTCGAGGCCTCGAAGCCCTCTCCCCAGCCGGTGAGTAGATTGCGAGTCAGACCTGATTCACGGTCATAGACCGAGTATCCGAGGATGCCGTGGCGAGACGGAGAAGCGCCAACCCCGAAGCTTGTAATTGCTGACGCGGTGGTGCTCGGAAAGACCGTGTTTATGCTCTTGGACGCCTTGAGTGCCGCGTTAAGAAACGGCGCATGTCCGCCGGCTGCTCGTAGGTTATCTGAACCGAGGCCGTCCACGAGAATAACGCAGACCTTGTTCGATTTAGCGAATCCAAGTCGATTCGCCTTGCCAGTGATCGAGCCAAGGGCGCTTATAAAAACATCGGAAAGCCTCCCAAGAGTTTTGGGGGCGGCAGGTAGCATCGTAGGCATCACCAATAGTCTGCCACAGCAGCAAACCTAGACCTGAGACCAGATGAAAAACGATTTCCCAGAAGAGCACCGCATTATCGACATTGAGTTGTCGAAGGAAATGCAGGAGTCGTTTCTCGAATACTCGTATTCTGTCATCTACGCGCGAGCCCTTCCGGATGCCAGGGACGGCTTGAAGCCGGTTCACCGTCGAATCGTCTACCAGATGGGCGAAATGGGCCTGCGCCCCGAGCGCGGCCACGTCAAGTCAGCCCGCGTGACCGGCGAGGTCATGGGAAAATTGCATCCACACGGTGATCAGGCCATCTATGACGCTCTAGTTCGAATGGCACAGCCATTCAGCCTCCGCGTTCCATTGATCGACGGCCACGGTAACTTTGGAAGCCTAGACGATGGTCCGGCCGCGGCTCGTTATACCGAGGCCAAGCTGTCCCAAGCAGCAATGCTTATGAACGATGGGCTCGATGAAGACGTCGTAGATTTCAAACCGAACTATGACGCCCAGCTCTCGGAGCCTGAGGTCCTACCCGCAGCCTTTCCGAACCTCTTAGTAAATGGTGCTTCTGGTATTGCCGTGGGCATGGCCACAAACATGCCGCCTCACAACCTGCGAGAGGTGATTTCCGGGGCTAGGTACCTCCTCGAGAATCCACAGGCAAACACCGAAGATTTGATGAAATACATCCCTGGTCCTGACCTGCCCAACGGTGGCATCATCATGGGCTTGGATGGTGTGCGCGACGCATACGAGACTGGCCGAGGCGTTTTCAAGACTCGAGCACGCGTTTCCGTAGAGAGTGTTTCGCCGAGGAAGCTCGGCCTGGTTGTTACCGAACTCCCCTACCTTGTCGGTCCCGAAAAAGTGATTGAAAAAATCAAGGATGGTGTCAACAACAAGAAGCTTCAGGGCATCAGCGACGTTACTGACTTGACTGACAGAACCAACGGCCTAAAGCTCGTCATCGAACTAAAAACGGGTTTTGATCCGCAGGTAGTTCTGGATCTTCTTTACCGCTTCACACCGATGGAAGATTCCTTCGGCATCAATAACGTTGCCCTGGTAGACGGGCGCCCACTCACTTTAGGTCTTCGCGACCTACTCGGCGTTTATCTTGCACACCGAATCACCGTGACACGTCGCCGCACAAATACTCGTTTGGGCAAGCGCAAGGCAAGACTGCACCTCGTTGAGGGCTTGCTAATCGCTATCGTCTCGATTGATGAAATTATTCAAATCATTCGCAGCAGTGAAGAAGTCGATGATGCACGCCGAAGACTTCGCGAAGTCTTCGATCTGAGTGAACTCCAGGCGGAGTACATCCTAGAACTGCGCCTGCGTAGATTGACTAAGTTCTCAAAACTTGAACTTGAGACCGAGCACGCAACGCTTGTCGCCGAAATCGCCGAACTCGAGCGAATCTTGGCAAGCGAGTCAAACTTGCGGGCTGTTGTGAGCGCCGAGTTGGCTGAGGTTGCCGATAAGTACGGTGACGATCGCCGTACCACTCTCATTTCAGAGGTCGAGGAGGTCAAGCCAATCTCGATGGCTAAGGCCGCCTCGGTCAATGCCGAGCTCGCTGACACCCCGTGCATAGTTGTCCTCACTGCCAGCGGCCTTTTGACCAGAATCAACGGCGACAACGACGTGAAATCGCCAATCAAGCGCCAGAAGCACGATGCGCTGGCAACCACGGTCAAGACCTCAACTCGCCAGGACATCGGTTTCGTGACGTCACTCGGAAAGATTCATCGAATCCACGCAGCGGACGTGCCGACTTTTGGTGACTCATACGAGCCTGGCCAGGGCGTTGCGGCTCAAGAGTTCCTAGGTCTGCCGAAAGACGAGTCAATTCTGATGGTGTTCGAGTTGAACGAAAGCGCCGAGCTTGCAGTAGGAACCGAGCAGGGCGTCGTCAAGCGCGTGGTGGCAGACTATCCAGCCAAGGATGAGTTCGAGATCATCTCGCTCAAGGATGGTGATCGCGTGATTGGTGCGGGTCTTGCAACCGATTCCTCCACACTTGTCTTTGTTGCCAGCGATGCACAACTTCTTCATTACGCCGCTGCTTCGGTTAGACCTCAGGGTCGACCAGCCGGAGGCGTCGCGGGTATCAATCTGAGTGACGGTGCGAAGGCAGTTCACTTCAGCGCGATCACAGATGCCGCAACTGCCGTTGTTGTAACCGCTGCAAATAGCTCCTTGTCTCTTGCAGGCACAGACGCTGGTTCTCTAAAGGTGTCCGACCTCACTGAGTTCCCAGGTAAGGGTCGTGCTACCGGCGGCGTGCGCTCTCAAAGATTTGTTCGTGGCGAAGACCAGCTCTACTTTGCGTGGGTAGGCAATGAGCCAGTTCGGGCCTTGACGGCCGACGGAAATCCAATCGAGCTTCGTGGCGAGAAGGCCAAGCGAGACGCCTCAGGCACCACTCAGGCAGCCGTAATCGGTTCAGTAGGAAACTAGTCCGAGAGTCTGAAAAGGCTCCTGCGATTAGGCGTCGATGCGATCGCGTTCGAAATCGTCAGCTGAGTCAATGATGAAGTCTCGTCGAGGAGCAACGTCATTACCCATGAGCAGTTCAAACACTTGTTCGGCGGCTACAGCGTCTTCGACACGGACTCTTCGAAGAGCGCGGTGGCTCCGGTCCATAGTGGTTTCAGCGAGCTGGTCGGCATCCATTTCACCTAGTCCCTTGTAACGCTGAATTGGCTCTTTGTAGCGCTTTCCCTGCGTCTCGAGCTTGGCGAGCAGCGCTTCTAGCTCTTGCTGGGAATAGGTGTAAACCACTTCGTTGGCCTTCGACCCTGCATTGACGATTTCAACTCGGTGAAGTGGCGGAACTGCAGCAAAGACTCGACCGGCCTCAACCAGAGGCCTCATGTAGCGGAAGAACAGAGTCAGCAGTAGCGTTCGAATATGCGCGCCGTCAACATCAGCGTCACTCATCAGGATGACTTTGCCGTATCTAGCGGAGTTCAAATCGAAACTACGCCCCGATCCTGCTCCGATCACCTGAATGATGGATGCACACTCGGTGTTCGAAAGCATATCGGAAACCGAGGCTTTCTGAACGTTCAGGATTTTTCCGCGAATTGGAAGAAGAGCCTGGAAGTCGCTGCTTCGGGCGAGCTTCGCTGTGCCAAGAGCAGAGTCACCCTCGACGATGAACAGCTCTGAGTCCATGGTGTCCTGAGTCCTGCAGTCAACCAGTTTTGTTGGCAGTGATGAACTCTCGAGTGCGTTCTTGCGACGCTGGGTCTCTTTGTGAGTTCGTGCTGAAATTCGAGACTTCATCTCGGCCACGATCTTCTCGAGGAGCAGTGCCGTTTGCGCTTTATCGTCGCGCTTTACACTGTTGAAGCGCTCGTTGATCGCCTTTGTAATGACGCTTGAGACGATGTTTTTGACAGCAGGGGTTCCTAGAACTTCCTTAGTTTGACCTTCGAACTGAGGTTCTGCCAGGCGAACGGTCACGACAGCAGTGAGGCCGGCCATCACGTCTTCTTTTTCGATCTTGTCGTTGCCGACTTTGAGCTTTCGCGCGTTACTTTCAATTTGGCCGCGCATCGCCTTTAGCAAAGCCTGCTCGAAGCCCGCGACGTGCGTGCCACCCTTCGGTGTGGAAATGATGTTCACATATGACTTGAGCTCTGTGTCATATCCCGTGCCCCAGCGAACCGCTACTTCGACAGCACATTCGCGCTCGACGTCGCGAGAAACCATGTTTCCTGATTCATCTAGCACTGGGATAGTTTCGGTGAACTTGCCGTCACCCGAAAGACGCCAGGTTGCGGTGAGTGGCGCATCTTTGGCTAGAAAGTCAGCATATTCGACAATTCCACCTTGATAGCGGAACTCCTGATGCGAACTCTCGATGCCGCGATTGTCTGTAATCCCAATGCCGAGACCAGGAACAAGGAAAGCGGTTTGACGAGCGCGTCCAACCAATTCATCCGTGGAGAAGTGAGCGTCCTTAATGAAGATCTGCGGGTCGACCCAGTATCTAACACGCGTGCCGGAAACACCCTTCGCAACCTTGCCGACTTCGCGGAGGATTGACCCATCTTCAAATGGTTTGAAGGCGTTTGTTGGTGCGATGCCAGACTTGTCCTCAAAGACACCCGGCTCACCGCGTCGGAACGACATTGCGTAAGTCTTGCCTTCGCGATCGACTTCTACGTCCAATCGCTCCGATAGGGCGTTTACGACGGACGCGCCAACGCCGTGTAGACCACCGGATGCGGCGTAAGAACCAGAACCAAACTTGCCGCCGGCGTGCAGTTTCGTGAAAACAACCTCTACGCCCGAGAGACCCGTCTTGGGCTCAATGTCAACCGGAATACCTCGTGCCTTATCGCGGACTTCAACGGAATTATCCTTGTGAAGAATCACTTCAATCTGGTCACCGTGGCCGGCAAGGGCCTCATCTACTGAGTTGTCGATGATCTCCCAGAGACAGTGCATGAGCCCGCGGGAGTCGGTTGAACCGATGTACATTCCCGGGCGCTTGCGGACAGCCTCAAGGCCTTCTAAAACAGAAAGATGGCGGGCTGAATAGTCTGAATTGGGCACCTCAAAATCGTAACCTCCACACCGCTAATTGCTTGGTGTGACACGGTTTGAGCGGAATAGCCCCGACCAGACTTCGCAGTTAGCGAAATGAAGGGCTAAATCGGCACTTCCATCGGATTGGTGTGGTCATATGGTTTTGGAAGGGATACACATTGAGCCAAGAAATCATCGCAGAGGCAACTACCGACGCGCAGGAATCGAGCGAGAATCTAACTGCTTTAGACCGCTGCGACGTGTGCGGCGCTCAGGCCTACATTCGTGTTGAACTTGCCAGCGGTGATCTAATCTTCTGCTCGCACCACGGCAACGAGAACAAGGCCCAGCTGGAGCCAGTCGCTCTTTCCTGGCACGACGAGAGCTCGAAGCTACTCGCTCGCTAGTTCGCCTTCCAACTTCCAAACTTCATCGACGAGGCCGGCCGCTAGGTCGGCCTTTTCGCTTGTCTGGACATCCTTTAGCTCCACGCCAGCATGCATCGAGATGCTCTGAAGCAATTCGAGAAGCAGGACAGGGTTTTTTGCTAGGACTGGTCCATGCAACATTGTGCAGACGAACTGTCCTTCGCGGTGGAGTGGCGGAAGATCGACATCCGTGTTGAGGTACCCCAGCACTTCTTGGTTACCATCCGTGTGGACGACGAACTTCGACACTCTCTCCGGGATGGATTTACACTCGAGGCCAGCGACGACAGCAAGACGCACAAGCTCTTCGAAGCCGGTCGAAACGCACAACCCGGGAGTTCCAGACTCCAGGAGTCTGCGCAACCCGCCTTCGAGTGAGTTCAGGCGGTCTCTGATTGAATCCCACGCGGCACTCGATCCGTGCCCAACTAGCAGAAAATCGAGCCCTTCAGACAGGTGCTGCTCATTCTCGACACGAAAAACTTCGCATGCCATTCCACGCCACTCGAACTGTCTTGCTAAGACCTCGATGTTCCCGGAGTCACCGTTGAGGTTGAGGTGGTCTGGGAACAGAACTCCGAGACGAATCATCTCTCTACCGCCTCTGGGTCGGTGAATCCTAGAATCCTTCGGGTCCGTCTCATTGCATCGGCAGAGAAGATAACCGTCTTTACTCCCCTACTAGGAACCGGCAAGGCGAAGAATCTCTCTAAGGCAGTTTCTAAATCACCCTCGATTTCAGCAATCGGAATACCTGCGTAGGTTAGGCGAAGAGCAATCTCAGCGAAGTTGAAACCGCTCACCATGTCTACGTGCTTCAGGTTAGACATGTCGACGGTCCATAGCCACGAAGGGTCGTGCACGTCAGTGCCAATCGCCACCATGATTTGTTCCGGGTCAGTCGATAGGTTGTCCAGATTCAACTGGAAGCTCATTGGGTTCTGCACCAAGATGAACTCGACATCTTCCTCGCCCACGCGCGCTATTTCGCCTCTTGCAAACACTGGAGGCAAATCGCTCAATACCGACGCAGCAAGGTCAAGATTGAATGCCTCGGCAAGGTAAGTCCTAGCGCTTATAAGCGCCGCTACGGAATCCAACGCGTAATGCAACCCTCTATTTGGCAGGGTGAATTGCGATTCAAGCCCTTTAACCACAACCTTGGCCGAGGTTCCAGAGACATCTAGTATTTCTGCCGCCACTGATGGACGGTCTAACTCAGGCAGGTATGTTGGAGCCGCCCCTAGTGCATGTTTGCTGGCATTTATGAGCTCTTGAGTTATGCCGAACCAAGATACGTTCGCGTTGTTGGGCAAACCAGCGCCGATCAATATTGTGTTCTGGTCGTCCGCGTTAAGGAGGACTGGACCATTGGTTCGCTTTGCGACTAGCCCGAGCTTGTCACGCACGATGGATGGATCCACGAATCGGTCGAGTTGGTCTTCAAGCACGTTCAAGATAGTCGACTGTCGAGGTGACACTCTTTTGGTTATTTCGGCAGCATGCCCCTCATCCATCTCAAGGATGGCTACGTCGCCCGCAATCTTCCCTAAGAGATTTGAGCGCTCAATGATTGCTGAGAAGAACCCCTGGCTGATGTTTGCAGTCGAGGGGTTGGTGAACACGGATTTACCGTGTGCGCGTGCGATTGCCACGAGCATCTTCGTGGTTGTTGACTTGCCAGCGGATCCGGTTACAACGATAAGACCGTCTGAAAAAGAGTTCAGAGTTTTCGCAAGGAGTCCGGGTGCAATCTTGCTGAGGATTAGCCCTGGCAACGCAGAACCGCCACCTGGCCGAACCCTCCTGATGAGCGTGCGAGCTGCACGCCCTATCAGAATGGCTGGAAGGTAGAACAACTTAGTTCTCTAGATAGTCACGAAGCATCTGTGAACGCGACGGGTGGCGCAGCTTCGACATAGTCTTCGACTCAATCTGTCGAATGCGTTCGCGAGTAACTCCGAACTCTTCACCGATCTGGTCAAGTGTCTTCTGCACGCCGTCACCCAGCCCAAATCGGCTGCGGATCACGCCGGCTTCGCGAGGGTGGAGAGAGTCGAGGATTCGCTCAAGTTCACGCTGCAACATTGTGAATCCAACCGCATCGGCCGGAACTACGGCCTCGGTGTCCTCAATCAAGTCACCGAACTCGCTGTCGCCATCTTCGCCGAGCGGAGTTGACAATGAGATTGGTTCGCGGCCGTACTTTTGAACCTCGACGACCTTCTCAGGTGTCATGTCGAGTTCGCGAGCTAGCTCTTCCGGGGTCGGTTCACGGCCCAAGTCCTGCAGAAGCTGACGCTGAACTCGCGCGAGCTTGTTAATCACTTCAACCATGTGAACTGGAATACGGATGGTCCTCGCCTGGTCGGCCATTGCGCGAGTAATCGCTTGGCGAATCCACCAGGTTGCATAGGTTGAGAACTTGTATCCCTTTGTGTAGTCAAACTTCTCTACGGCACGGATGAGACCCAAGTTGCCTTCCTGGATGAGGTCAAGGAACTGCATTCCACGACCCGTGTAGCGCTTCGCTAATGAGACCACGAGACGAAGGTTTGCTTCGAGTAGGTGGCTCTTTGCGCGCTGCCCATCCTTGACGACCCATTTGAGGTCGCGTTCTGCTTCGCGAGAGAGCTTCTTCTCTGTCGCTAGTTTTTCCTCTGCGAAAAGACCCGCTTCGATACGCTTCGCGAGTTCTACTTCGAGCTCTGCGTTTAGAAGCGCGACCTTACCGATCTGCTTTAGGTAGTCCTTTACGGGGTCAGCTGTCGCACCGGTGATTGTGGTGGTCTGAACCGGAATGTCGTCATCTTCGCGGTGCGACAGAACCAATGCACCCTCAGGAACAACAATCTTTTCTTTCTCGTCTTCGTCGTGATCGTCGTCGTGTTCGTCATCGACGACGGTTAGGTCGATAGCCGAAGCGGCTTCGGCGACAATTTCCTCGACGGAAACCAAGTCATCGGCGTCGATGTCATCCTCGTCGTCATCGCCAGCCTTTGGGGCCTTCTTCGCCTTAGCGGGCTTTGCCTTTGTGGCCACTGGCCCGGCGGTCTTAGTGCTCTTGGCTGGAGCTTTTGCAGCAGCTTTCGCTACCTTTGGCTCGGCCTCTGCGGCCACCGCAGCCTTCGCTTTGGCTACCTTCGTAGCAGGGGATTTCGCAGCAGGTGCCTTTACGGCTGGCTCCTTAGTCACAGGAGTCTTCTTAGCTGGGGCAGCGGCCGGCGCCTTTGCATCCGCGACTTTGGCTACGGGTGCCTTTTTGGCTGGAGCTGCCGCCTTTGGTGTGGTCTTCGATGGGGTTTTGGCTTTTTCGGTCACTTCAGCTTTTGGCTTAGTTGCCTTTGGTGTAGCAGGAATAATCGTTGCTTCTTTCTTAGTCGGTTCCCCCGAAGATTTGTTCTGCCCTGGGTGCAGGAGGTTAGAAAGGAAACCGCGCTTTTTTCCGTCTTCAGTGTTCTTAGCCACATCTACCTCTCAGAATCAACGATCTGCTGATCCGGGCATTACTAAGACCCATGTCAAATCCGCAACAGGTGCGGAGACTGGGTCTTGGTGCAATTATGCCATGGAATCTGTCACGTAAGGACCATTTCGATGGTGTTTGCCAAATGAAAAGCAGAAAACACGCGCCTTTTATTCCCTCCCCCGAAGAATCAGACGCCGTTCACGGAAAAACATCCAGATTCCGAAGCTCAGTACGACCAGCTGAATTGGAAAAGCCAACTTGAATGACTCCAAGGCGTAGAGCGAAGCTCCCCCGCTCAGTTCAAACCGTTGAATTAGATCGAGGGCCACGCCGACCAGGAACATTGTGATGAAGGTTGCTACGAAACCGCCCGAGTTGATGATTCCATTCGAAGATCCAAGACGCGGCTGAGGGATCGAAGTTCGCGAGTAATCAAAGGCCACCATGGATGCTGGGCCGCCGATGCCAATGGACAGGACGAGGAGAATAATCTGCCAGGTCGGGTTCACCCCAGGCGAGAGGATGATCAGAATCCAGGCCAAAGAAATGATCGAATAAACCGCTGTTACAAGTCGGTGCCGGCTGCCGGGATGTCTAACACATATGTGACTGAGGATAGGCCCAACGAAGAAACCAATGAAGACGAATGAACTCAGAAGTACGGATGCGAGTGGTCTGGAAAGCCCTTCTCCCTGAACAAGAAAGGTGTAGCCCCAGAGAAGTATGAACACGGAGCCGCTGGATTGCAGAGTGAAGTGCACCCAGAAGGCCTTGCGAGTGAATGGGTCGGCAAGGTTCTCACGGAACCGCCTAAACACGCCCTCAAAGCCGTGGACTTGTTTCCTGAACCCCGGTTCATCACGCAAGAGGAGCAGACAGAGTGAGGAAGCTATGAGTGCAAGGCTCGCCGCGGCGCTAAAGGAAACGGACCATCCAGCTATTCCGAGTAGGTAGGCGAAGGGAATGGCCGAAACTATTTGTCCGAGCTGGCCAAGATTTGCAAACAATTGAGTCAACGTCGTCGCTCTCGGCCCTAGGACCCAGCCGTTGATTAGACGAATCATTGAGATAAAAACGAATGCGTCTCCAAAACCGACAATCATTCGACCAATAACCGCTAAGGGAAGTTGCTCGGCAAGGGCTACAACGAGGTTTCCCAGACCGGTCATGAGGCTTCCGAAAATGATCAACCGCCGGGCTCCGAAGCGATCCAGGGCGATGCCAGCTGGAATCTGCATCAAAGCGTAGATAGCGAGTTGCCCGGCGGCAACAGATGAGAGTGCTGTTGCCCCTGTATCGAATCGCTCCGTTGCCGATAGCGCGGCGACGCCCATGGTACTGCGTTGGATGACGGAGACAAAATAGGCGAAGACGGCAGCACCGAGCACAACTACGGCACGACTTCGCCCCAAACTACTCGCTTGAATCTTCAGCGGAGTTCTTCCTGCGACTGGCTAGGTAGTCCTCGAGCTCAGCCGCGATTTCGTCCGCATTGGGAACCTTGTTGGTCGGCTTGCGAATCGGAGCTTGGTTTGGGCCTGTCTTCTCGTTGAGATAGCCCTGTTCGAGATTCGAAATCATGTTGCCAAGTTCCTCGTTCTCCTGAACCTGTGCATTCAGCTTTCCGAGGAACTTAGCGTTTTCATCCCGAAGGTCATCCGTGGGGAAAACCAAACCGGTTGCCATGGTTACCTGCTCGAACGCAGTTACGGCTGCCTGAGGGTATTCACTCTCGGACAAGTAGTGCGGAACCAGCAATACATAGCCTGCAGTGGGAATCTCGTCTGCTGCGAACCTGTATTCGAGCAGGTGTAGGACGTTGCCGGGCACTTGAGTCTGAGGGCGCCACTCAGAAGTTTGCTCAATCAAGTTTTTTCTGTTGCCGGAAACCGTTACCCCGACAGACCGCGTGTGAGGAATTGGGAACGGAATCGCGTGCACCCAGGTGAAGTCTGAAACTGCGTAATAATCGATTATGAACGCCATCGCTTCGGCGAACGCTTCCCATTTGAAGTCGGGTTCGTAGCCATGCAAGTACAAAAAAGGTTGTCTTGCTTCATCCCAGACCAAATAGATGCCGAGTACTGCAGGCTCATAGGATTCGATGTGGTCTTTTTCGAAGAACATAACGGGTCTGCGTGAGCGGTAGTCAAGCAACTCGTCATTATTGAAGCTGATCAGCAACTTGTGCTCTAAATTCGAGAAAATCTGCTCGGCAAACTGACTTACGGTAGAACCGGCGTCAGTGAACCCGCTAAGCCCACCGATCATGTGCAGCCCAAGCGTCACTTCGGAGCTCACATCATGAATAGTGAACAAGTCTCTCGGCTGAACCATGTCTAAATCCTAACTGCGCGTGCCTCCGATTAGCATTGGCACATGACGAATATCAAGCTCTCTGTTTCTTCAAAAATTCCGGTCAGCAAAGCCGGAACGGCCATCGTTATTGGTGTTACTGGAACGAAGGAGAATCTCGTTCTTCTCCCTCACGTTGTAGATACCACTGCTCTGCAGGGCCTTGACCTAGCCGCACTTGGAGCCTCTTCGAAACTGGAGACGATGATTCGCGTCCCTGCTGCCAACGGCGGCGTGTTCGCACTTATCGGAGCGGGTCAAGAGGAGCTTGATGAGGATTCGTTGCGCGAGCTTGGGGCGGCTGCGGTTCGAAAGTTGGACGGTTTCAAGGAAATTGTTTTCGACCTTCCAAATGATGACGAGCGAGATGCCGTTAGCACCCTAGAAGGTGCCCTTCTCGGTGGATACAGGTACGCCGCTAAGAAGCCGAGTGAAAAGGGCAAGCTAACCTCAATCACGGTGCTAAGTAATCACAAGGTAAGTAAGCAGAGCATTGAGCGCTCGCAGATCCTTGCTCACTCGGTGAACCGGGTCAGAGACCTAGTAAACACGCCCCCTAACCTTCTCTACCCTCAGAGTTTTGCCTCAATCGTTTCTGACGAGGCTGCGAGTCAAGACGTGTCTGTGACAGTGCTCGACGAAAAGGCTCTCAAAGCAGGCAAATATGGCGGAATCTTGGCAGTGGGTCAAGGTTCTGCTCGCCCACCAAGGCTCGTCAAGATCGAGTATGCCCCTAAGAAGGCGAAGCAGCACTTAGCGCTTGTTGGTAAAGGAATCACCTTCGACACCGGAGGCATTTCAATCAAGCCAGCAGCCTCGATGGTTGGCATGAAATACGACATGACAGGCGCTGCGACGGTTTACCAGGCGATTTTGGCCATTGCCGCTCTGAAGTTGCCAGTGAAGGTAACCAGCTACCTGTGCTTGGCTGAGAACATGCCTTCGGGTTCGGCTACCAGGCCAAATGACGTTATCCAAATTCGCAACGGAAAGACTGTTGAAGTCCTAAACACGGATGCAGAGGGTCGACTGGTTTTGGCCGACGGCCTATCTGCGGCTTCAGAGCTGAACCCGGACCTGATTGTTGATGTTGCAACACTCACAGGGGCCGCTCGAGTGGCACTTGGCGATCGCTACTCTGCACTTATGGGTACTGCCGACGCAGTCTCAGCTGTTGAGGCCGCGGCGTTTGATTCGGGCGAATTGGTTTGGCACATGCCGCTTCCGGCAGAACTTCGAGCTCGATTGGACACCGATGTAGCTGACATCGCTAACGCAAAAATCGGCTCAACTGCTGGTGGAATGCTGCTCGCAGGTGTCTTCCTGAAGGAGTTCGTTGGCACCGGTAAGGCGGGCGCTAAGGAGCAGCCGTGGGCCCACCTAGACATAGCAGGCACCGCCAACAATGAAGCCGCGCCTTATGGCTACACGCCCAAGGGCGCGACAGGCGTTGCAGTTAGAACTCTGGTGAGCCTCGCTGAGGGTATGTCTCGCTAACTAGAGCCATTACAAGTAGTAAACTTTTGTTTGATAGTGAACCTTTAAAGGGAGATATTCGTGGCTGACCACAACTTTGACGTTGTAATTCTTGGTGGCGGAAGCGGTGGCTACGCTGCTGCCCTCCGCTCAGCACAGTTGGGCAAATCTGTTGCCCTAATCGAAAAGGACAAGCTCGGCGGCACTTGCCTGCACCGTGGTTGCATCCCGACCAAGGCTCTCCTGCACTCAGCCGAGATCGCTGACAACGTGAAAGACGCCGGCCACTATGGCGTCAACGCATCTTTCGGCTCTATCGACATGCTAGGTGTCAACAAGTATCGCGATGGCATCGTCGACCGACTATTCAAGGGTCTAACCGGGCTTGTCGGGTCTAAGGACATCACTGTTGTTGCTGGCGAGGGTCGCCTTGTTGGCCCAAAGACCGTTCAGGTAAATGGAGACAACTACACCGGAGCTAACGTCGTTCTGGCGTCTGGTTCTTACAGCCGATCACTTCCAGGCCTCGAAATCGGCGGACGAGTTATTACATCCGAACACGCGCTTCAACTTGACTTTGTTCCAAACAAGGTAATCGTCCTAGGCGGCGGCGTTATTGGTGTCGAGTTCGCTTCGATCTGGCGTTCGTTCGGCGCAGAAGTAACGATTGTCGAGGGTTTGCCTAGCCTCGTTCCGAACGAAGAACCTGCCGTTAGCAAGGCCCTCGAACGTGCATTCCGCAAGCGCGGAATCGACTTCAAGACAGGCGTTCGATTCTCTGGTGTCGAACAACACGATTCTGGCGTCGTGGTAACCCTAGAGTCTGGCGAGAAGCTCGAGGCAGAACTAATGCTGGTAGCGGTTGGCCGCGGACCAAACACTGCCGGCTTGGGGTACGAGGAGCAGGGCATTGCCATGGACCGCGGATGGGTTCTAACTAACGAGCGATTGCAGACAAACATCCCTGGAGTATTTGCAGCCGGTGACATTGTGCCAGGTCTTCAGCTTGCACACCGTGGTTTCCAGCAGGGCATCTTTATCGCCGAGGAGATTGCTGGCCTAGCGCCAGCGGTTATCGACGAGTCTGGAATTCCAAAGGTCACCTACTGTGAGCCAGAAATTGCCTCGGTTGGTCTAACCACGGCTCAGGCAACCGAGAAATTCGGTGCAGACAACATCTCAACCTATGAGTACAACCTTGGCGGAAACGGTAAGAGCCAGATTCTCGGAACTGCTGGCTTTATCAAGTTGATTCGCCAGAACAACGGCCCTGTCGTTGGTGTTCACATGATCGGTTCCCGCGTCGGTGAACAGATCGGCGAGGCGCAACTAATCGTGAACTGGGAAGCTTACCCAGAAGACGTTGCCAGCCTGGTACACGCCCACCCGACCATGAACGAAGCCATCGGCGAAGCGCACCTTGCGCTAGCTGGTAAGCCACTTCACGCACACGCCTAAGAATTCGAAAGTCCCACAAGGAGCAAGTAATGAGCGAATCAGTAGTACTTCCAGCACTCGGCGAAAGCGTCACCGAGGGAACCGTAACCCGTTGGTTGAAGAACGTAGGCGACACCGTTGCCGTCGACGAACCTCTAGTTGAGGTGTCGACTGACAAAGTTGACACCGAGATTCCTTCGCCAGTAGCTGGTGTTATCGAGCAGATTCTCGTCCAAGAGGATGAGACAGTTCAGGTCGGCGCCGTTCTAGTTATCATCGGCGACGGATCAGGTTCAGCGCCTGCGCCCGCAGCGCCGGCAGCAGAACCTGTTGCCGAGGTAGTTGTCGCAGCGCCTGTTGTCGAAGCTCCAGCTGTTCAGGCTCCTGTAGTTGCGGCACCGGTTATGGCAGCCCCAGCAGTTCAGGCGCCAGTAGTTCAGGCACCAGTAGTTCAGGCACCGGTAGTGACCGCTCCGATGGTTTCAGCGCCTGTTGTTGCCGCACCCGCAGTTCCAGCTGCTCCAGTTAGCGACGCCGGCTACGTCACTCCCCTAGTTCGTAAGTTGGCAGCAGAGTCAGGCATTGACCTAACCCAGGTTGCAGGAACCGGTGTAGGCGGACGCATCCGCAAGGATGACGTGCTAAACGCTCCTTCAGTCGCGCCTTCGGTCACCCCTACGTCAGCACCAGTTGCTGCATTTGTTCCTGGTGAAGCTTCACCTCTTCGTGGCACAACTGAACCAATGTCTCGCCTCCGCAAGGTTCTCGCAGAGCGAGCTGTGGCATCAATGGTTTCTACCGCGCAGCTCACCACTGTTGTGGAGGTCGATGTAACCAAGATTGCCCAGCTCCGACAGAAGGTGCAGACAGCGTTCGTGGTCAAGTCTGGCGGGAAGCTCAACTTCATGCCTTTCTTCGCACTAGCTGCGGCCGAAGCTCTTCGTGTGCACCCTAAGTTGAACGCGACTATCGATGGCGACAACATTGTTTACCACGGCAGCGAGAACATCTCATTTGCAGTAGACACCGAAAAGGGTCTGTTGACTCCGGTTATCCGCGATGCGGCATCGTTGAACATCATGGAAATCGCACAGCAGATCGCCGACAAGGCAGCAAGGACTCGCGCTAACCAGTTGAAGCCTGACGAGCTTGGCGGAGGAACCTTCACCTTGACCAACACCGGCTCTCGCGGCGCGTTGTTCGACACTCCAGTCGTTTTCTTGCCACAGGTAGCCATCCTTGGAACCGGCGTTGTTACTAAGCGACCAGTAGTAGTAACCGACGCAAATGGCCAGGATGCAATCTCAATCCGAAGCATGGTCTACCTAGCGCTTTCATACGACCACCGCTTGGTCGACGGCGCAGACGCAAGCCGATTCCTGGTGGACGTAAAGTCTCGCCTCGAAGACGCAAACTTCGACACTGTTCTAGGTCTATAGTTTCAAAACTCAGAGATCTCCCGACTGCCGCTCAGGTGGTCGGGAGATCTTTTTAACTTGCCAGCGAGTATTTGCGAGTTCCCAGCGCACACGAAACACCGCGGACTCCTTTGACGCCTCGCATCGGTAATCGGCGATTAGCACTCCACCAAGCGAATGACTCGCTATGAACTCGAAGCCTGCAACTAGCGGTGACGCAGCCCTCGAAGCCATTTCAACCCCCTTCGCGGAAATGGAGCCTTCAACATCACAGGTTTTTGGGGCTACTGGTGTTCCAGGGGTGGGTTCTGTCGCTTTCGGAGTCTGGACTGGAGGCTCAAACAGATGTCCCCCTAGCCCTAGAGCAGAGCCACCGAAAACCGCTAACCAGGTAACTGAGATTATCGCGGGACGGGTGAATTTCCGCATTCGAACCTGAAAACCTTCCCGAAGTGAGAAGTGACGTTCACGTGCACGCACCCAGTTCGTGAAACACCTATTTCGCTTAACATCGGGCAGGAACTTCTGGGCTCTCATAAGAAAATGATGAAGCCTTAGGAAGATAGAAATACCTAGCCCGAAAGAACTGTTGACAACCTTGCCGAGATCTCGGTGCCCAGAACAACTTAGAATTGCACAATGCCTGATTTTCTCACCGCCGGCCTAGCGCCTGACTTCGTTGACTACGATGCGGGTTGGGAACTTCAGCGACAAATTCATCATGAAGTTGCTTCTGGCAGCCGACCTGACACGGTCATTCTCCTTGAGCACACACCGGTTTATACCGCTGGTAAGCGTACCGAAGACACTGAACGTCCGCAGGATGGGACTCCCGTGATCGATGTTGACCGTGGTGGCAAAATAACCTGGCACGGTCCTGGACAGTTGATTGGTTACCCGATCATGCAACTTCCAAGACCGATCGATGTGGTCGGCTACGTGCGCTGGCTCGAACAGGTGCTGATCGATTCGATTGCAGAGTTCGGCCTGTTCACAGAGCGCGTTGAGGGAAGAAGCGGAGTATGGGCCCCGCTCGACGGAACCCACGTGAAGGTTGCTGCAATCGGTATCAGGGTTGCAGAACACACAACGATGCATGGGTTCGCGCTGAACTGCAACAACTCTCTAGAACCATATGAAACGATTATCGCTTGCGGCATCCGGGACGCGACAGTCAGCACACTTTCGCGTTTGTTGAATCGTGAGATAACTCCACAAATGGCGTCAGAAGCAATTCAAAGACACCTCAAAGAGATTGGCAAAGTCAACTTATGACAGTGAATGAGCAAAAACCAGAGCGCAAACTACTGCGCATCGAAGCTCGCAATAGTGCCGTGCCGATTGAAAAGAAGCCGAGTTGGATCAAAACTACTGCGAAGATGGGCCCGGAATACCAGGCGCTGCAATCGCTGGTAAAAGGAGAAAACCTTCACACCGTGTGCCAGGAGGCCGGTTGCCCGAACATCTTCGAATGTTGGGAAGATCGCGAGGCAACATTCCTGATTGGTGGCTCACAGTGCACCCGCCGTTGCGATTTCTGCCAAATTGACACTGGCAAGCCCGACAACTTCGATCCAGACGAGCCTCGCAGGGTCGGTGATTCAGTCAAGAAGATGGAGCTTCGATATGCGACCGTGACGGGTGTCGCCCGCGACGATCTTCCCGACGAGGGTGCTTGGCTTTACGCCGAAACGATTCGCCAAATACACAAGCAATCACCTGGAACCGGAGTAGAGATCTTGGTGCCGGACTTCTCTGGCAAGCCTGAACTCCTGCTAAAGGTTTTTGAGGCTGCTCCTGAGGTTTTCGCGCACAACGTTGAAACCGTACCGAGAATCTTTAAGCAGATTCGCCCAGCTTTCACCTACGAACGTTCGATGGATGTAATCACCCAGGCGCGCAACTACGGTTTGGTCACCAAATCGAATCTAATTCTTGGCATGGGTGAAACCCGAGAAGAGATTTCGCAGGCTATGCAAGATCTATTCGACGCTGGCACAGACATTCTTACGATCACTCAATATCTTCGCCCGACTCCAAAGCACCACCCAGTTTCCCGATGGGTCAAGCCAGAAGAATTTGTGGAGATGAAAATTGAGGCTGAGGAGATGGGTTTCCTTGGAGTTCTCAGCGGCCCACTGGTTCGAAGTTCATACCGAGCTGGTCGACTTTGGGCAACCTCAATGCAGAAGAAGGGTCTTGAAATACCTTCCCACCTGCAACACCTCGCGGACGCGGCGGCCAAGGATGGCTTCTCACAAGCCGTCAGCAGTTAGGCTAAACCTATGGCTAAAAAGAACAAAGAACCTGGGCGCATTGCCCAACTGCTAAAGATCTACAAGATGACCATGGCGGCTGACAAGACCGCTATTTGGTGGGCTTTGATGGCTTTGGCCATCGGAGCACTCGTTGGAGTTGTTCTGGGTGCAACCCTAGGGTCGGCTACCACCGTCGGTTTCTCGGTGTGGATTACCTCTGGTGTTCTATTTGGTTTCCTAGCGGCACTATTAGTGATGTCTAAGAAGGCAGAGGCTGTTGCCTACGGGCAGATTGAGGGACAGCCGGGCGCCGTTAGTGCGGTGATGCGCTCCGCTCTGAAGCGCGGTTGGCGAGGCAGCGAAGTTCCCGTCGCCGTCAATCGCAACTATGACGCCGTGTACCGTGCGATCGGGCCAGCTGGCGTAGTTCTAATCGGTGAAGGCGTTCGTTCCCGTGTAAAGCTAATGCTGGAGGACGAGCGACGTAAAATTCAGCGCTCGGTTCCAGGAGTGGATGTGAAGTTCATCTGGGTCACCCAGGATGAAGATTCAACCAAACTAAGCAAACTTGCTCCATCGCTATTCAAATTGAAGCGAGTGCTAAACCGTTCCGAGATCAGCGCAATCGATAAGCGTTTGGCAGCGATTGCAACCTCAATGCCTATTCCAAAGGGAATCGACCCGAAACGGATGCGAGCTCAGCGACGCTAATCAACTAAGTAAAAATCCACTCGGAAGCGAGTGGGTTTTTCTACTTAATGCGCACTAAAACCGTGCCGGCCGCCTTATCTTGAAGACCTCGATTGTCCCCATCCCAGATTGTCGCTGGGATGACCAAAAGAATTAGAACAATGCGGATGAGTGAGCGCCCTAAGCCTACGTACTGACCATCGAGACGTCGAACCTGTAAGCCTAGAATTCGGTGCCCAGCGCTGTAGCCAAGTGTGCCTACGAAAAGAAGATGCATGAGCGCAAAAACGCCGAGAGTTACCGCTGAATCTCCGGCCGCGAAGGCCTGAGACACAAGCATGGCGAGAGCCCAGTCGATTGCTAGCGCGAGCATACGACGCCCAATTTTTGCGAGACTGCCAGGACCTGACTCAGGCAGACCTAGGCGTTCGCCGGCCCATTTTTGTGCATCTGTCATGCAATGAGACTATTCGAAAGTTTTACATTCCCGAAACATGTTTCCAGAAGGGCTACAAGCCTTGTATCGGTAGGATTATCAGTGATGGTAAAAGATGCCCATCCAAAATCCAATTGAAGGGAAACCCCCTATGTTCAAGACTGCCTCTGAGGTCGTTGCGTACATCAAGGAAAACGACGTAAAGTTCCTTGACGTTCGCTTCACCGACCTACCTGGTGTTCAGCAGCACTTCAACCTTCCAGCCGCAATGATCGATGAGCAGTTCTTCATCGATGGTCAGCTTTTCGATGGTTCGTCGATCCGCGGTTTCGCGTCGATCCACGAATCAGACATGCAGATCATCCCTGACGTGACCACTGCCTACCTTGACGCGTTCCGCGCCGAGAAGACTCTGATCATGATCTTCGACATCTACAACCCACGCAACGGCGAGATTTACGGTCGCGACCCTCGTCAGACCGCTCGCAAGGCACAGGCATACTTGGCAAGCACCGGCATTGCCGACACCGCTTTCTTCGCGCCTGAGGCAGAGTTCTTCATCTTCGATGACGTTCGTTTCGAGTACAAGCAGAACAGCTCAATGCACTTCATCGACTCAGATGAGGCAGCCTGGAACTCAGGCCGCGACGAGCGCGTAAACGGTCAGGGTGGAAACCTTGCAAACAAGACTCCATACAAGGGCGGCTACTTCCCGGTAACCCCAGTTGACAAGCACGCAGACATGCGCGACAACATCGTTCTTGAGCTGATCGCTGCTGGCCTTGAGGTCGAGCGCAGCCACCACGAGGTCGGCACCGCAGGTCAGGGTGAAATCAACTACAAGTTCGACACTCTTCTTTCATCTGCAGACGACATTCTGAAGTTCAAGTACATCGTCAAGAACGTTGCTGAGCAGTGGGGCAAGGTTGCTACCTTCATGCCTAAGCCACTCTTCGGTGACAACGGTTCAGGTATGCACGTCCACATGTCGTTGTGGAAGGAAGGCAAGCCTTTGTTCTACGACGAGTCAGGTTACGGTGGTCTTTCAGACATCGCTCGCTGGTACATCGGCGGTATCCTCAAGCACGCTCCATCACTGCTTGCGTTCACCAACCCGTCAGTAAACAGCTACCACCGTCTGGTTCCAGGCTTCGAAGCTCCAGTAAACCTTGTTTACTCAGCTGGAAACCGCTCGGCTGCAATCCGCATCCCGATGACCGGAACCAACCCTAAGGCCAAGCGCATCGAGTTCCGCGCTCCTGACGCCTCATCGAACCCATACCTAGCATTCGCTGCAATGCTTATGGCTGGAATCGACGGCATCAAGAACCGCATCGAGCCACACGAGCCTGTCGACAAGGACCTATACGAGCTACCTCCTGAGGAAGCAAAGTTGATCCCACAGGTTCCTGGAAACCTAGAGGCTGTTCTTCAGGCTCTCGAAGCTGACCACGACTACCTGCTAGAGGGCGGCGTGTTCACTAAGGACCTAATCGAAACTTGGATTGACTACAAGCGCGTTCACGAGATTCAGCCGATCGCACTTCGTCCACACCCATACGAGTTCGAGCTTTACTTCGGCGTATAAGTCTTAGTAAGCAAAGAAAAGGTCCCTGCCATAGCGGCGGGGACCTTTTTTTCTTGCTAGTTCTCACTAGTCGGCGTAAAACAAGCGTTCGTAAACCATGCGAGAGCGTCGGGTGAAGGCTAGGTAGTCCTCTTCGAGTTGGGTGGCAGAACCGGCAGGGTATTCCAGAATGCGAGCCATACCTTCGAGTTGCTGCCTGTCAGTTGGCAGCACATCCGTGCGCTTATTTGCCCAGAGAACCGATGCAGAACGAACCCGAGACGCGAACGTCCAAGCCTCGCTCAGAACACGGGCATCATGCTCGGCTATGAGACCAGCACGCACACTGGCTTCGAGCGCCTCTAGAGTTTTGGGTGTTCGAATCTCAGGATGGTCTTTGCCGTGCTTTAACTGCATCAACTGCACTAACCACTCGACGTCACTGAGCGAGCCTCGGCCAAGTTTGGTGTGACGGCGTGGGTCCGCGCCTTGCGGCAGGCGCTCAGTCTCCATCCTGGCCTTGATCCTGCGAATCTCCGTCACGGCAGTTGCTGGGAGCTCCGTGGGATAGCGGTAGCTGTTGATCAACTGCAAGAATTCTTCAACTAATCTAGGGCTGCCCGCAATCGGCTTGGCGCGAAGAAGCGCCTGCGATTCCCAAGTGTCGGCCCATCGCGCGTAATAGGCGCGGTAGGAATCTAGAGAACGCGCATTCGGCCCGTTCTTACCTTCGGGCCTTAGATCTAGGTCGAGTTCAAATTCCAAAAGAGGATCCGCCGCAAGCAACTTTATGTCGGAGATGATTCGCTCTGCGGTCTTTTGAGCCAGTTCAGGGATGATGTCAGGCAACGGCTCGTAAACGAACATCACGTCGGCATCGGAGCCAAACCCGAGCTCCTCTCCCCCAAATCGACCCATCGCAATAATGCCAAAGTCAAGAATCTCAAGTGGGCGATCAGCCGAAACGTTAGAGCCGGGGAGTTCAACAACGACGTCCAGGATTCCCCTAACATAACAAGCCGTGAGATCGCTCAACGCCTGCGAAATCTGCTCGAGCGACAGTTCACCGAGAACGGCGCCCATGGCCACTCGTAAGGTTTCACGGCGTCGGATCTGACGCATGGCCGCTGCAGCGGTATCAGCCTGCTCATGTCGACCGACGATCGCATTGAACTCAACCTTGAGTTCGGTCTCGGTCGTTGGAACCAAGTCTTCTAAACGCTCAAACCAGGCAGCTGCCTCTGGAATACGCTCGAACAGGTTGGTAGCAAGCCTGCTGTTCGAGAGAACCTGTGTCATGCGCTCGGCTGCGCCGGTGGCGTCTCGAAGCATCCGCAAATACCAAGGCGACTCTCCTAGGTCTTCACTGAGGCGCCTGAACGCTAGCAGTGCGGAGTCAGGATCAGTGCCCTTGGCAAACCATTCGAGCAAGACGGGAAGTAGCTGCTTTTGGATGGCTGCTCGGCGTGAAAGCCCAGAGGTTAGGGCGGCGATGTTTTTATGTGCCCCAGCAGGATCCGCAAAGCCAATTGCCCTTAGACGGTCTTCGACCTGTGCGCTAGACAGCTCAAGGTTAGACCCCTCCAGCTTCGCTGCTGCGCTAAGCAGCGGTCGATAGAAAATCTTCTGGTGCAAGGCGCGAACTTCTACCTTGACCTTCTCCCAATCAGCGGAGAGTAAGTCTGCATTGCTTTTGAGAGAAACACTGCGGGCAAGCGGGCGAAGTTTCGCTTCACTGGTGGGCATCAAGTGGGTTCTGCGCATGTCCGAAAGCTGAATGCGATGCTCTAGAAAGCGAAGGAATTTATAGTGCATAGCGAATTGAGCTGACTCGCTTCTGCCAACGTAACCGGCCGCTGTCAGAGCATCCAAGGCGCTTAACGTGTCGCGTTGATGCACCGAATCATCTGTTCTGCCGTGGACAAGCTGCAGAAGTTGTACGGTGAACTCAATGTCGCGCAGACCGCCTGGACCGAGTTTTATCTCGAGGTTCAGTTCATTTGCAGGGATGAACTGCATGACGCGTTCACGCATCTTCTGAGCCGATTCCACGAAGTTTTCACGTCCAGCGGAGGCCCAAACCTTTGGCGCCAAAGCAGTAACATAGGCATCACCTAGGCCAATATCACCAGCAATCGGCCTGGCCTTCAGCAACGCTTGGAACTCCCAGCTCTCCGCCCAGCGATCGTAGTAAGCGATGTGCGATTCAAGCGTGCGAACCAACGCCCCCGCCTTGCCTTCTGGACGAAGGTTAGGGTCAACCTGCCAAAGATCCGGCTCGGATGCTGTACCGTCCATGGCACGCATCATTCTCGTTGCCAACTTGGTTGCGACCTCAAGGGCTTTACTGTTCTCAACATCTGGAGAACCCGATTCCGCGACATAAATCACGTCTACATCTGAGATGTAGTTCAATTCGCGAGCACCGCACTTGCCCATGGCAATGACAGCAATTTTGGTGGCGTCAATCTCGAGGGAGCTAAACACTCCATGGTCTCGGGTGAACTTCAGGTCGGCGCGCGCAATGGCTAGCCCAGCTTCAATTGCTCCGCCGGCGATGTCGGCCAATGCCGCTGCCACTACTGGCAAATCATCCTGGGCGTTTGGTGAAGTTAGGTCGAAGATTGCGATCTTGAGGAGCTCAACCCGGTAGGCCTTTCGAAGCGCATTCCACGCCTCAGGCGTGCTGAAACCCTGCTTCAACATAGGTGTCACTTGGTCAGCGATCACCTTCCTGTAACGCTCAGGCCCTAGAATTATCGGATGCGGTTTCTCGAAAACATGCATGGCGTCAGGATGGCGACGCAGAAAATCGGTGAGAGCCTTCGATGCCCCAAGCACGGCGCAGAGACGAATCGCCTGATCATGTTTGCTCAACAAGCGCCTTACGACACTTTTGTCTCGTTCGGCCAAATCCAAAAGGCTATTTAGCGCTTGGTCTGGATCAGGAGACAAACCTAGAGCTGCCACAGCCGATCGACCTGAGTCGCCGACCAGCTTTACGAGTTGGTCCAGCTTTCCAATGGTTCCACCCAGGTCAGTGAACCCGTATTTGGCGAATTCCGAAAGCCCGGCGGGGCGATCTGCGTGGACCATGCTTAGAGAGATTCGAGGTTGTGCTTCAACTCGAATGGCGTGACCTGAGAGCGGTACTCGCTCCACTCTCTACGCTTATTGGCTAGAACATAGCTGAAAACCTCTTCGCCGAGGGTTTCGGCGGCCAGTTCGGACTCTTCAAGCTTCTTAATGGCATGGTCGAGGCTTTGAGGTAGAGGTTGAATTCCCATTGCACGACGCTCGGCGTCAGTGAGGGCCCAAACGTTGTCTTCGCTCTCGGCTGGAAGAGGGTACTCCTCGTCAATGCCCTTCATGCCGGCAGCAAGAATAAGCGCGTAGGCCAAGTATGGGTTTGCCGCCGAGTCAATTGCGCGGTACTCGATTCGAGAACTGTTGCCCTTGTTCGGCTTGTAGAACGGAACTCGGATGAGTGAAGAACGGTTATTGTGACCCCAGCTCACATAGCTAGGGGCCTCTCCGCCACCCCATAGACGCTTGTATGAGTTGACGTACTGATTGGTAACCGCTGTGATCTCAGGGGCGTGACGCAGAAGACCAGCGATGAAGTGTTTGGCGGTCTTAGATAGGTGGTACTGAGAACCGGCCTCGAAGAATGCGTTGGTGTCGCCTTCGAATAGCGACATGTGAGTGTGCATTCCAGAGCCTGGGTGTTGGCTAAACGGCTTAGGCATAAACGTCGCGTAGACACCCTGCTCGATTGCAACTTCCTTGATTACGGTTCGGAAAGTCATGATGTTGTCGGCCATGGTTAGCGCATCTGCGTATCGAAGGTCGATTTCGTTCTGGCCTGGACCACCTTCGTGGTGGCTGAACTCTACAGAGATGCCGAGTTGCTCGAGCATGCCTACAGCACGACGGCGGAAGTCATGTGCGGTTCCGCCCGGGACGTTATCGAAGTAGCCTGCGTTATCGACCGGAATCGGACCCTCTGGGCCGATTTGCGAAGACTTTAGAAGGTAGAACTCAATCTCTGGATGAATGTAGAACGAAAAGCCTCGGTCTGAAGCCTTTGCCAGCGCGCGACGAAGAACATTTCGTGGGTCAGCTGCCGCTGCTTTTCCATCCGGGGTTTGGATGTCACAGAACATTCGAGCAGTTGGGTCGATCTCTCCGCGCCACGGAAGAATCTGGAATGTGGTCGGATCTGGCATAGCCAACATGTCGGCTTCATAGGTTCGAGCTAACCCTTCGATGGCCGAACCATCGAAGCCGATTCCCTCAGCAAAAGCGCCTTCAACCTCGGCAGGAGCGATGGCCACTGACTTCAAAGTTCCGGCCACGTCGGTGAACCAAAGTCGCACAAACTTAACTCCACGCTCTTCAATAGTCCGTAGAACGAAGTCGGTTTGCTTATCCATCGATTTTTCCTATCTGTTCCTGCTACTAGGCTAATGGTTATGCCTAAAGTTCGCTTAGTAATGGCCCAGACAAACCCGATCGTCGGTGACATTTCTGGCAACCTGGCGCAAACCCTAACGGCCATTGATGAGGCTCGCGCAAGCGGTGCCAACATGGTGGTTTTCGGTGAGATGAACCTAAGCGGTTACCCAATTGAGGATCTCGCAGCGAGGGAAAATTTTGTGCAGGCTGCGGTGCAGGCCGTTGAGAGTCTGGCGACCACGCTCCAAGCGGACCAGTATTCGGGGATGTGCGTAGTTGTTGGCCACCCCGCCCCAGCCGAGGCCACAAACGGATGGTCGATTGCCCACAACTCCGCCAGCGTCATCATCGATGGAGTTCTTTCTGGTAGGTACGCAAAGCGACACCTGCCCAACTATTCGGTGTTTGACGAGTTCAGAAACTTTGTCCCAGGAAATAAGCCACTCACCTTTGACTTTCAAGGGCTAACCTTCTCAACCCTCATTTGTGAAGACATCTGGCAGGCCGGCGAAACGGTCGCTCACCTAGAGCAGGCTGGGACCGATGTGGCTCTGGTTCTCAACGGTTCACCATTCGAAGTCTCAAAGACCGACACCAGACTCAAGCTTGTCCAAGACCTTGCCACGAAGCATGGCTGCGCCGTTGCGTACGTCAACTTGGTTGGCGGTCAGGACGACCTGGTCTTTGATGGAAACAGCCTCTTCGTGACCGCTCGAGGAGACCTAATTGCTAGGGCGGCTCAGTTTGACGTCAGCAACACAGTGATCGACATCGCTTCATCAACCGAGTGCGTCGCCGAGGTGACGACCAATGAAAATCGTGACGGATTGGGTGAGATCTGGGAAGCACTCGTACTCGGCCTCAGGGACTACATCGAAAAGAACGGTTTCAAGTCTGTTGTTCTAGGCCTTAGTGGTGGTATTGATTCCGCTGTTTGCGCAGTTCTCGCCTCGGATGCAATCGGTGGCTCAAGGGTCTTTGGTGTTTCTATGCCAAGCAAATATTCTTCGGGTCACTCCAAGGATGATGCAGCGGACCTTGCGCATCGGATTGGTTGCAACTATCGCACCGAAGTCATCGAAGCGATGGTTGACGCATTCGAAGGCCAACTGCACCTTGATGGCCTGGCTTCCGAGAATCTTCAGGCCCGCATGAGAGGCGTGATTCTCATGGCTCTGAGCAACAGCGAGGGGCACCTCACTCTGACAACCGGAAACAAGACGGAGCTCGCCGTCGGATACAGCACAATCTATGGCGACTCTGTCGGTGGTTTCGCCCCGATCAAAGATGTCGAGAAGACTCTGGTCTGGCGCTTGGCGGAATGGCGAAATGCCAGAGCATCCGAGCTCGGTCAGACTCCCCCGATTCCAGAGAACTCAATCTCAAAACCACCATCTGCGGAACTGCGTCCCGACCAGGTTGACCAAGACAGCCTGCCCCCGTATGAAGAGCTAGACGCGCTTCTAGACGCCTACATTGATAGACGCCTGGGTCGCGACCAGATCATTGCCGAGGGTTTTGATGCCTCCACGGTTGACCGGATAATTGGTCTTGTTGATCGAGCCGAATGGAAGCGTCGACAGGGTGCAATCGGGCCAAAGATAACTGGGATGGCTTTCGGCCGAGACCGAAGACTTCCAATCACTAACAAGTTCAAGTAAATAGGAGCACACAAATGGCAGCAGACAAGTTGATTTCTAGCGGTGGCCCATGGGAGTCAGTAATTGGCTATTCACGAGCGACAGTAGCCGGTGAATATGTACACGTTTCTGGTTCAACAGCGACTGTTGGCGGACAACTGCAGCACGAGGGCGACGCTTATGGCCAAACCCTAGTCACACTTAATGAGGTCATTGCTCCCGCTTTGGCACAGGCCGGTTACACGCTTGGCGACGTGGTTCGCTCGCGTGTCTACCTATCGAACGCTTCAGACATGGACGCCGTAGGCAAAGCTCACGGCGAAATTTTCGGAGACATTCGCCCTGCAGCAACCATGCTGGCTGGAATCCAGTTCATCAATCCTGCGATGTTGGTAGAGATCGAAGTAGACGCCTGGAAACGCAGTTAATGACCGCAGCACTTTCACCAAAGAAAGTTCGAACCGCCCACCTTGCTGAGTTCAAGCAGGCGGGCCAAAAATTTTCCTGCCTGACCAGCTACGACCAGTTGACTGCTGGGATCTTCGACGAGGCCGGCATCGAGGTCATCCTCGTCGGTGACTCGGCAGCCGACAATGCGCTCGGCTACAAGTCCACATTGCCAATTTCGGTGGACGAAATTATCCCTTTCGGTCGCGCCGTTGCCGGTGCAGCCTCTCGCGCACTGGTTGTAGTGGACATGCCATTTGGCTCCTACGAGCTAAGCCCAGAGCAAGCGCTAGAAAATGCCATCCGCATCATGAAACTCACTGGTGCCGACGCTGTGAAACTTGAGGGTGGTACACGAAGTGCCGCTCAGATAAAGGCGATTACGACCGCTGGCATTCCTGTGATGGCGCACATTGGTTTCACTCCACAGAGCGTGAATAACCTTGGTGGATTCAAGGTTCAGGGCCGCGGTGATGGTGCTGCTGCTCTTATGGAGGACGCCGTGGCTGTAGCCGATGCCGGGGCTTTTTCGGTTGTGCTCGAGTTGGTTCCCGCCGAACTAGCCAAGCAAGTCACGGATACCTGCGGGATAGCAACCATTGGAATCGGTGCTGGGCCAGACACAGACGGTCAAATTCTTGTTTGGACCGATTTTGCTGGACTCTCAAGCCACAAACCCAAGAAGTTCGTCAAGCAATATGCTCAGGTCCGTGAGACGCTCCTAGAGGCAGCTCAGGCTTACCGTGCAGAGGTTGCAAGCGGTGTGTTCCCAGAGCACTCGAGATCATTCGAGGGCTAACTACTCTTCCTCGGTTGCCCAATCGGCACTACGCGCTCTAAGCGTGTCTAACGCAGCCTTCGCTTCGAGTTCGGTTGCGAATGGGCCTACCCGATTTGGAGCGGCACTTAGCCGGCCAACCTCTACCTTGAGCGTCTTTAGGTTGAACCAAAACTCCGGTTTCTCATCCTTTTCGGAATACACGCTGCTCATATGACGAGCATAACTGCCCAGCGATTTAGACTTAGACAATGCCTCGCGACCTTGCCACCGGACACCTAACCATGGGCAAGTTGTCAGCAACCAGATCAGTTCCCAACGCGATCATCCGCCCCGAATACGTAGGCAAGTCAGCCCCGGCAAAATTCTCTGGCTCGGATGTCAAGACCCCCGAGCAGGTGGCCAAGATTCGCGCCGCGGGGCGAATCGCGGCTCAGGCTATTCAACTCGTTGGTGAAGCTTGCAAACCCGGCGTGACCACCGATGAACTAGACCGAATCGGTCACGAATTCGTCATTTCACAAGGCGCATACCCATCTACCCTGGGCTACCGGGGTTTCCCCAAGTCTCTCTGCAGTTCAATCAATGAAGTTATTTGTCACGGAATTCCGGATGACACAGTGCTCCAGGATGGCGACATCATCAATATCGACATCACCGCTTTCAAAGATGGTTTTCACGGCGATAGCAATGTGACTTTTCTAGTTGGAAACGTTGCGCCTGAGGTTGAAGTCTTGGTTGAACGCACACACGAGGCGATGATGCGCGGAATCAATGCCGCATTGCCAGGGCGGTCGGTGAATATCATCGGACGCGCAATCGAAACCTATGCAAAGCGATTCAACTACGGCGTGGTACGCGACTTCACGGGGCACGGGGTAGGCGAGGCATTCCATTCAGGTCTAGTGATCCCCCACTACGACTCTGCCCCACACTTCGACGATGAAATCAAGGTCGGCATGGTTTTCACAATTGAGCCAATGCTGACCTTAGGGACTCACGAATGGGACATTTGGGACGATGACTGGACTGTGGTCACCAAAGACAGAAGCCTCACTGCCCAGTTTGAACACACGATTGTCATCACCGATGACGGTCCTGAAATCTTGACACTTCCATAGCAGGAGAGAATCACCATGGCAAGAAAAGCAATCGGCATCGACATTGGTGGCACCGGGATCAAGGGCGCGATCGTCGACGTAAAGAATGGTCTGCTAATCGGCGACCGTGTCCGATATGAGACACCCGCAGGTGGCCACCCAGCCGACATCGCGGTCGTGGTTGCCAAGGTCGTGCGCGATCTAAAGCCCTCCCGAGCAACCCTTCCCGTTGGAGTCTGCTTTCCAGCGGTTGTTCAGCATGGCCGCACAATGTCGGCTGCAAATGTTTCAAAAGAGTGGATTGGCTTAGATGCGGATGGCTTGTTTGAACGCACACTGCAACGCCACGTGCATGTCTTGAACGATGCAGATGCCGCAGGCGTGGCCGAGATGAAGTTCGGCGCAGCGAAGAAGCGCAAGGGCCTAGTCATCATGACCACGTTGGGCACGGGAATCGGCACCGCATTGTTTATGAACGGTGAACTAGTGCCGAACGCTGAGCTAGGTCACATAGAGATTGATGGCGTTGATTACGAAACAAAGGCTTCCTTCGCCGCCAAGGAGCGCGAGAATCTAACCTTTGATGAGTGGGCGAAGCGCCTTCAGAAGTACTACTCGACACTGGAGCGTCTATTCAGCCCAGATCTAATCGTGGTCGGTGGAGGGGTAAGCAAGCAGTGGGAAGAGTTTCTTCCCAAGCTGGATCTGAACTGCGAGATTGTTCCTGCTCTCAAGCGAAACAACGCCGGAATTCTTGGCGCTGCAGCACTGGCCTGGAAGAACTCAGACAACGAATAAGTGGATGGGCCGGCTGTTACGCCGGGTTCTGTCCCTGTTTCCAGGTGACGGTCATCTATCTAGTGGTGCCATTGCTGACACCCTCAAGCGGTCTACCCGAAGACTAAAGCGAGCAGCTTTTTGCGCCTTCTGTCTGACCTTGCTCCAAACGAGGTTTACATAGCCGAGGTGCTCACACACCCCGCTGGTGGTCTCTTACACCACCGTTTCACCCTTACCGTTTGCACGGCGGTTTACTTTCTGTTGCACTATCTCGCAGGTTGCCCTGAGTGGCTGTTAGCCACCGTCTTGCTCTGTGGAGCCCGGACGTTCCTCGTCATTTCTGCCGCGACCGTCTTGCCGACCCATCCGAGGTTAAGACTACTTGCTATAGATGGGAGGTGGAATTCATGGTGACGACTTCGGCGGCTTGGTCACCCCAAAAACGGATGATTGTGATTGAGCACGGGGAGATTTGCGGTCGCCAATAACCTGCAACGCCAGAATCCACGCCAGCACGGATGAACCCACGGATGGGCATTACGTGCGAAACAACGGCGACCGTCTTTCCAGCGTGCGCCGCAAGTATGTCTCTTCGACCTTGTTGCACTCTGGCGTCGAAGACCTCAAGCGACTCGCCGTTTGGCGGTGAAGCCGTCCAAGACCCCTGCCAGTCTTCGAACTCGCTCTTCCACTTGGACATGACCTCGTCATGCGTGTGGCCATCCCAGTCTCCAAATGAGATTTCTGCGATGTTCTCGTTGACTTGAACACCGAGCCCAAGTTCGTTTGAGATGATGTGCGCGGTGTCTAGGGTTCGCTGAATCGGCGACGAAACGATCGCTGAGATCGGGGTTAGATGAGACCAGGGGCCAGAATTACCGATTTCGGCAAGTGCCTGAGCAACGTTGTGGGCGTCTTCGCGACCTGAATCGGACAGCCCCGGGTTCTCTCCCCCTCGTCCCGAGATGCGCTTGCTCTCGGTGAGGTGAGTTCTCCCGTGCCGGACAAGAATGATGGTGGTCAGTGGTTCGGTTACGCCTCCGGGAGCACGAACCGAGCTAGGAAGCGTTTGGTTGAACTCAACCACAGAAGCGCGAGGGCCGACGTCAGAGGTAGCCACGACGGCATCCCCTTGCTCGTCCATTGCCTTGTTGGCTAACGCATCAGCACGCGAGTTTTCCTCGCGAGGAATCCATTGCCACCTAATCGGTTTCCCAGCGACAATTTTCTGCACACGAGCTCCGAGTTGCTGCATATCGGGGTGCTTGATCTTCCAACGTCCGGCCATTTGCTCAATGACGAGCTTGCTGTCCATGCGGACAAGAATGCGCGCCTCAGAATTCAAGGAGTAAGCCCCCTCAAGTCCAGCGACTAAAGCGAGGTACTCAGCCACATTGTTGGTTGCAACACCGATAAACTTCGAGATTTCGAGGACAACTTCGCCTGTATCTGCGTTGATAACGCATGCGCCTGAACCCGCGATTCCGGGGTTGCCTCGCGAACCGCCATCGGCCTCGATTATTAGGTTCGATGGAACGCTCATCGGATCAGAATTGCCTGGCACTCTGGGCAGATAGCAATTTCATCGCGAGGTAACGCCTGAACCTCGTTCAAGGCTGCCGCGCCGAGACTGATGTGACAGGCGCCGCAGTCTCGCCCGACTAGGCGCGCAACGGGAATGCCTCGCGAAGCCTTCTTGTCGTATAGATCAATGAGTTCACCTGAGATACGAGCGGCCTGCTGAGCTCGGTCATTGCTCAATAGGTCTAGACCTGAGCGCAGCTTCATGATTTCTGCCTCGTTCCGGGCTTCCGCCGTGGCGAGTTCTTCGTCGACTGAAGACTTGTCGCTCGCAACAGTTGTGTAAGCGGCGCTGGCTTCCTCTTTTTGGTCAAGGATGGCTAGTTCAATGTCCTCTAGGTCAGACTTTCTACGATTCAGCGACTCCAACTCGCTCTGAATACCTTGAGCATCTTTTGCGTTATTGGTGCTGTTCAATCTTGAAAGGTCTTTAGCGATTCGCTGCTCGACGAGTTCGAGATCGGTTTCGGAGCGCTTGAGCTCTAGTTCGACCGTGTCCAATGCGTTGCGAGCATTGATCAACTTGGCGGCTAGATCGCGCTGTGTTTCACGCAGAACTGCGAACTGCGAGCCCGAAGAAAGGTTTTTGATAGCTGCCTTCGAGCGGGAAATTTCCTGGTCTAGATTCGCCAAACTGAGCAAATCTGCCTGCTGAGCCTCGGTTGCTTTCATATGCTGCCTTCTTTAGTTAGTCGTTGCTGCGTTACTGCGTTACTGCGAAATCCCATGGGTCGGTGCGAAGTTCACTCACAACAACCTGAATAGAAGCAAATCTACCTTGGATGTCTGAAGCCGCCCATTCCAACCAGACCCACTCAGCAGCCCAATGCGAGATGTCGATGAGCGCGAACTGTCGCCCCTCGGCGATCGCCCGTTCGAGAATCTCCTGAGTCGGGTGGTGCCGCAAGTCAGAGGTGACGTATACATCAACGCCGCTGTCATACGCGATGTCGATAAATGAATCACCGGCACCGCCACAGAGAGCTACTTTGCGAATAGGAACGGAGAAGGAACCGGCAACCCTAACGCCGCTAGCGGTTGGCGGAAGAACGCGTGCAATAGCCTTGGCAAACTCTCCGAGAGTCGATTCCTCAGCCAAAGCTCCCACACGGCCGTGTCCCGTTTGAGGACCAGTCTCGACAAGAGGACGAATGTTCTCCAAGTCGAACGAGGATGCCAAGGCTGCAGATACGCCTCTGGGAACAATGTCCGCGTTGGTATGTGCAGCATAAATGGCGACATTTGCGCGAATGGCCTTGGACAAGATTGCCCCCTTCGCTGTCTCCTCAGACAGCGACCTAACGCCACGCAAAAGAACCGGGTGATGCGCGATGATCAGATCAAAGCCTCCGGCAATGGCCTCCTCAACGACTTCCTCAGTGACATCGACCGACATCAAGATTCGTGAAACGCGCATCGCAGGCGAGCCACATACGAGACCTGGGGCATCCCAATCATCAGCGCCAGCAAGTGGCCAGAACTCATCTAGAACCGCTAGTAAGTCTCGAAGCACTGCGGCCATTAGTCCACCAATCCCAACACGTCTCTCAGGTCATTTCTTCTGGCTTCGATAGCCAGCACTTCTTGCTCTTGTCGCTTTATGCGAGGGATACCTGCAGCTACGGGAAGCAACAAGCCGATCGCGAACGCTATGACGACGCCGAAGTTGCTCTGTGCCCAAAACTCGGCGTTAGTGGTCAAATCGGCCAAGTATCCAAGCCACTGGAACTCACGCAGATCGCTCTTTAGGAGCCCCCATCCAAGCGCGACAGCAAGTAGCCAACCCGCGGTGTTGGTTATGTTGACCGCTTTGTAGAAGCCGTAGCTGCGACTCAGGGAAACCTCGTGATACGCGATGCGTCGGATTAGCACGTCCGAAACGAAGATGCCTGACCATGCCGCGACCGGAACAGCAAGGAAGAGGGCGTAACCCTGGAGATTGAACCAAAAACCGCTCGCACCAAGGTATGAAAGGCCGAGTACGGCCATTGCTATCGCCACGATCGCGATCACAGGAGTGGCTATCGAGGCTTTGAACTTCAACTGAACCGACTCGAAACTCATGCTCGATGAACGAAGTGACATCGCGATGGTTGTGACCAAGGTGAAAATCAGCGAAATCTGGACGACTACCGCGAGAGTCGTAGATGAGGCCCCGGCTACTAATCCATTGAACGAGGATGCGAAATGGTTGTGAGTTCCAAAAGCCAATAGAGCTAATGTAGCCAGCGCTGCTGGAATAGCTCCCATAGACAACAGAGCCCAACCGGCAACCTTCCAACCCCTAACATTCACCGGCAGCCCACTTGCGTAATCCGAAGATGCAGAAGACCAGGCGAGCCCAAAGATGGCAAAAATCACGACAGCTGCACCCAAAGCACGAAGCCATGATCCGGCCTGACCAACTTCCATCGCAATACCCGCGCCGCTAATCTTTGCAGTAGCGAGCACGATTGCTACCGCAATACCGAGCCCCCCGCTGACGCGCTGCGCCCAGATCAGGAACCTTCCGCCCAAAGATGACAACACGGATGACCCGAGGACGACAACCGCTAAAACTAGAACCGCGGCCCAAGACACAGGCCCGGAACCGCCAGACATTGATGATGTCGAGGTGAGATTTTGGGCAATAAGCAGGTAACCAAGAGTTACTAGCACGAGGGACCAAAACAGTCGAGAAATCACCAGAACTAGCGCTGGACCTAGGTTTCCGAAAACACCGAACGCGGCCCTTGAGAGCACCATGGTCGGCAACGAGGAACGCTTGCCCGCGATCGCACCAACAGCCACAACACCGGCCGAAGAGAAAATCCCGAGTAGCACCGCGGTCAGGGATTGCTCGAAAGTTAGACCGAGGCTTCGAAGCCAAAGGGCCATGCCGAAAGGCAACAACGAGCCCGAAATAGGCAGCCACACCCAGAACTGGCTTGACGAAGGATCCTTAGCTAGGCGTTTCGTATGAACTACAACCTCAATTGGCGTGGCAACAATCGGTTCGATTGCAATCTCGATAAAGGGAACAGCTTCGTCCTGAGATTCAAATGCGGCTGGTTCAACAGACACCACGACAGGAGTAAGTTCCTCGTCTAGAGAAGTTGCGATCTCCTCTTCAGAGCCCATGTCTGCTTGTTGGGACTGCCAAGCACGCAGTTCAGATTTGTCTGTTTCGCGAAGTTGGGCCTGGGCCTCGAGAATCTGCATGGCGGCGAGTACGCCGCCACCTTCTGCCTTGGCTCGATCAAGGACTTCCTGCAGTTCTGCGTCGCTCAACGCTCTCGGAGTTGGCGGCAAATGCTGTTCGGAAACCATACCTAAATAGTAATGCCGGGGTGCTTACGCACCCCGGCATTTACCGTTTGTGGGCCCTACCGGGATCGAACCGATGACATCCACGGTGTAAGCGTGGCGCTCTACCAGCTGAGCTAAAGGCCCCTCTTTCGAGGGCTGCGGCGAACCGCAACCAGAAAAGACTACAACATTCTGAAGTCTTTTGGCGAATCGGCTAGAGGCTAGCCAATGCGCGGTCGTATTCGTCCAAGCTGCGAGCCTGGCCCGGTGCGGTAACGAACTTGGCAACCAATTCACCATCGGTGTTGATCACGAAGGTGGCACGGTTAGAGATGCCTGCCTCCTCCAAGAAGACGCCGTAGGCCTGGGCAACAGCCCCGTGTGGCCAGAAGTCAGCTAGAACCGAGAACTTATAACCCTCGTGCTCAGCGAACTGCTTCTGAACGTACTTCGAGTCCACCGAAATCGCGAGAAGTTCGACATTCTCGTTCTCAAACTTCGCGAAGTTGTCGCGAATCTCGCAGAGTTCACCGGTGCAGATGCCAGAGAAAGACAGAGGGTAGAAAACGAGGACTACCGGCTTCTTTCCGCGAAAGTCGCTGAGCTTTACCGATTCGCCATACTGGTTGGTCAGTTCGAAGTCTGGAGCGTGGTCGCCGATGATCAAAGTCATGATTTGGTCCGTTCTACAAAAATTGGCTTGAGTCTTTTCAACTCTGAACTAGCAAAACACACAAATGCTTCCCCGTGTCGGCATAAACTCTTATGAGGCTTTACCAAAGCTTTTCGTTAATCTTTGTCCATCCCCCACGAAAGAGGATGTCGGTGTCCATTAACAACCAGGATGCATTTGCGGTCAACACCCCTGACCAAGACCCACAGGAAACTAGCGAGTGGCTTGAGTCACTAGACGCTATTGCCCGTGTCCACGGCCGAGGCCGCGCACGCGAGATCATGTTGAACCTGTTGCGTCGCTCTCACGAACTTCAGTTGAACGTGCCGATGGTTCCTACCACCGACTACATCAACACCATCGCGCCCGAAAATGAGGCCGAGTTCCCTGGTGACGAAAAGGTAGAGCGCACCTATCGCGCATGGATGCGTTGGAACGCTGCAATGCTGGTTCACCGCGCACAGCGCCCGGGCATCGGTGTCGGCGGACACATCTCAACCTTTGCTTCGTCTGCATCGCTCTACGAAGTTGGCTTCAACCACTTCTTCAAGGGTCAGAACCACCCATCGGGCGGCGACCAGATCTTCATTCAGGGGCACGCCTCGCCTGGCCCATACGCTCGTGCCTTCCTGGAAGGTCGCTTGAGCGAACAGCAACTCGACGGATTCCGTCAAGAAAAGTCCCACGCCGGCGGAGGTTTGTCTTCTTACCCTCACCCGCGCCTAATGCCAGACTTTTGGCAGTTCCCGACCGTATCGATGGGTATCGGCCCGATCAACGCCATTTACCAGGCGCAGTTCAACCGTTATCTTGCTGGCCGCGGCTTCAAGGACACCGCTGAGCAGCACGTCTGGGCCTACCTCGGCGATGGCGAGCTCGACGAAGTCGAATCACGCGGCGCACTGCAGCTTGCCGCCAACGACAAGCTCGACAACCTTACTTTCGTCGTCAACTGCAACCTTCAGCGCCTCGACGGTCCGGTTCGCGGAAACGGCAAAATCATCCAGGAACTGGAAAGCTTCTTCCGCGGTGCCGGCTGGAACGTCATCAAGGTAGTTTGGGGTCGCGAGTGGGACACTCTTCTCAAGAACGACGTTGACGGCGCACTTGTTGAACTAATGAACTCGACGCCTGATGGCGACTATCAGACCTACAAGACCGAGGATGGCGCGTTTGTGCGCGAGAACTTCTTCGGACGTGACCCACGCACCGCAAAGCTTGTCGAGCACCTCACCGACGACGAGATTTGGGGCCTAAAGCGCGGAGGCCACGACTACAAGAAGGTCTACGCGGCCTACAAGGCGGCCATGGAGCACAAGGGCCAGCCGACCGTTATCCTAGCGAAGACCATCAAGGGCTTCACACTGGGCAAGTCATTCGAGGGTCGCAACGCAACGCACCAGATGAAGAAGATGACTCTGGACAACCTAAAGGGATTCCGCGACGAGCTACACATCCCGATCACGGATGCGCAGCTTGAGGAAAACCCTTATCAGCCGCCTTACTTCCACCCAGGGCAAGACGCTCCAGAAATTCAGTACATGCACGAGCGTCGTCGTGAACTTGGTGGTTACCTGCCTGAGCGACGCAGCAAGTACGTTGACTTCAAGCTTCCAGAAGAGAGCACCTACAAGGTTGCCAAGGGTGGATCGGGAACCCAGGAAGTTGCCACCACGATGGCATTCGTTCGACTTCTGAAGGACCTATTCAAGTCGCCGGAGTTCGGTGAGCGCATCGTGCCAATCATCCCGGATGAAGCCCGCACCTTCGGAATGGACGCATTCTTCCCAACCGCGAAGATCTACAACCCTGCCGGCCAGCACTACATCTCTGTAGACCGTGAGCTTCTGCTCAACTACAAGGAGAGCGCCTCTGGCCAGATCTTGCACACCGGAATCAATGAGGCCGGTTCGGTCGCAGGTTTCACTGCGGTTGCAACGAGCTACGCGACGCAGGGTCAGGCAATGATCCCGTTCTACGTGTTCTACTCGATGTTCGGATTCCAGCGCACCGCAGACTCAATCTGGGCGGCCACCGACCAGTTGTCTCGTGGCTTTATGATCGGCGCAACTGCTGGTCGAACCACCCTCACCGGTGAGGGTCTCCAGCACGCTGACGGACACTCTCCACTGTTAGCTTCGACCAACACCGGCGTGATTGCTTATGACCCTGCCTACGGATACGAAATCGGCCACATCATCCGTGGTGGAATCGAGCGCATGTATGGCGGAAACCACCCAGACCCTAACGTTATTTACTACGTGACTGTCTACAACGAGCCTTACGTTCAGCCAGCTGAGCCTGAGAACGTTGACGTTGACGGAATCCTTCGCGGTATTCACAAGGTAAGCACTAACGATGCTGCAGGCCGCAAGGCGCAAATCTTAGCTTCGGGTGTTGCTGTTCCTTGGGCTTACGAAGCACAGAAGCTGCTGCAAGAAGACTGGGGTGTGTCTGCTGACATTTGGTCGGTCACCTCATGGACCGAGCTTCGTCGCGATGGACTAGCCCGCGATGAGCGTGCGTTCCTTTACCCGAATGAACAGGTCGAACCGGCGTACATCACCAGCAAGTTGCAGGGTGCAGAAGGTCCATTCCTAGCGGTCAGCGATTACATGCACGCCGTCCAGGATCAGATTCGCCCTTGGGTCCCAGGTGACTTCGCGACGCTTGGTGCCGACGGCTTTGGTTTCTCAGACACTCGCGCAGCTGCTCGCCGATTCTTCAAGATCGACGGTCCATCGATTGTTGTCCGTGTTCTCGAGCAGCTCGTTGCTCGCGGCGAAATGGATGCCTCTGTGCCACAGATGGCGATCGATCGCTACCAGTTGCACGACGTAACCGCTGGCACCTCTGGAAACGCTGGTGGCGAAAGCTAAGCAGGCCACCCTCGATTGGCTGAAATCGATATCGGGTGAGTTAGCAACAACCACGCTTAACCGCTTGGATGACCTACTCCCCTGGTATCGAGATATGCCTGCCTCGCGACGTGCATCGGTTGGGCTAGTTGCTCAGGCTGGTATTTCTTCATTTGTCGCCTGGTACAAGGACCCAAACTCACAGCCCTGGGTTGCCGCCGACGTATTCAGCACTGCGCCACGTGAGTTGCTTCGCTCTATTTCGCTCCAGGAAACTCTCCAGCTAATTCGAGTAGTCGTCCAAGTCGTTGAAGATCGCGTCGTCGAGCACGACGAGACTCTCAGAGAAGCCGTTTTACTGTATTCGAGGGAGATAGCTTTCTCTGCCGCCGACGTCTACGCAAAGGCTGCAGAAGCCAGAGGACTCTGGGATGCCAGGCTCGAAGCACTCGTTGTTGACTCGATTTTGAGTGGTGAGAACGAAGAGGAACTCTCCTCTCGTGTTGCCGCTCTAGGCTGGCGTGCTCGAGGCTCGGTAGCCGTTCTCATTGGAGACACCACGGGGACTGTGGACGTTGAGGCGATCCGCCGACTCGTGAGAAGGAATGACGCCGACATCCTCGTTGGGATTCACGGAAGTCGACTAATTGCCGTGCTCGGTCGAGTTGGCGGCGCCGGAGCTGAACACAGCAACGGATTCATGAAGTTAGCGACCGACTTGGAACCACTATTTGGCTCCGGCGCTATCGTTCTTGGCCCAGAAGTCGACGACGTCTCAAAGGCTCACATCTCTTCCAAGGCAGCGCTAGCTGGGTTTGCAGTCGTTCGCGCTTGGCCTAAGGCGCCTCGGCCAATAGCAGCAGACGATTTGCTGGCCGAAAGAGCTTTAGCCGGTGACATGCTTGCCAAATCGACTCTCATTCAACGTATTTATCGACCACTCGCCGATCAGTCATCCGAGCTTCTTGAGACTCTAGGCACCTACCTCGACACCGGTAGATCACTTGAGAGCACTGCTCGAGAATTATTTGTGCATGCGAACACCGTTCGCTACCGCCTGAAGAGGATCAGTGAAATTATCGGCTGGGATGCCACCGGTGCCCGCGAGGCGTTCATTCTTCAGGTAGCGATGGTTCTAGGCTCTATGAGTGAAACAGAATCACGGAAGCGAAGGTAGTTCTCAATGATCGTTGTTGTATGTCCCGGTCAAGGTTCACAGACGCCAGGTTTCATGGCTCCTTGGCTAGAGTTGCCGTCGTTTAGGGCGTCCATAGAGTCAATGCAAGCAGCCTCAGGCATAGACCTCGTCGCCCACGGCACAGTTAGTGACGCAGACACCATTCGAGACACTTCGGTCGCTCAACCTTTAATCGTCTCAGCTGGTGTGGCGACGCTCGCCGCCCTGTTTGATCTTGGCGGATCTGTGTCAGAAAAGGTCGCAGGAGTCGCAGGACACTCAGTGGGCGAAATCACTGCGGCTGTGGCGAGCGGGATTTTTACCGCCGAACAGGGAATTAGGTTTGTCAAAGAGCGCGGCGACGCGATGGCTCTCGCGGCCGCGCTTGAACCAACATCCATGGCTGCCATTCTTGGTGGCGATCAGGCAATCGTAGAAGCCCGCCTGAACGAGCTAGGACTGGAACCGGCTAACTACAACGGTGCTGGTCAGATTGTTGCTGCCGGATCTACCGCAGGGATCTCGGAGCTACAGGCTGCAGGGCCCGAGGGGTCCAGAGTCATCCCGCTGCAGGTCGCTGGCGCTTTCCACACGAGATACATGGCTCCTGCGGTTTCAACGCTCGCAGCCTACGCTGCAGGGCTTACGGTTGCCGACCCGATGACGAGTCTTTGGTCTAATGCTGGTGGTCGAAAAATCGGCTCAGGTCCGAACTTCGTCGAATTGATGGTCAATCAGGTGAAGAGCCCGGTTCGCTGGGACCTTTGCATGGCTGCAATGGCCGATGCGGGCGTAACAGCATTGATCGAAGTTGCCCCAGCCGGAACTCTCGTAGGTCTTGCAAAGCGCTCCATGCCGGGTGTTGAAACGCTGGCAATCAAGTCACCAGAAAACCTAGATGCAGCGCTTGCGCTGATCTCAAACCACGCATAGTTAGAGCAACCATGACACAGCCAACTTTGAAGCAATACTCCCCTGTCAAGTTCTCGCGAATTTATTCGCTGGGAGCGGCACGAGGCGACCTCACTGTGACCAACGATGACATTGCTGGACCAATTGATTCTTCGGATGAGTGGATTCGCCAGCGCACCGGCATCGTGACTCGTCGCCGCGCATCCGCCGACCGGAGCCTCATGGACATGGCTGTTGAAGCGTCACTTGAGGCGATAAAGGGTGCTGGCATTGAAGCGAGCGAAATCGGCGCCGTGCTGTTCAGCACCATCACTCACCCGCACCAAACCCCTTCGGCCGCAGCTCTTTTGGCCGACAAAATTGGTGCGAACCCTGCACCAGCATTCGATATTTCAGCCGCCTGCGCTGGTTACTGCTACGGAATCGCCCAGGCCGATGCACTCGTGCGATCGGGCATGGCCAAGTATGTCCTGGTAATTGGCGGAGAAAAACTGTCTGACTTCATTGACCCAACCGACCGCACCATTTCGTTCCTTCTGGGCGACGGAGCTGGAGCGGCAATCGTTGGCCCATCCGAGACCCCTGGAATCAGCCCGACTGTCTGGGGTTCGGATGGTTCACACTGGGATGCCGTGGGTATGACCGCATCACTTCTCGAACTGCGCGATGGCACGGCCACCTGGCCAACCCTTCGCCAGGAAGGCCTCACTGTTTTCAAGTGGGCTGTTTGGGAAATGGTCAAGGTTGCCAAGCAAGCACTGGAGGCTGCCGGCGTCACCGCGGACGATCTGTCTGCCATTGTCACTCACCAGGCAAACATCCGAATCATCGACGAACTGGCTAAGCAACTCGCAGTGCCAGAACACGTGGTTGTGGCTAGAGACATAATCGTCACAGGCAATACCTCTGCAGCAAGTATCCCGTTGGCTATGCACCAACTTTTGAAGGACGGAACCGTGAAATCTGGCGGTTTGGCCCTCGAAATTGGGTTCGGCGCAGGCCTCGCCTTCGGGGCTCAAGTAGTAGTCCTGCCCTAAACTTATAAGTGGTCAAATAACCAATAAAGGAGATAAAACATGGCACTTTCGCAGAGCGAAGTACTAGCAGGTCTTGCTGAGATCGTAAACGAAGAGACCGGCATCGCAACCGAGGCTGTTCAGCTAGACAAGTCATTCACCGACGACCTCGACATTGACTCAATCTCAATGATGACCATCGTTGTAAACGCAGAAGACAAGTTCGGCGTCAAGATTCCTGATGATGAAGTGAAGAACCTAATCACCGTTGGTGACGCAGTCAACTTCATCACCGCAGCTCAGGGTTAATAACTTTGTCTCACAAAATCGTTGTCACCGGAGTAGGCGCAACCACGCCTCTCGGTGGCGACGTGCAATCAACTTGGCGTGCTCTCCTAGCCGGTGAATCTGGCATTTCAACGATTGATGCCGAATGGGTGGCAAAATACGAGCTACCCGTCACCTTCGCCGGTCAAGCCAAGGTGCCTGCCTCTGAGGTGCTTACCCCTCAGGAAGCAAAGCGACTAGATCCTTCCAGTCAGTTCGCACTCATCGCAGCTCGCGAAGCTTGGGCTGATGCCGGTTCACCAGAAGTACAGCCGGAACGTCTTGCAGTCGAATACGCCACCGGCATCGGCGGCGTATGGACCCTCCTAGACGCATTTGAAACTTTGAAGGAGCGTGGCCCACGTCGCGTCCTTCCCATGACCATCCCGATGTTGATGCCCAATGGCCCAGCAGCGGCAATCGGCATGGACATTGCCGCTCGCGGTGGCGTGCGCACCGCCGTTTCGGCCTGTGCATCGAGCACCGAGGCAATAGCCAACGCAATCACCCGCCTTCAAAGCGGCGAGATTGATGTAGTGGTTGCCGGTGGTTGCGAGTCGGGCATTCACCCGCTTCCAATCGCCGCATTCGCAGCGATGCACGCTCTATCTCGAAACAACGAGAACCCAGCAGCTGCTTCGCGGCCTTATGACGTGGCGCGCGACGGTTTTGTTATGGGCGAGGGAGCCGGCGCTATGGTTCTCGAAACCGAAGAGCACGCACTTGCTCGCGGCGCCAAAATCTACGCGGAACTAGTCGGTGGCTCAGTCACATCTGACGCCCACCACATCACAGCTCCAGACCCTGAGGGCACGGGAGCCGCGCGAGCAGTTTTGGCTGCATTGAAGCAGGCAAACGCCAAGGTTGAAGACGTTGTCCACATCAATGCCCATGCAACAAGCACACCAGTCGGTGACATCGCAGAGTACACAGCGCTACGCCGTGTGTTTGGCGATCACCTGGACAAGATTGCTATTTCTGCAACCAAGTCGTCAACTGGTCACCTGCTAGGCGGCGCGGGAGCCATCGAAGCTATCTTCACTGTGCTGGCACTTCACGAGCGCACTGCCCCGCCGACAATCAACCTTGAGAACCAGGACCCGGCGATTCCATTAGACGTGGTCGTCACTCCTCGCAAGTTGCCTGACGGGCCAATCCTGGCGATCAGTAACTCGTTCGGTTTCGGTGGACACAACGCCGTGGTCGCTTTCCGTAGCTACAACTAGTCAATTGGGCAAGCTTTACTTTCGCCACGGAGCGATGAACTCCGGCAAAAGCACCGCCCTGTTGCAGGCCGCTCACAACTATGAAGAACGCCATCAGGTAGTTCTTCTGGCAAAGCCTGCAGTAGACACAAAGGGAGCTCGGGCAATCACCAGCCGTCTGGGAGTCGATCGAGAAGTCGATTTTCTGATTACGCCAGACTTGAACCTTCGCACCGAGTTCGCAAGGCTTTGCGCCGAGAAAGTAGCAGAAACCGGCAAGAACGTTTCCTGCCTTCTAATTGACGAGGCACAGTTTCTAACCAGTGATCAAGTTGACCAAGCCCTTGAAATCGCAGTGCTCGATGGGATTCCGGTTCTCGCCTACGGGATCCGAACCGACTTCCTCACGCATGGTTTTCCTGGCAGCCTGCGACTTCTAGAGATCGCACACTCCCTTGAGGAACTAAAAACCATCTGCCGTTGCGGCCGTAAGGCGATGTTCAACGCACGCCTGATTGATGGGCGGTTTGTCTTTGACGGAGAACAGGTGGCGATTGATGGTGCCGAGGTGACCTATGAGTCACTGTGCCCTGCCTGCTATTTCGTCGAAAAAGAAATCGACTAGCATCATGAGGATCCGGTACTCAAACGCACTGCTGTGGCGAGGGCTGGAAGACTCCCCCAAGCTCCAAAATTTCGATGTAGTTGACGGCATCGTGGCGGCTGCTGACAAGAAGACAGATGCAGAACTGACCGTAGATCTAAACTCGGCGTTCGTGATGCCTGCGTTTAGAGACGGACACTGCCATCCGCTCTTTGCCGGGCGAGAGCACACCGGCCCAGATGTCACCAATGCCGCCTCCCTAATTGAAATTCAATCCATAATTGCGGGCTACGCCGAAAAACACCCCGAAGTCATCTGGATAGATGGTGCAGCTTACGACCGAAGCATCGACGCCAAGTTTCATCGGTCCGAGCTTGATGCGGTTGTCTCGGACAGGCCGGTGGTCATTCACGGAGCCGACCACCACACCCTTTGGGTGAACACCAAGGCTCTTGAGCTTGCCGGGCTCCTGGAGAGCATTCCGACCGTTTCAGCAGGGTCGGTTGATGTCGATAGTGCCGGATCGCCGACCGGTGTCCTGCGCGAATGGGAGGCAATGCAACTGGTCATGAGCCGCATCCCTGCACTAACAATGGAGCAGGAACTCGATTCTCTCGAGTGGGCACATGACCGCCTTCTCAAAGACGGCGTTGTCGAGGTTCAAGACGCTTGGATTGACCCTGGAATGACCGAGGTGTACCTCGAATCTGCCCGAAGGAATCGCCTCAAGGTCACGACTAATTTGGCCTTCAGAGCTGATCCTGCATCTTGGCTGAATGACTTCGAATACTTCGACCGAATGCGTGACGAAGTGAATGCTCTAGCTCATCCCGCGCTCTCGGCCAACGCCATCAAGTTCTTCGTGGACGGGGTTTTGGGCAGCAGCACGGCTAGCGTTGTCGAACCCTATGTTGACGGACCAGCCGCTTACACTCATGGCGAACAGGTATGGGCCTACCAAGAGCTTCTCGAGGCCTCGACGTCGGCCACCGCACGGGGCTATCAACTTCACATGCACGCCATCGGGGACGCCGCTGTTCGAACTGCCCTTGATGTCGTCGAGACGGTGAAACCAGCCATCCCGGCAGTGATTGCCCACAGCGAGCTTGTAGCCGACGCTGATCTACCTAGATTTGCTGAACTGAATGTGACAGCCAATCTCCAACCGCTCTGGGCTCGCGAAGATGGGCAACTTTTGACTTGCGTGCCTCAGGTTGGGCGACAGCGTCTCGACAAGATGTATCGAATGCGAGACTTGCTGACCGCGGGAACTCGACTAGCCTTCGGAAGCGACTGGCCGGTTTCGAGCCCGGATGCGCTTCTTGGCGTGGCTACGGCTGTGAACCGGTCTTTACCCGGCGGCCCTTCCTGGACTAAGCATCAGGCAGTGACAGCAGCCGAGGCTTTGATCAGCTATACATCGGCCGTCGTGGAACAACTGGCTCATACCCAGCGAAACGGCACCTTGGATGAAGGGCAACCTGCGGAATTCGTGGTGCTCAGCTCCAACCCTTTCGAACTGGCGGAACCAGCGCTCTTTGAACTTCGCGTGACGGCAACCAGCACACCGGCAAATCCGTTAACCCAAATGCACTAAACAGTTCCACTCTGGTTAGGGTGACTAAGAGATTCCCTTAATCTTCGTTTTCTCTAATGAAGGCATCGGCAGAACGCCGATCAAACACGGAGGAAACGAATGAAGACTCGTTCAAAGGCAGCTTGTGCAGTTGCCGCTGTAGCACTCATTGCAACAACATCCCTGCCAGCATTTGCGGCAGATGCACCCGTTTACGTTCAGGCGGTAGCCCCGGGCGCATCACTACAGGTTCTTGCCACCGCCGGTGACGTGCTCAATGGCTACCAGATCGCAGGCATCCCAGACGGCACCGGTGCATTCAAGTCAGGTAACTCAGTCAAGATCCTGATGAACCACGAAATTGGTTACAGCACTACTTCAGCTAGCATGGCCCGTGCAGGTGGCGACGCAACCGGCGCAACTGTTACCGAGTTCACTATGAACCCGGCAACTCAGAAGTTGACCAATGCTCGCGAATTCCTCACCTCAGCCCTTTTCTACAACTACTCGACTAAGACTTTCTCAGCAAGCGCATCTGCACCTGCAGGTGCGACAGAGAAGGACTCTTACGGAACTCCCCAGCACACCAAGTTCCTAAACCGATTCTGCTCTGCGTCGCTTGCCCCTGCAGGCCGATTCTCATACGTAGACCCTAAGACCAAGAAGGCCTACGGAATCAAGGATGCAGTCTTCCTAACTGGCGAAGAGGGCGGTGACGAAAGCCGTGGATTCGTGGTAAACGCTGCTGGTCAGCTCGCGCAGATCCCTGGTCTAGGGCTTGCGTCATGGGAAACTTTCGTTGCTGCTCCAACTGGAACGAAGACAACTGCGCTGTTCGGTAACGAGGATGGCTCAGCCACTGATTCACAGCTATGGCTATACCAGGGCACGAAGACCAACACAGGCGCTTGGTACCAGCGCGCCGGCCTGACCAACGGAAAGACCTACGTAATGAACATCGGCGGGTTCAAGACCGAAGCCGAATTCCGTTCACAGGTGGGC
>JBDLUE010000002.1:0-31447 GCA_039805505.1 Actinomycetota bacterium
ATGGGCCTCTAGCTCAGTTGGTTAGAGCAACGGACTTTTAATCCGTGGGTCGTCGGTTCGATCCCGACGGGGCCTACCAAAGATGAAAACCTCACTCACAGAGTGGGGTTTTTATTTTTGGTTGTCTTGAATTAACGCGTTGTCTAAACTGATGGCAAATGCAGGAGGCTCAAATGCCAAGATTCATCATTTCGTTCAACGACGGCGACATGCAGGTCGCTGATGACGAGTGGGAACAAGTCGCTGAGGAATCACATGCCGTGGTTCGCGAAGCAAAGGAAGCTGGCGTTTGGATTTTCGGTGGTGGGTTTCACACCTACGAGCCTGTGGTGGTCAGCCAGGATGGCGTTGTCACCTCAGGGCCTATAACCAAGAGCGACGTTGTGCTTGGCGGGTTCTCGGTGCTAGAGGTTGCGGACACCGAAGCCGCCTACTTCTGGGCCGCCAAAATAGCTAAGTCTTGCCGTTGCCCGCAAGAGGTTCGCGAATTTATTGACGACCCAGAGTCGGTCAACTAACTAAGCGACACCCAAAAGGTCAATCACAAAAACCAGGGTGCGCCCTGAAAGTCGGTGTCCGCCACCGACTGGCCCGTAGGCCATCTCTGGTGGGCAGATCAAGGTGCGACGACCGCCGACTTTCATACCTGGAATACCCTCTTGCCAGCCCTTGATTAGGCGGTTTAGCGGGAACTCAATTGCCTCGCCACGGCTCCATGAAGAGTCGAACTCTTCGCCGGTTTCGTAGTCCACACCTAGGTAGTGCACCTTCACGGTTGAGTTCGCCGGCGCCTCAACGCCGTCGCCAACAACAACTTCTTGGATGGTTAGCACGCTAGGAGCTGGCTCGAGCATTGGTTCTAGAATTGGAGGCTGAAGATTTGTCATGCTGTTACCCTATCCCGTTCCAGTCCTGAACATTAGGCTTTAGGCAACTTCAAATTTACGGGAGAATATGTGAAGAAATTGCGTGTTGGCGTAATCGGTGGGGGCCAGTTCTCGTCATCTTTCATTCCATTGTTTCAAGCCCATCCTCTCGTCGAAGAAGTTGCACTAGTTGAACTAGACGCTGAGCGAAGAAGTCGAGTCGGCGCACAATTTTCTATCGCTCAAACGTTTGCCAGCTTGTCAGAGTTTTGGAAAAGCGACTTCAATGCCGTAGCAATCTTTACCCCTCGATGGACACATGCTCAGATCGCCCTCGAAGCCCTGGAAAATGGTCGTCACGTGTACACGGCCGTTCCGATGGGGCTCACAAGCCAGGAGATTACCGATTTGGTTGCCGCGGCAAGTGCGACTCACCTCACCTACTTTATGGCTGAAACCAGTTACTACTACCCTGCTGTGGTTTTTGCTAGAAAGAAGTTCGACTCCGGTGAGCTTGGACGATTCGTTTATGGCGAGGGTGAATACCTGCACGACATGTCGCACGGGTTCAGCGAAGCCTATGCAGCTAACGGTGGCGACAACTGGAAAGCCACAGCAAGCTTCCCTCCAATGCTCTACTCGACCCACTCGGTTAGCGCAGTTCTATCAGTTACCGGCGCCCACGCGAGATCGGTTACTTGTCTCGGGTTGGAGGACGCGGCTAACGACGGAATATTTGATCCAAGCGTGAGCCTCTGGAAGAACAGCCAGAGCAACCAGATTGCCCTCTTCGAAACAACTGACGGCGGCGTATTGAGAATCGCTGAACTACGACGAGTTGGCACGGCACCACTGGAACCGACTGTGCGAATGAGTATTTTTGGAACGGAAGGTTCGTTTGAGCAGCAGGTTGGTTATGCATCCTGGGCAACAAAGAACAGTTTTGAGATTGTCACTAAAACGATTTCGACTTTCTCCGACGTTGAAGACCCGCGGTCACTAGAGCCAAGCTTCGTCTCAGAGAACAGTTGGGAGGGAGGTTTCGCTAGTGTTCACGACCGAAGTCAATTGCCCAAGGAATTCGAAGGGCTCTCTAACGGTCATGGCGGTTCCCACCAGTTCATGGTCGATGATTTCGTCATGGATGCAGTTGGCCAGCGCAAGGCGCCTATGAACGTCTATGACGCAGCTAGGTTCACCGCACCGGGAGTCTGGGCGCATGAGTCTGCCCTTGCCGGTGGATCAAAGCTCGAGATTCCAACTTTCGGCCCAATAGTGTGACGACTCGAAACAGCGAGACCTCAAAAATAAAACCCCACTCACACGGTGGGGTTTTATCTCCGCCTGAACTGCAAGCACAGTTGGCGAATAGAAGATAGCGTTGGACTCGCTATCGTTCTAAGTCAGGTTTTCAAGTCGCAAAATCTCCTGGAGCTTGTCATTAGAGGAAATTTCTTTCTCAGAGCGCAACATCGCCAACGGCAATCTTCGTCTAAGCAAGTCTTCTGCCTTAATCACCATCTCGGTATGAATAACGTGAGAAATCTCTGCGTAGGTGATTCCCGTGCCCTCGAAAACCTCTTCAAGCAAATGACTTGTCGAATCGATGATGTGCTGGGCCTGTGTTCCATGGCGACGCCAGAGACCCGTGGCCACTCTCTCGGCACTCTCACTGCTGACACAGAGGCTCTGCACTTGCTGCCGGAAAGTCGGCGGAATTTGGCCAACCCCTTCACCAAACCACTTCTGTGATTTTCCTATTTGAAAACCCAATCTCTTGAAATGAGCGACTACTTCATCGCCCACGTTCAGGCAGTCGGTTAGTTTACCGCCAAAGATGCTCAGAATTTTTTGCTGAGCGTCGACTTCAATAACGTGTTTCCGCGAGAGCTTGTGCCAATCTTCCGACTCTCCAGACTGGTCTTGTTCAACTACTAAAGATCGAACTCCACATCGTTCGGAAATGATTGATTCTTTGGTGAGAGGCGCTTCAAGATTCATGCTTCGGTTGATCTGTCTTAGGACAAACTCCCGGTCTTCATCCTTGACCTGCTCAAATGGGTCCGCGACTCTAGTGTCAGTAGTTCCAATCACACTTCTGTCACCCATGGGAATTACATAGAAGAGGCGCTTTTGCTCATCCCAAAAAGCAAGCACTCGGTCATCTTTCGTTAACTTCGGGACTACGAGGTGGATGCCCTTTGAGAAGACCAAACCCGTCTTTGAGCTGGACTTTGCCGATTTCAGCACTTCTTCAACCAGCGGGCCAGCAGCGTTTACAACAGAGCGCGACTTTACGGTGTGGACTTCTCCGGATATCTGGTCGGTCACCTGTAGCGACCAAATTCCATCAGTTCTGTCCGCAGCATCGAGTCGGACATAGTTGAATACCTGAGCGCCAAAGAACTTTGCCTTGCGCACGAAGTCCCAGACAAATCGAGAGTCGTTGTCGGGAAGCATTCCATCGAAGTAGCGCACAGCCCCTCGAAGTGCGACGGGCGCAAACTTAGGCTCTAGATTTAGCGTGGCTTTAAGGTTAAAAGTTCGAGGCGCGGGGGTCGTAAAAAGCCCGATGGCCCAATAGGCGAGGGTGCCAAATCTCGCTAATAGTGGCCCAAAGGGTGCGTCGGGGCCGAGCGCAGCCAAGAATCCAACTTTTCGAATCCGATTTGGGTACTCCTTCATCAGTCGAGCACGCGCAAGACAAAGCTTGAAGACCAACCAAAACTCGTAGGACTGGAGGTACTTGATTCCGCCCCAGACGAGGTTGCTCGACTGTTGGCTGGTCATGGACGCGAAATCGCCCTGATCGATGATCAAAACCTTGAGTCCGCGTGAGCTGAGTGCGGCAGCAGACACCGCTCCATTTATGCCGGCACCAATGATCACGGCATCGTAGGGCTGGTCTTCGAACCCCGATCGTTGCATTGCATTTCGTGTCATTTTTTTAGCCTCCACTAAAAACCGTATGCGCGGTAAGTAACGAAACCTTGTGTGAGTCATAACGGTTGATAACAGGTGAGATAACGAAACGGTAACAGCCCACTTGGCTTTGATAATCTCTAGGAGAGCGGCTGAAGAACTTCCGATCAGCACCCAATTTTCAAAGGAAAAATCACGTGGCAGTTCTTTCGATTGATGCAGGCACAACCGGTGTCACGGCTCTGGTCGTTGACATCGACGGTCAGATCATTTCCAAGAGCCATACCGAGTTTCCCCAGCACTTTCCGCGCTCCGGCTGGGTGGAGCATGATCCCGAAGAAATCTGGCAGGCGACTCTAAAGTCGGCAAAGCAGGCTGTTGATGCCGCGGGCACTATCCCAACAGCTCTAGGCATAACAAACCAACGCGAGACGGTTGTTCTCTGGGATAAGGACACTCTTCGCTCGCCGAGGAACGCGATTGTCTGGCAGGACCGCCGATCATCGAACCTCGTTCTTGATATTCGCAATTCAGGCGTTGAAGAGGAAGTTCGCAGAAAAACTGGCCTAGGTCTCGACCCATACTTTTCATCATCGAAGCTCCTCTGGATCGCAAAGAATGAGCCCGAAATTTGGTCTGGGGTCACTTCAGGACAGGTTCTGTTTGGCACCGTGGATTCATACCTGGTCGCTCGCTTGACCGCTGGAAGACGCCATGTGACGGATGCTTCTAACGCTTCCAGAACACAGCTTATGGACATCACTTCTGGAACATGGGACTCAGGGCTTCTTGACCTTTTTATGGTTCCAAAGACGCGATTGCCAGAAATTGTGCCTACCTATGGCGCTGTTGACAACACTTCACCTGACGCCTTCCTTGGGCTAAAGATTCCTATCGCTGGAATTGCGGGTGACCAACAGGCTGCACTGTTTGGCCAAGCCGCATTTGAAGTCGGCGACAACAAATGCACTTACGGCACCGGTGCTTTCATTCTCAGCAACACTGGCAGGAAGCGAGTCGAAAGCTCTCACGGGCTTCTTTCAACAATCGCCTGGCAAAGCCCTGCAGGTGACATTACCTACGCCTTGGAGGGGTCGGTCTTCATCGCGGGAGCTGCAGTTCAGTGGCTGCGAGACGGACTAAAAATTATCAAGACCGCGTCCGACGTAGAGGCACTCGCAAGGTCGGTTCCTGACACCGGCGGGCTCGCATTTGTGCCTGCCCTCTCTGGCCTTGGAGCACCGCACTGGGACCCGTACGCTCGAGGCACCATGTTTGGTATCACGCGAGGAACCACCGATGCTCATCTAGCGAGAGCGACCCTTCAGGCCATCGCCTTCGAGGTCAGGGCCGTGGTTGACGCCATGTCTCAGGACACCCATGTAAAGCTGAAGTCGATCAGAGCAGACGGCGGTGCAGCCGCGAATAACCTCTTGATGGAGATGCAAGCCGATAGCCTCAAGATTCCGGTAATTAGAGGCAAGAACCTTGAGTCAACAGGTCTTGGAGCAGCATTCCTGGCGGGCATTGGAACTGGAATCTGGTCATCCAAGAAAGAACTATGCGAGGTGTTTCAGATGGATCGCGTATTCGAGAACAAGCAGTTTGATGAGTGGAACTATATCTCTTGGCAGCGTGCGGTCAAGATTTCCCGAGGTTGGGCGCACCAAGGCGAGAACTAACAAAAAAAGAGGGCCGGTAACCGGCCCTCTTTTTTTTTGGCGCTAGCCCTTCAAGCCCGAACTTTGCGCGTTTTCAACAAACGCCCGCTGGGCAAAGATAAACACGGCAATTGGTGCTGCGATTGCAAGAATGATTCCGGCAAGGATCAAGTTTGGCGAGTCAGCCCCTCGACCTCCAAGAACCGATAGCGCTGGAGCCAAGACTGAAGCAGCCTGGTTTCCAGAGTCGATGACGATCAGCGGCCACAGGAATGAGTTCCAGGCATATAGGAAAGCAAATGTCGTGAGCGTTGCGATCGCAGGAATCGACAGTGGCACAAAAATCTTCCAAAGGATTGTCCAACGGCTAGCGCCATCAATCAGGGCAGCCTCTTCGAGCTCCTGAGGGATAGTGACAAAGAACTGGCGCATCAGGAAGGTTCCATATGCGCTGAATACGAATGGCAACACCAGAGAACCAAGGTTGTTTACCCAATCGATGCCAACCATCAGCTGGAACAGCGGGATGATGACGACAACGAAAGGAATCATGATCGAACCCAGCCACACGAGGAAGATGCTATCTCTACCCTTGAATCGCAGACGCGCGAAGGCATAACCGCCAAGAATGCTGGTGAACAGCTGCCCCGAGACCACCAGGATGGTCACGAGAACAGTATTTGTAATGGATCTATCGAAACCATTTAGTTCAAGTACTTCACCGAAGTTACCGAGCTCGGCAGAGACAGTTTCAACAGGCTTCAAATCAGCACTCGGCACGTAGATCAAAGGTACTGAAGGGTTTGACGCGTCCTGATAAGCACCCACAATCGCCGAACCGACGTTGGCGAAGGACTTACCTGCCGCATCGGTATAGACCTCCACGGTCTTACCTTCTAGCTCAATAGTCTTTCCGGTGTCCTTAAGTTGGTCCTTTGGAGCTAGGAACTTAGTGGCAGGGTTCTCGATGCCAACCCACTGTCGAACCGTCACACCCTGCTTAACTCGAGCGAATTCTTCAATCGAACCATCGTCCATTTGAATCTCAAACAACGGTGCTTCCTTGCCGTCAACCTCAATGGAAGAGGCCGCATAAGGCAGAAATCGAGGCGGGTAGGTGAATACGTCATCCACGGTCTTCAGTGAACCACTGATGGCCAACAGGAATGGGATCAGAACGAGGATTCCGGTTACACCCAGAATCAAGTAGGTCAGGATCTTGCTGGATAGATTTCGCACTAGGCTCACGGACTTAGCCATTAGATTGCCTCAGCTTCCTTCTTTTGGCGGTTGAACTGTATCAACGTGAACGTGAAAATAACTGCAAAGAGAATCCAAGCAACCGCGCTAGCCCGACCGAACTCGCCCTGCTGGAAGCCCAACTGGTAGAGGTATACGACTGGCGTTAGGGTCGCGTTGTTCGGGAACCCAACAACGTTTGGCTGATTCAAAGCGAACACAATGTCGAATAGTTGCAACGCCAGGATGACGGTGGTCGCGGTCACAAAGAAAGTCGTTGGCTTCAAAGCTGGCAACGTGACGTTTCTGAACCGTTGGAAGGCATTTGCCCCGTCCAACTCAGCCGCTTCGTAGAGTTCCTTGGAGATTGACTGCAAACCAGCGATAAACAAAACTGTGTTGAAACCGAACTGTGACCAGGCAAAGACGACGACAACCGCCGCCAAGGCCCACTGCTCAGTCGAAAGCCAGCCGATCTCAACTCGTGTCGGCAGCGGTTCTCCAGGAAGCACAAAATTCAACATGATGAATATTTCCTGAATTGCATAGTTGAAGAAACCGACTGAGGAGTTCAACATCTGCTTCCAAATTAGAGTCACTCCGATTACACCGGCGACGCTTGGGATAAAGAAAATTGCTCTAAAGACTTTGGAACCCGGCAGGCGGAGTTCGATCAGTGTGGCCAGGATCAAAGCCGGGATTACCGCTAGCGGCACGGCGGTAACTAAGAAGATGGCGATGTTGTACATCGACCGCCAAAACAGTGGGTCCAAGGCACCTACGGTCAAACCGAAAATATCAGCGATTTTTGTAAATCCGGCTCCGAACGCATCGCCGTTTGATACGACCTGAAGGCCGAGAGTGCCGAAGTAGTTGTCAAAGCCTACGAATATCATCCGGCTTGAGCCATTCCAGTCAAAGAATGACATGACCAATGAGTAGAGAAGTGGCCCGGCTAGAAACGCCATGAATCCCAAAAGACTTGGCGCGACAAAGAGCCAACCGGCGAGTTTTTCTTCTTCGGATTGATTCGCACGGACGTGGCGACTCATAGTTTCGCCCAAAAGTGCTCGCATAATGACGATGCTCAGAAGCGCTAGAAGCACGAAGACAGCCGCCAATGGGTTTGGAACAAATAGCGCGCCGAGCGCGACAGCGATGAGAGTAAATGGGTTGAATTGAACTACCCAGATTAGAAGACCCAAAATCACAATGACCTGGCCCACGCGCTTCAGCAATTTGACTGGGCGAAGACGCCGAGCAGCCTGTGCAGACATGGCTACTTCCGAACTTCCGTCGTGGATCCGCTTCGCGATTCTCACCGCAACAACCCACCAGGCGATACCCAACACCAGGATCGCTAGGCCGCCAAAGGCCGCGTAAAAGGCGTCCCCCATCAAGTTGAATAGCAAAATCCACTTAGCAATTTGAAATGCAAGGAAGGACGAAATAGCGATGAAAAGGATGTTGGTCACGAGAGCAGCTCGGCGGGCCCGTCCGGAACCTCGCTTTAGGCCGACACCAATGAGCACTTGAACGATAGCGAGACCAGCAAAAACCACCGTCAGAGCAGGCCCAAAACCGTCAAGCGGGTTCAGAAGCGAGGGCATCACGACTGAAAGCACTGCTGCTGCTGTGAGAAGCCCAGCCAGCGCAAAGTGCCAAACCGGCGTAATAGACACAGCCTGGTTGCTAAAGAGCCGAATGATTCGGCTCGGCTTCTTGCGGCGGTTTTGCCATTGTTCTAGAAAATTCATTACGACCTTTATTTGGTTGCTGAGAGAACACGAGCCCAAGCTAAAGCTTGGGCTCGTGTCTTACTCAATTGAGTCTATTAACCGCCGAAGGCTCCAGAGGCTTCGGTACATACCTTGGCCTTGAAATCATCGATGGTTCTGGTGCCGTTGAATAGAGATGAAACTGCGTCGCCAGCTGCCTTGTCGAATGCTGGCCAGTTACCCATCCACAGTGGACCTTCAGCAACAGGGTTGTTTGAGATCGCGTCGATGAATGCCTGGTTGTTCTCCGGAGGAGTGAAACCTAGGAACTTGTCGATTGCAGCCTGTGACTTGCGTGAAGGGATGTTAGCACCAAGTTCAGAGATTTTTCCCTGAACATCAACGCTGGTTAGCTGCTGAACCAACTTGAAAGCAGCTGCTGGGTTGGCGGTCTTGGCGTTTACAACGTAAGCGCCCCAGAACTGCCAGTTGCGACCTTCAGATGCACCAGTAGGTAGGTTAACTACATCCCACGCGAAGTTAGTGATCTCGCGAGCGCCAGGAGTTGCCCAGCGTCCGTTGATGAACATACCGACCTGGCCAGCCTTGAATGGAGGCTCAGCGTCTTCGCCGTACTTAACTCCGTAGCCCTTGTCATACAGATTCTTCATGTATGAAAGACCTGCGACTGAAGCGTCTGAGTCCAGAGCACAAGCGGTGCGGTCTTCGTTGAAGAAGCTTCCGCCTGAAGAGTTTACGAAGTAACCCCAGTTAGCCCACCAGCCACCTGCGCCGAAGCCCTTAACGCCGCTTCCGCCAGCCTTGGTGATTGCAGCAGCAGTTGACTCGAATGCAGCCCAGTCCCACTTGCCAGCCTTAGCTAGCTCACGAGGGTCCTCGACACCAGCCTTCTGGATTAGATCTAGGTTCAGGTAGAGCGCGAAGGTAGACACGTCGCGAGGAAGGCCCCACAGGTGAGTGTCTGCACTTGGCTGACCAGATGCAGGGTCGACTGTCAATGAAGCCATTGGGCCTTCGTAGAAGTCAGCGTCCTTGTGGTCAGTTTTCTTAGCCTCGTCACGCATGTTCAAGATCAAGCCGGCCTTTGCGAAGTCCGCAATGTCGGTTCCCGGAATCCAGAACACGTCAGGAGCAGTGCCGGCAGCGATGTCGGTCTTCAGCTTGTCCTGGTATGAAGAGCCTTCAGAGTTTCCAGCCTTATAAGTAAGGTTTAGGCCGATGTTTTGTGCGGTGATTTCATCTGAGATGCCGGCGTAGACGTCAGCTTCTGCTTGATTGTCTGGTCGGGTCATCCAGGTCAACGCAGCTGGTTCAGCTGTGTCTAGACCTGCGCATCCGCTTAGTAGCAGAGCTGATCCGAGGGCAACTGCGATCGCTTTTTTGTTCAAGCGCATTTCGTTCCTCCTATTTTTGGTTCCGAAAATCCTTTGATTCTCGGGTTGTTTCGACTCGGGCGTCTGCCTGCATTCTGCTTGCTGCTCCTCGATGAGTGCTTGCAAGAAATTTGGACAGTCTGAGAGTTACTCTCATCCCACCAGACCCGTAGGCGAATCAGAACCAAGCACACATAGTCGGTCTCTAATCGTTAGATATTGTGTGTTGAATCGTTACATTTCCGTTTACCAATCCGTTATCTAAGCTCACATCCGCCTATTCACAACGCTTTGCGACTCGAACGTCATCCGCGGATGATTTCTCTCGGCACTTTATGTCCTGTTTCAAGGAGTCTTTCTGCCGATCCTCAGGAAAAGCCCCAAGTTCCTGTAGCAAACTTGCAGTTAACCAATTCACCTCGACTCGATAGTTGGACTCAGATGAACGATTTAGCGATACCTGGCCTACCGGAGTACGCCTTTGGTGGCGACTACAACCCAGAGCAATGGCCCGAGTCCGTTTGGGCAGAAGACATGGCTCTGATGCGAGAAGCCGGGGTCAACCTCGTCACTGTCGGAGTGTTCTCCTGGGCCAAGTTGCAGCCGACCGAGACGACCTGGTCTTTTGAATGGTTAGACAGAGTCCTGGACCTCTGTCACGCAAATGGAATCAAAGTCGACTTAGCGACTGCCACCGCATCGCCACCACCATGGTTAGGCCTCAATCACCCAAGCACTCTGGCGGTCGATGACACCGGCGTGAGAATGGCATGGGGAGCCAGACAACACTTCTCCCCCTCATCTTCGGTCTTTAAAAAGTTTTCGCTAGCGCTCGTCGAGAAGATGGTCGAACGTTACTCGGCGCATCCGGCCGTGGTTATGTGGCATGTCGGCAATGAATATGGCGCTCACACGCACCGCTGCTTCTCCGAAGAGAGTGCCGATGCATTCCGCGCTTGGTTGATTAAAAAATATGGGGATGTGGACACTCTCAACGAACGTTGGGGAACTGCCTTCTGGTCACAGTGGTACTCGACCTGGGCTGAGGTAATGCCTCCACGAAAGACGGTCTACTTCCCGAATCCCGCTCAGCAACTCGATTTCAAGCGGTTCTCTAGCGATGCGATGCTCGAACTCTACAAGGCTGAAGTTGAAGTCATTCGTGAGCGAGTTAGTCGAGAGATTCCAATCACGACTAATTTCATGCGCTTCTTTCCGCATGCCGACTATTGGAAGTGGTCCGATCACATTGATGTCATCAGCGATGACTGGTATCCAGATCTAGCTAACGCCGAATCGCACATTGAAGGCGCGATGGGCGCTGACCTAATGAGATCTCTTGGAGCGGGTCGCCCTTGGTTCCTGATGGAACAAGCGCCCTCGGCCATCAACTGGAGAGAGGTCAACCCCGCCAAGCCTAAAAACGCATATCGCCGTTGGTCTTTGCAGCAGGCTGCGCATGGAGCTGACGGGATACTGCACTTCCAGTGGCGAGCTTCAGTTCGCGGAGCTGAAAAGTGGCATTCCGGCATGTTGCCTCACTCAGGAACCGACACCGCTGTTTGGCGTGAAGTCTCAAGATTGGGTCAGGATCTGAAAAAGCTGAAGCCCATCCTAGGATCGAAATCTGATTCACAAATAGCAATCCTGTTGGACTGGAGCAGCTGGTGGGCATTGGAGTTGGATTCGCGACCGTCGACGCACCTGACCCAGATGGAAGCGCTGCTTGACTACTACCGGCCGCTCGCGCAGGCGGGTTACTCTATTGACTTCGCGCACCCAGAGCAGGACCTGACTCGATACAAACTTGTTATCGCCCCTTCGCTTTACCTAATTTCTGATCTAGGCATAGAGCGCATCCGCGCCGCATCCGCTGGGGGAACCAACATCGTGTTTGGCAAGTTCAGTGGAGCGGTTGACACGGAAGAAGGTGTTCGCATTGGCGGTCACCTAATGGGTCTCCGTGATGTTTTTGGCTGCTTCACTGAGGAGTGGCATCCACTGGTGCCCGGCCAAACTGAGGAAGTACTTATAGGTTCAAGCCGTGGTGAGGTTTCAGGATGGACAGAGCACATTCGACTTCTGCCCGGCGCGGCAATCGAGGCTACTTTCTCAACAGGTGATCTCACTGGCCTGCCAGCCATTGTTAGCAAAACCTCAGAAAAGTCCAAAGCTTGGTATCTCGGGTGCACCCCGAACCGAGAAATGATGGCGAGCCTGCTTGAAGCGATTTGCATCCAGTCAGGAGTCGCTCCAATTATTTACAGCGTCCCACAAGGAGTCGAAGTTACCAAGCGTTCGAACGAGAACGGATCTTTCCTCTTCTTGCTAAACCACACAGGAGTTGAGCACTCGATAGAGATCGGTCAGGCTAGCGTGGATTTGATCAGCTCGGAGGCATTTACCGGAGCGGTAGCAGTTGGAGCAGGCGAAGTTAGGGTTCTCCACCTGCCGTAAGCGAGTTACTTCTTGTCAGCGGCTTTAGCCTGCTTGTCGGCACGCTTCTCTTTTAGAGACTTAGCTGGTGCCTTTTTGGTGTTCTTCTGTGACTGCTGTTCTTTTTGAGCCATGATTTCCCTCTCAAGAACCGATTTGGCTCTTATAAGAACTCTAACGAGGTTTGAGGATCTCAACCTATACTCGCGGTAAGGCATCAATTAGAGATGAGACAAATAATGAAATATAAGGGGAAAACCGCGGTCGTAACCGGAGCCAGCTCTGGAATCGGCGTTGAATACGCCAGGGAGTTAGCAAGACGCGGGGCCAACCTAGTTTTGGTTGCACGTCGCAAGGATGCCCTAGACGAACTCGGTGCTGAGCTGTCGAAGGCATTTGGGGTAAAAGTGCAGACAATCGCCCTCGACCTATCTTCGGCGATTTCAGGCTCTAAGCTCATGGCCGAGCTAAAGAAACTCAAAGTCGAGACTGACATCCTGATCAATAACGCCGGGTTTGGCACCAGCGGACGCTTTGCGCTCGAAGACCGCGACAAAGTCAAGGATGAGATCACGCTAAACGTTCTGACCCTTGTCGACCTAACTCAGGCAGTTCTGCCCGGCATGTTGAAACGTGATTCTGGAGCGATTGTGAACATCGCCAGCACCGCAGCCTTCCAGCCGGTTCCTGGAATGGCGGTTTATGCGGCCACCAAGGCCTTCGTTTTGTCATTCACGTCAGCAGTTTGGGGCGAAACCAAAGACACTGGCGTGCGAGTCTTGGCAGTTTGCCCAGGCGCGACAGCCACAGAATTCTTCAATGTCGCTGGAGCGAATCCATCATCAGTTCTGGCACCAGCCTCATCTGTCATTTCTGCAACTTTTAAGGAACTCGATTCGGTTAAGTCAAAGCCAGCTGTTGTCGTTGGTGGCCGAAACGGCCTGATGGCAAAAGTTTCAAAGCTCATGCCTACGAAGGTCGTCATCGGGGTCGCCGCCGGCATGTTTTTGAAGGACTAAACAAACTTCGCAATCTCGGAAATAGAAAACGCACCCTGAGGGGTGCGTTTTCTATTTGGCTAAATCTTGTTACTTGCGGTTCTTGCTCCACACGTCGAAAGCAACAGCAAGAAGCAACACGAGACCCTTGACGGTCATCTGTGAGTCGATGCCGACTGAGTTCAGGTTCATACCGTTAGCCAGCACACCCTGGATCACACCACCGATCATCGAACCGGTAACAGTTCCAACACCGCCCTGAACGGCGGCACCACCGATGAATACAGATGAGATCGCGTCGAGCTCAAAGCCGTCTCCGGCCTTAGGCACTGCAGAGTTCATACGAGCCGCGATCAAAACACCTGACAGAGCCGCAAGTGCACCCATGTTTACGAACAACCAGAAGTTGACGCGACGCACGTTGATGCCCGAGAGCATCGCGGCGTGAAGGTTTCCACCGATTGCGTAGATGTGGCGACCGAAGGTGGTCTTGTTCATGATCATTGTGTAAAGCACAACTAGGAACACCAAAAGCAACAGGGTGTACGGAATTCCGTTTGCCTGTGAAAGTTGGAAACCAACGTAACCAACCATCGCTGCAAGAACGATTAGCTTCACGAAGAACCAGGTGCGAGGCTCAACAGGCTGGCCATACTTGATGCGGCCGCTGCGCTGGCGCACTGCCTGGAAGATCAAAGCAAGCATTCCTAGAGCGGTTACAATCAAAGCCATGGCGTTGTAGGTGTCTGGGATGCCAAGCGCTGTGCCTAGAGCATTCTCTTTATCCAGGAAGCCGTTACCGATTGCGCGGAACTCATCTGGGAAAGGACCAATGTTTGAGTTCTGGAGGGTCATCAGCGCCATACCGCGGAACAAGAGCATACCTGCCAAGGTCACGATGAAGGCTGGGATGCCTACGTAAGCGACCCAGAAGCCCTGCCAGACGCCCACCAAGGCGCCGATGAGGATTGCTCCAACGATGCCGGCCCACCAAGGCAGAGCAGGCAGCCATTCCCAGCCGTCTTGCTCAAGCGGTCGGACCACGAGAATACCCGCCACAGCGCCAATGAACGCGGCCAGGGAACCAACCGACAGGTCGATGTGACCCGCGATGATGACCATGACCATGCCGATTGCTAGAACCAGGATGTAACCGTTCTGAACAACCAGGTTTGACCAGTTGCCAGGGGTTAGCGATGCTGCGTTCGGAGTGGTCGCTGCAAAGAACAGAATCAAGGCGATCAAAGCCAAGAAGATACCGTTCTGACGCAGGTTCACGCCTTCAAGACGCCCGCGAACGTTATCGAGCAGGCTCTTCTTTTCCTGAGTTGCGATTGACATTATTTGTTGCCCTTCTCTGCAGTCATGTACTTCATAAGTAGTTCTGGGGTAGCAGTTTCCTTGCTAACTTCCCCGGTGATCGTGCCCTCTGCAAGCGCGTAAATTCGGTCGCAAATTCCGAGCAACTCAGGGAGCTCGCTCGAAATCACGATGATGCCCTTACCCTCGTCGGCAAGGCGCTGAATGATTGTGTAAATCTCGTACTTCGCGCCGACGTCGATTCCACGAGTTGGCTCATCCAGGATGAGCACCTCAGGGTTCGAGTGAATCCACTGGCTAAGCACAACCTTCTGCTGGTTTCCACCAGAGAGCTTGCCGGTGATTGAAAGGACCGAAGGAGCCTTGATGTTCATGCTCTCGCGGTATTCAGATGCGACTTTGAATTCCTCGTTGTCGTTCACGAGACCGCGCTTGACGAAGGTGTGCAGCGAAGCCATCGAGATGTTGCGCTTGATGTCATCGATCAGGTTTAGACCGAAACGCTTGCGGTCTTCGGTTGCGTAGGCAAGGCCGGCATCAATCGCATTGCGAATGGTGCTGACGTTTGCTTCCTTGCCGTTGATGAAAACCTTGCCCGAGATGTTGGTTCCCCAGCTGCGGCCAAAAAGGCTGCGCGCAAACTCGGTTCGACCGGCACCCATGATGCCAGCGATGCCGACGATCTCACCCTTTTTGACGTTCAGGTTGACGTTGTCGACTACCACGCGGTTTTTGTCATCCGGGTGGTGAGCAGTCCAGTTCTCAACTCGAAGAATCTCTGGACCGGTGTTTGAAGTGTGTGCCGGGTAACGGTTGTCCATCTCGCGGCCAACCATGCCCTTGATGATGCGCTCCTGGTCGGCCTTGCCGTCAGACATGTCGAGAGTCTCGACAGATTTGCCGTCACGGATGATGGTGGTCTTGTCAGCAATGGCTGCAATCTCATTCAGCTTGTGAGAGATGATGATGCAACTGATGCCCTGGCCACGAAGGTGGCGAAGAAGGTCTAGAAGGTGTGCCGAGTCTTCGTCATTTAGTGCTGCGGTTGGCTCGTCGAGGATGAGCAACTTCACGCGCTTTGAAAGAGCCTTGGCGATTTCAACAAGCTGCTGCTTGCCAACACCGATGTCCTTGATCTTGGCGTCAGGGTTTTCCTTGAGGCCAACGCGAGCCATAAGCATCTGCGCTTCTTGGCCGGTCTTGTTCCAGTCGATCAAACCGAAGCGCTTGATCTCGTTGTTCAAAAAGATGTTTTCCGCAATCGAAAGGTGCGGGCTTAGGGCCAATTCCTGGTGAATGATTACGATGCCTTCGGCTTCGCTCTCACGGATGTTCTTGAAGGCCACGACCTTGTTTTCATAAACAATGTTGCCTTCGTAGGTGCCGTGTGGGTAAACGCCGGAGAGAACCTTCATCAGCGTTGACTTACCTGCGCCGTTTTCGCCGCAGATCGCGTGGATTTCTCCGCGGGCCACGTTCAGCGAAACGTTATCGAGCGCTCGTACTCCTGGAAAAACCTTGGTGATTGACTGCATCTCAAGGATGTTCTGGGTCATTCGGGAGCCTCTTCTTTGGGTTCGAAACTTGGGTCTAAGTCTGTGGTGCTAATACTAACTGGCGGGGTGCCGAGGCACCCCGCCAGCTCGTTGTATTACCTGCTGAACTAGGGATTAACCTAGGTCTGCTTCCTTGATGTAGCCAGAGTCGATCAACAATTCCTTGTAGTTTGACTCGGTAACGATGTAAGGAGTTAGAAGGTATGAAGGAACTACCTTTACGCCGTTGTCGTAGGTGGTGGTGTCGTTGGTCTCAGGGGTCTCACCGTTAAGGATTGCCTTAGCCATGTCTACTGCAACCTTTGCAAGTTCACGAGTGTCCTTGAAGATGGTTGAGTACTGCTCTCCAGCCAACATTGCCTTGACTGAAAGAACTTCAGCGTCCTGGCCAACGATGGTAGGCATCTCTGAGTAACCAGCGTCGGTTAGAGCTGCGATGATTCCGCGGCTTAGACCGTCGTATGGTGAAAGAACGCCGTTAACCTTTGCTGATGCGTATGAACCGACAAGGATGTCTTCCATGCGCTTCTGAGCAACTGCGCCGTCCCAACGTAGAGTTGCGACCTTCTCGAATGCAGTCTGGCCAGACTTAACAACAAGAACCTTGCTGTCGATTAGTGGCTGAAGAACTGACATCGCACCGTTGTAGAAGAAGGTTGCGTTGTTGTCGTCTGGTGAACCAGCGAATAGCTCAACGTTTAGTGGGCCCGCTGCGTTTGGACCGTCAGCTGAGGTTGAGTCCTCAGATGCGTAAACGCCCATGCCTACTAGTAGTGAGGTTGCCTGCTGAACGCCGACCTTGAAGTTGTCGAAGGTTGCGTAGTAGTCAACGTTTGCTGAGTCACGGATCAAGCGGTCGTAAGAGATAACAGGAACGCCTGCATCCTTAGCTGCCTGAAGAACGTCGGTTAGCTGGGTTCCGTCGATAGCAGCGATGATTAGAGCCTTAGCGCCCTTGGTCAACATTGCCTCAAGCTGTGAAACCTGGGTTGGGATGTCGTCTTCAGCGTACTGAAGGTCAACTGAGAAGCCGTCTGCCTCTAGAGCGGTCTTGATGCTGTCGCCGTCTGAGATCCAACGAGTTGATGACTGGGTAGGCATCGAAACGCCGATAAGACCGCCAGCATTGGTTTCTGCTGCAGGAGCACAACCGGTTAGGGTCGCAACTACAAGCGCACCAGCTGCTGCTAGGCCTAGTACTTTCTTGAACAATTCAGTTCCTTTCGAAGAGCAACCGGACCAGTCACTATTAGCTTGAACTCAACCGTGTCCAACCCGGTCGAGCCTTGACTTCCACCCACTTCAGCTCGCGCCATTGCAGAGTGAATCCTTTCGGGGATGAATCCCCAAGCGGTAAAAATGTGAACGCTCACATTTCTTGAGATAAGCATTACACATGGTCTGCTATCGACTGACCGATTTCTATAACTGTCCGTAAACGTTTTGATAACGGTTATATAAAGCGTCGATAATCTCGTTTGACAGCCGCTTCGGTTCGCCCACCTGCATCGCTATGGCTGCAGATTTTGCGGCGTCTTCGCACATCACGGCAGCCTTCAACGCATCCTTGCCACTCTTGCCGATGGTGAACACACCGTGCTGGCGCATCAAGACTGCAGGAGACCGGTGACCATCCAAGGTTTCGACAATCCCCCGACCGATTGAGTCGTCGCCGATGATGGCAAATGGGCCGAGCGGGATGTCTCCGCCGAACTCGTCGGCAATCGCTGTAAGTACACAAGGGATTGGCTTTTCGGCGGCCGCAAAACCGCACGCATAGTTGGAGTGAGTGTGAACTACGCCGCCGACTTCTGGCATGTTTCGATAAACATATGCGTGGGCGGCGGTGTCACTGGACGGCGAGCGAGTGCCCTCGATCACATTGCCGTCAAGGTCGCAGAGGACCATGGCGTCGGCGGTTAGTTCTGGGTACATCACGCCACTCGGCTTGATTAGGAAGCCGCCCTCAACGCGTTGCGAGACGTTTCCGCCTGTCCAGATAACCAGCCCGGCATCCCAGAGTTGCTTGTGAAGATCGGCCAGCACCTGTCGTTCTTGTGGGAACTTAAGCATTTGATGCCTCTCTGCGCAAAGCCTTTAGGCGCTTCATTACGTTGTTTTCGCCTCGGCCAAAGTAATCGTGCAGCAGTTCATACTCGGCGTATAGGCGGTCATACTTCTTGCCTCTCTCAGGGTCTGGCTGATAGACGCCCTTCGAGACGCTGCCCATGGCCTCGGCGGCGGTGTCAACCGATTCGTAAGCACCAGCCGCAACGGCTGCGTGGATGCACGAACCGAGCGCCGGGCCCTGAGTGGAGTTGATCACGCTGAGAGGAAGCTGCAAGACATCGCAGTACATCTGCATCAGGAACTTGTTCTTCAGCAGGCCACCGGCGACGATGAATTCTTCGACCGGAACCCCAGAGGTGCGGAAGGTCTCAACGATTTTTCTGGTGCCGAATGCGGTCGACTCAAGCAGAGCACGATAGCCATCTTCAGGTTTGGTGGTCAAGGTCGAACCGATCATCAGGCCCGACAACTCGTGGTCTACCAAGACCGAGCGGTTTCCAGAGTGCCAGTCGAGTGCAACCAACCCGTGCTCGCCAACCTCTTGGCCGGCTGACAGGTTGGTCAAGTATTCGTGGATGGTTAGACCCTGGGCGGCAGCGGCCTCGTAGTAGCTGCCTGGAACCTGGTTCTTTACATACCAGGCGAAGATGTCGCCGACGCCTGATTGACCGGCTTCGTATCCGAAGTAGCCGCTGATGATTCCGCCGTCTACGACGCCACACATTCCAGGCACTTCGCTGAGCGCTACACCGTTCATTACGTGGCAGGTCGAGGTGCCCATGATGGCCACCATCTGGCCAGGTTTGGTTGCCTTGGCAGCCGGAGCGGTGACGTGTGCGTCGACGTTTCCGACGGCAACTGCGATGCCTTCAGGCAGGCCTGTCCAGGATGCAGCTTCAGCGGTCAGACCACCGGCGCGATCACCGAGTTCACCCATGGTGTTGGCGATCTTGTCTTCGGCGAAACCAGCAAAGTCCTTGTTCAACGCTCCCAAGAATTCACGACTTGGATACTGCCCATCTTGAAGGTTTCCCTTGTAGCCGGCGGTGCAGGCATTGCGAACGTAGTTGCCACAAAGTTGCCAGATGATCCAGTCGGCGGCCTCGACAAACTTGTACATCGTGTTGTAAACCTCAGGTGCTTCTTCAAGCAACTGAAGACCCTTGGCGAGCTCCCACTCGGACGAGATCAGACCGCCGTAACGGCTCAACCAGGTTTCGCCGCGTTCGCGCGCGAGCTCATTGATGCGGTCTGCGTGCGGTTGAGCAGCGTGGTGTTTCCAAAGCTTCACGTATGCGTGTGGGTTGTTCTTGAACTCGTCTAGGTTGCTGAGTGGAGTGCCGTCGACAGTGGTTGGCACCATCGTGCAGGCGGTGAAGTCGGTGGCGATGCCGATTACATCAGCTGGGTCGATTCCAGCATCCTTGATCGCTGCCGGAACTGCTGACTTGAGCACGGCCACATAGTCGTTGGCATCCTGCAGCGCCCAGTCTGGGCCGAGTGCCGCACCCGAAGATGCAAGTTTGGTGTCCATCACAGCGTGCGGATAGTCGAGCACGGCCGAGCCAAGCTCTGCGCCATCTGAGACTCTCGCCACTACCGCGCGTCCAGAAAGCGTTCCATAGTCGACGCCGACTACATATTTTTCAGTGCTCATGGTTTCCTTCGATGTTGTTTGACTAGAGGTTTGCGGGTGAGGCGGTTGATTCGCGGATGATGAGTTCGGGAACAAGGGTGTCGGCGCGAAGAGTCGCTTCGCGGTTGATGTGGCCCAGCATCATCTCCATGGCAACTCGACCGAGCTCGGCAAAGTCTGGGCGCATGGTGGTCAGCGGCGGTTCGTAATAAGCAGCTTCGGGCACGTCATCAAAACCGATAATGCTTACCCGCTCGGGAATCGAATAACCGCGCTGGCGAAGTGCTCGCATCAGGCCGAGCGCGAGATGGTCGTTAGCGGCAAAAATGGCGGTCACCTTGTCGGCCTCAATGTCGAGATTTCGGCCAATTTCATAACCGGTCGGAACGGTCCAGTCGCCTGGGATTACCTTCGGCTGCAGCTGCGCGCTCTCCATTGCTGCTTCGTAGCCGGCAACTCGGGGCGCAGAATCAAACCAACCGGTTGGACCTGCCACATGAACAATCTGCTTGTGACCGAGTGAAATCAGGTGCTCGGTGGCTCGCTGAGCGCCCGAAAAGTTGTCCAGCTCGGCAGAAAGTTCTTTCGAGTTATTTGGGCTGTCAATAAAAACCACTGGGATGTCGGTGACCAGACGCTCAACCGCCTGAACCGAGTCAGACTGTGGAGTGATGACCACAAGCCCTTCGATGCCTAGTCGGCGGAGGTGCTCGATGCCTTGGGAAATTGAATCGTTGTCGAGCGGGTCAACCGAAGCAGAGATAGCGAAGAAACCTCCCCTTCGCGCCTCTTTCTCCATCGCATGCATCATCCCGGCAGGGCCGTTATAAACGATGTCAGACACCAGAATTCCAACAATCTTGGTCTTGGAAGTTACTAGCGCGCGAGCCGCGGCATTCGGCACGTAACCGAGACTATCCATGGCGCTCTGCACTTTGGTGCGGGTCTCATCCTTGATGTAGCCGGCATTATTTATCACACGCGAGACGGTTTGATGCGAGACGCCGGCAAGTGTTGCCACGTCATAGATGTTTGGCTTCTTTACCTTTTCAGCCATTTTTCATCACGGCCTCAAAGGCGCTCAGATGCTTTTGAACAGATTCGAACCATTGAGCTTCTTCGCCTGGAGCTAGCGAGCGGCTCACCCTGAGTTTGACGTTGACGGTGTCTGCTGCGACCGCCAGTTGAAAATCGAGCTCGCCAATGGCTTCAACCATGAAGGTGAGTCGGCGCGGCAGGTCGACTGCAGTGAAGACTGCCTTTGAGTCTTCACTATCAACCGACACCAAAAACTTGATGCCAACGTGACACAGAAAGTCAGTTGACTTGCCCAGCCAACTCGATAGACCAGCAGCCGTGGTGATGGCGAGGAGCACATCTTTGATTGGCAGTTGGCTCAAAACCCTTCTCTCGATGACCCGCAACTCAACGCCCTTGAGCGGTTTTGGAGCCAGTGAAAAACCGGAAAGAAAGCCTTCCATGACTAGCGCTTCTCGGTTGCCATGTAGGTGTAGGCGCAGGCTGCCCACACCAGCGCAAGTGCAGAGTGGGCCAACAAGTATTCAATGCCGAAGTCAGAGAACCACTCCCCGCCCAAAATCGGGTTCAGCCATAGGAGCGAGATCGGGATGGTAAGCAGGCCAATCAGCGCCGACTTCTTGACTGCGAACCAGGTGAGCCAACCAGCCGATATCCAAGCCAAAAAACACATGTAGATCGGGTACTGCTCTTCGGTTGCGGTGAACGTCTGAGCGGCAAACAGAATGGCGACCGCAGCCACAGTCAAACTTGGCCTTGGCTTTTCGATCTTGGACCCAAACAGTGTCCACTTCGCTTTTGTTGTCATTCGGGATTAGCCGATTGAATCAGCGAAGCGGTAATAGGTGTTGGCATACTGCAAGTCACGACGGAACGCACGAAGGTTGGTGTCCTTGTCGATCTGCACGAGCTCGACCCCGGCGATGCGCGCATAGTCTTCGATGGTCTCTTCGCTGACCGCGTTGGTGAGAACGGTGTGGTGGCTGCCGCCAGCCAGCATCCAGGCTTCAGCCGACTCGGCAAGTGAAGGCAGCGGCTCCCAAACCGCGCGCGCCACAGGAAGTAAAGGAAGGTCTTCGGTTGGTTCGACGATCTTGATCTCGTTCGAGATGATGCGGAATCGGTCACCAATGTCCACGAGGCAAACAACGCGTCCGGCAGCCGGCTCTGCGGTAAAGACCATGCGAACTGGGTCTTCCTTGCCGCCGATTCCGAGTGGGTGAATCTCAATGCGAGGCTTCTTTGAAGTGATGGTCGGGCATACCTCGAGCATGTGCGCACCGAGGATCTTTGGGGTGCCAGGACCGAAGTGGTAGGTGTAGTCCTCCATGAATGAGGTTCCGCCACCGGCTGGCGTCATCGACTTCAGGATCGCGCCCATCGCCGATGTCTTCCAGTCGCCCTCGCCACCGAAACCATAGCCCTCGGCCATCAAGCGTTGAACCGCAAGGCCAGGCAACTGACGAAGGGCTCCAAGGTCCTCGAAGTTTGATGTGAAGGCCTGGAAACCGCCTGCTTCGAGGATGGCTCGAAGAGCGATCTCGATCTTCGCTCCATAGACCAAAGACTCGTGACGCGCTCCACCAGCTCGCAGCTCTTCGGCCACGTCGTATTCGCGCTCGTAAACAGCGGTCAACGCCTCGGCCGCCTCATCGCTGACGTTGTCGACTGCTTCAACAAGAGTGTTCACGCCGAGCTGCTCGATTGACATTCCAAACTTGAGCTGAGCGGCGACCTTGTCGCCATCCGTGACAGCAACAAAACGCATGTTGTCGCCAAAGCGGGCAACCTTCAGGTGCTGCGTGGTCTTCCAGCCGATGGTTGCGAAGGCCCAGTTGGTGATGCGCTCGCCAACGGCCTTCTCGGTCGGGTGACCGACAATGATCTTGCGCGCCATGCCGGTGCGTGTCACCAGGTGCGCGTATTCGCGGTCGCCGTGCGCAGCCTGGTTTAGGTTCATGAAGTCCATGTCCAGGGTGCTCCATGGAAGCGACTGGCCGGCCTGTGTGTGCAGGTGCAGCAGTGGCTTGGTCAGGGCGTTCAAACCGTTGATCCACATTTTGGCTGGGGAGAAGGTATGCATCCAGGTGATCACACCGAGGCAGTTGTCATCACGGGAGGCCTCGAGCATGATTTCGCGAATCATCTCCGGGGTCTTCAAAACCGGCTTCCAGACGAGCTCGGCCGGTGCGCCAAGCTGTTCGGCAAGCTGAGACATCACAAGCTTTGACTGGTCGGCGACCTGCTCGAGAGTTTCAGGACCGTAAAGGTTCTGGCTGCCGGTAAGGAACCAAATTTGACCTTTGACTGCTGACATCAGACGTTCTCCCTAAAGACGAAAAGTGCTTCAAATTGACATTATGTTAGCGTTCACATTATCAGAGCATTGGGGCTCAGTGAGACACGAAAATACAACGATTTGAAAAACTAATCGCGAGAGTAAGCTTCGCTAGATTCGCTCCAGCTCAATCAAGATGGCGTTTTCCGGAGCAAGAATCGGAGGCCGAACGCCTACGCGAGCTAATGCGGAACCGGTGAGCACCACACCGTCGAACCACTTAGGCGACTGGCGACCGATGTAGGGAGCCTTGCCTGCCGGTTCGACCATTTTGACTCGGTAACTCGCACCGGCATCCAAGCCTTCAAATCGAAGTGCGTTCGGCGTAGAAGCCGGCATGCCGCGCAGCGCAACCAACGCGAAAATCGCACGAGATTTATCTTGCGCGACAACACCGTGAACGAATGCACTGTCATCGGATTGTTCGATTCTGACCATACGACCCGTGTGAATCAGCGAGCGGTTGGACTTGTAATACTGAGCCCACGACTTTAGAGCCGAACGCTCTTCGTCGGTGGTTTGAGTCAAATCCCACTCCAGGCCGGCATGGCCGAACAGTGCCGAAATTGCGCGGAACTGAAGTGAGTGAGTGCGGTGAGTCGTGTGTGACTCGGTTGGGCCAATGTGAGAGCCGAGCATTTCTGGCGGGATCACATACTGGGTGTAACGCTGGATGTACTGGCGCTCTAGCGCATCGTTGCAATCTGAAGTCCAGAATCGGTCGGCATGTTCAACCATGCCGAAGTCGATGCGGCCACCTCCCGATGAGCAAGATTCAATTTCAAGCCCAGGACGACGAAGCTTCAGCTCGTCGAACATTCGATAAATTGCCTTTGTCTGCTCGCGAACGGCAGCTTTGCCGAAGTGTGCGGCGTCGGTCAGGGTTCGGTTGTGATCCCACTTGATGTAAGCGATGTCGTATTCACTAAGGACTGCGTCGATTTGCCCGAAGACGTGGTCGTAGGCTCCCTGATGGGTCAGGTCGACAACCTGCTGAAAGCGACCTTCCGGTGGGGTGCGACCCTCGACGTGAAGAATCCATTCAGGGTGCGCGCGGAAAAGGTCTGAGTCAGGGTTGACCATTTCACCTTCGAACCACAGGCCAAATTCCATGCCGCGAGACTTAACAACATCGATGAGTGGTTTCAGGCCGTTTGGCCAAACATCCTTGGAGACAACCCAGTCTCCTAAACCACTGAGGTCGTTGCGACGAGAGCCGAACCAGCCATCATCCAAGACGAAGCGCTCAACGCCTATGCTTTCAGCAACGTCAGCGAGTTGGGTTAGCTTCTCAAGATTGTGATCGAAGTAGACCGCTTCCCAAACGTTGAGGGTAAGCGGACGTGGGCGAACGACACTTGGGTGATTTGGGCGTGATCGCAGCCACCGGTAGTGGCGATCGGTGATGCCATCGATGCCTTCAGCCGAGTAAGAAACCACGAGGCTCGGAGCGACGTATTCTTCGCCCGAGGCCAGGATGACCTCTCCCGGAAGTAGCAGTTCGCCCGCGCCGATCGATGCGCGACCGGTAGGCAACTTTTCAACTAGGTGGCGGGTATTGCCGCTCCACTTCAAGCCAACCGACCAAACCTCGCCGGTCTGATAGTTAGCTCCGGGAGTCATTGCCAGTTGAACAATTGTGTAATCGTGTCCCGAGCGCCCTTCGCGGATCTCACGAGACCAGGTGCCCACCTGAATCTCGCGTCGCTGAGGTTGACGCTCCTTGACCCAGCGGCCGGTGAAGTCCATAGTTTCGGTCGCGTAGTCAGGGAGTGGAAGCCACGCGTTGAGTTCTTCAACCGAGTAAGAATCGCTGGAGAGATTCTTGACGCGCTGCGCGATTGTCAGAACGCCCTGTTTGGCGAGTTCGTAGGTCACCGCAATCTCGAGCGCAGCCGATTGGTCAACGCAAATTATGTCGATTGAATCGGCCTGTTTGGAAACACTTTGGATGGTGAATAGAGAAGCCCACCTTTGGCCCAGCGAGTGACCCAATAGTGTTGGACGACCGTGGAATCCTCTTGCGTCTTCGCGCCAGATGCCCGGGTTGATGTGATCATCCAGGTCGGCATGCGGAACAGCCTCTTGCGAGGCAAGGTTCAAGGCAGCGATGTCGAGGTTCGAGCCCAGGTCAGCGCCAAAGTGGAGGATCACCGGTGTGCCGCTGGATAGCGACACGATCAGCTGCACGCCATCCGCGTTCAATGTGACGAATGAAGGGACTTGCGACATGAGCGTTTCCTATCTTTGACCGACCTACTCGATGTTATCGAACTGCGAAAAAGGAAATCGCACAAATTTTTACATTTGTTATCAATAGTTAACTAAATTTGACAGTATGTGGGACCAGTCTTGTTTAGGCTGAGTTCGAGATAGTCTCCCCCGAGCCATTGAATGAGGTGAATCGAAATGCTAGCTGCACAGCGTCACGGACTAATCCTTCAGGAAATCTCAAGGCGCACAGGGGCTCGAATTTCTGAGTTAGCCGAAGTCCTGCAGGTTTCAGAGATGACCGTTCGCCGTGATATCGAAGTGCTGGCGGAGCGCGGATTACTCGAAAAAGTCCATGGTGGAGCCACGGCCATTCTCAACAAGCGAAACGCCCTCGAACCTCCGTTCCAATCGAAATCCCTGAGAGAAGAACTTTCCAAAGACGCAATCGCGGCTCGAGCAGCGATGGAGATATCTCCCGGAGCATCAATTGGGCTGATGGGTGGCAGCACGGTTTTCGCACTTGCAAAGTTAGCGTTGACGATTCCGGGTCTCACTATTGTGACCAACTCGCTTCCGGTCTCCGACCTGTTCAATCGAGAGGGCCAACAGAGCCAAACCGTAATTTTGGCCGGTGGAATCAGAACTCCGACCGACTCTTTCGTGGGTGACATAACAGTCTCCGCGTTTCAGGCTCTAAATCTAGAAGTCGTTTTCATGGGTGCACACGGAATGGACTCAAAGGGAGGCTTCACCACGCCTAACCTCTATGAGTCCGAAACCAACCGTGCAGTTATAGCCAAGACTCGCAAACTCGTTATGTTAGCCGACCAGACCAAGTGGGGTGAGATTGGTTTCAGCACCTTCGCTGGGCTTGACGAAGCTGATCTCTTAGTCACCAACACTGGCTTGTCCAGCACCGCTCAGAGTCAACTGCGCTCTTCGGTCAAGGAACTCGCGGTCGTCGAGACCTAAGCGATTTCTGGGACCCACGAGATAATCAACTAGTCAACTGCAAATAGGCGGAGTATCAATGTCAACCACCAAGCGTTCCACTCGAATGAGTGACGGTCGCGAACTCATCTACTTCGACGACTCTGGTTCTAGCCTTGCCGCCGAACGCAAAGCCGACCAACGTGAGCCAGCCGCTCGCCCCGCGGTTGCCGAAATGCGCCTCGACTCGCTGACCGGTGAGTGGATCTCGGTCGCAGCTGCGCGCCACAATCGCGCCTTCTTGCCACCAGCTCACATGTGTCCACTTTGCCCAACCACAGATGAATACCAGTCGGAAATTCCTGACACCTTCGACGTCGCAGTTTTTGAGAACAAGAGCCCATCTTTTGGGCCGGAACTTGCAGACATCGACGACGAAAATTATGCCGTTGTCCCTGATTTGAAACTCGGCTCAAAGCGCGCTTCGATTGGCCGCTGTGAAGTCGTAGTTTTCAGCCCTGAACACCTTGGCTCACTGGCGGATCAATCTGTCGGTCGCGTGCGAACCATCATCGACGCCTGGGCAGATCGAACCGAGGAGCTATCGGCACTGCCTGGCATTCGTCAGGTCTTCCCATTCGAAAACCGCGGCCAAGATATCGGCGTTACCCTTCACCACCCGCACGGGCAAATCTATTCATACCCGTATGTAACCCCGCGAACTCAGAAACTGCTGGCCTCGATTGAGGCATACGGCCCAAACTTGTTTGCCGAAACCCTGGCATTCGAACAGGCCGGAGAGCGCGTTCTCATCAAGGGAGAGCACTTCACCGCATACGTGCCTTTCGCCGGCCGCTGGCCGATTGAGATCCACCTTTTGCCGCACCGCCATGTCCAGAATCTTGCTCAGCTAGACGATGTAGAACGCGACGAACTTGCGTCGATTTATTCGCGGTTATTGAAAGCTCTCGACACGGTTTACGACACCCCGACTCCTTACATTTCGGCATGGCACCAGGCACCTCTGGTTGCCGGTGGAGAGAACGTGCGCTTGCAACTGCAGATCACGTCGCCTCGACGAGCTGCCGACAAACTCAAGTACCTCGCCGGAAGCGAATCGGCAATGGGCGCATTCATCGCGGACTTCCCACCCGAGACCACAGCAGAAATGCTTCGAAAGGCAATCAAATGACCGACACCCTGATTGCGTCGGTTCAGGCCGGTTTTGAAGCCAAGTATGGCTATGCCCCGACAGGCGTTTGGTCTGCGCCTGGTCGCGTAAACCTAATCGGTGAGCACACCGACTACAACGAGGGTTTTGTTTTTCCCTTCGCGATCAACCGCCACACCTATGCCGCAATCTCTCTTCGCTCGGACTCGGTGGCCAGAGTTTCCTCGAGCTTTTCGCCGCGCGTGCACGAGGCTGACGTAAGCGCAATCGCCCGCGATGATTCCCATGACTGGGCGGCGTACCCATTTGGTGCGGCATGGGCCATCCAAGAAATGGCCAAGTCTCTTGAGAAGAAGTTTGCTGTCACCGGTTTCGACTGCTACATCGAATCGGATGTTCCGGTTGGCGCTGGGCTTTCATCCTCAGCCGCAATCGAATGTTCGGTTGCCCTCGCACTCAATGAACTCTGGAACGTTGGGCTGGACCGTCGCCAGTTGGCGCGAGTCGGTCAGATGGGCGAGAACGTCATCGTCGGCGCACCGACCGGAATCATGGATCAATCGGCTTCGCTGTTGGGTGAGACCGACCACGCAGTTTTCCTAGACTGCCGATCGCTAGAGGCGCAGGCCATCGAACTCGGCTTTGCAGCCGAGGGCCTTGAACTCTTGATCATTGACACCAAGGTTGCTCACCGGCTCGTTGATGGCGGTTACGCGACTCGTCGCGCGGCATGTGAGGCTGGGGCTGCGGCTCTTGGCGCTAGCTCGCTTCGCGATGTCACTGCTGCCGACTTGGCCCGAGCCCACGAACTGCTCGACGACGTCACCTTCAGACGCGTCCGTCACGTGGTGACAGAGAACCAGCGCGTGCTTGACACTGTCAAGACCCTCAAAGAATCTGGCCCGCGTTCGATCGGCAAACTCCTCTATGCCTCGCACGAATCGATGCGCGATGACTTCGAGATTTCGGTCGACGAACTAGACACCGCGGTCGAGACTGCGCTGCGTCACGGTGCTATCGGTGCACGTATGACCGGCGGCGGTTTCGGCGGCGCTGCGATTGCATTGACTCCGGTGGAGAAGATCGGCGAGGTCAGCTTGTCGGTTTTTGCCGAATTCGAAGCCCTTGGTTACGCCAAACCAGACATTTTTGCAGTCTCAGCTGCACAGGGCGCTAAGCGCGAGCGTTAGTCTCTGCGTCACGCTCAATCAGCCAACACGTCCAGACAGTGAAGCTGAGCCAAAGCACCTGAGCTGTGACGATTACGCGTTCTGACAAGCCCACAACAGAAGTGTTTGGGTCCAACCAAGTCATCAAGAACCAGATCGAAATCAGGGTCAGACCTACTGTCGCCCCAATCGCTGCGGCAGGACGAACCACCCACGGATAACGACGATCAAAGCGCATCGACAACAGCGGCCAGGCCGACATCAAAACGAACGAAATCGAGGCAGCTATTCTGTGGGCATCCGAGTGCCCAGTCTGGCTCGGTGTCGTGAAAATCGCCAGAGCGTAGGTGGCAAGGCCGGCCAGCAGCAGCGTGATTCGGCCGGGCAGCGCAAGGGTTCTGGCCGAAATGGCACCAATCACAGTGAGAGTGGCGCCAAGGAAGAAGAAGCTGGTTTGAATCGCTTGAACCGGCGAATCATCGGCAGCAAGGTCGCTGATGGTCTTGCGAATCGGGTCGTAACCTGGCCACAGCGCGCCGGAAATTACCCAACCAAGGATGGATTGCACCGGCCCTATGGTTGAAGCAATGAGTGCCGCAAAACCGATTCTCTTCATGAATCAAAGGCTATGGCATAACGAAAGGGTTGACATGGATAACTTGCGCGGAAAAACCATCCTGGTGCTAGGCGGTTCGGGGGCGCTAGGCAGCCTTCTTGTCTCGCGCCTGTCAGCGCAAGGCGCCCAAGTTATGGCCACGGCTACGTCAAATGAGCGCGGAGCCCACATACCGACTGTGGCGTCACCGCGCCTACTCCTTGACCTCGAGCGACCGGAGTCCATCGAGGTTTTGGTCAACTACCTGATTCAGAGCGGCGCAACCATCGACGGTATTGTCAACGCGACGGGCGTCGTGGCATTTGGCTCGGCGAGCGAACTGACAGCAGCAACGCTTGCGAAGTTGACAGCGGTGAACTTCACCGGGCCGATCGCAATCATCTCTGGTCTGCTTCCGGCACTAAAGACTTCCGCCGTCGCTGGCAACGAACCCTTCGTCGTGAACATCAGCGGCGTCGTGGCAGAGTTGCCAATGGCTGGGCTCGCCGCCTACTCGGCAACCAAGGCTGGGCTATGGGCATTCGATCAGGCACTCACACGTGAAGTTCGCAAGGATGGCATCCGCGTGATTGATGCCCGCCCTGGTCACACCGAGACTGGCTTGGCAACGCGCGCTATCGCAGGAACCGCGCCGGCATTCCCAACTGGGATGACGCCGGAGTCGGTTGCCGATCGCATCGTTGGCGCAATCCTTGGCGGCGAGACCGACTTGCCGTCAACCGCTTTCGCGGGTTGAGGTTTACAGAACCTTTTTGACGACGCTCGACTTGAGCATCATCTGACCGAAACCGTCTACCTTGGCATCGATGTCGTGGCCATCAACCGGGCTGACCAAGCGAATGTTGCGCACCTTGGTGCCAACCTTGATCGCTGTCGAACTGCCCTTGACCTTTAGGTCTTTGGTAATGGTGACGGTGTCGCCATCCTCGAGGACATTGCCGGAGGCATCCTTGACGACTCGAACGGCTTCGGTGAACTCTTCTTCTGCCTCGGCAGTCCACTCGTGTGCGCACTCAGGGCAGACCAAAAGCGCGCCCATCTCATAGGTGTAGACGCTTTGGCAGGCAGGGCACGGAGGCAAGGTTTCAGACATGTGCCAAGTTTAACCGCCCAGCGTGCTGTGCCTCGGAAACACAAAAACCCCGGGCGAGCCCGGGGTTTTTGAACCAAGAAAGAACTACTTCTTCTTGCCAGCCTTCTTCTTAGCTGGAAGCTTCTTTAGAACAACAGCCTGGCCGACGATGATGTCTTTGCCGTTGAATGCCATGACAGGTGAGCCGTGAAGCGCATAGCCGTTGTCTAGGTGCAGGCGAACCTTGGCACAGAACTCTGAGTTGTCGATTCCGGTGAGCATCTTGTAACGCTTGGTGAAGTCAGGCTTTGCTGCAACTTCAACTGCAACCGCAGCCTTTGCTGCAACTGCTGGCTTGGCGGCAGGCTTAGCTGCTGCGCGAACGGTCGTGCGGGCTGCAGGCTTAGCTGCAGGGGCACGCTTTACAGGGGTTTTTGCTGGCGTAGTCATGGCTCTATCTTGCCATCGTTAACCTGCTGTTCACCTTTGAGGTGATTGTTATCAAGTGAATTATGTTTTCACTTGGTTAACAGATTGACGCCCCAGGTCGCCGAGAACTCTTGACCCTGCTTCAACCAAAGCAAGTCATCGCCGGAGTTGAACGAGTTTGGCCCAGAGGTCTGCGGTTCGATGGCACAGGCATAACGTTTGGCTTCGCCAACGTTTGCGAAGTAGAAGTCGGGAGTAAAAATCACCGTGTGCTTGAAGTTCTCGTCTTGCCAGATGTCGAAGCCGCGGCCATCTGGGGCGGTCAGGTAGGTGTGTGCCATCCCAGCCGAGTCACGAACTAGATCGGTGAAGTCGTGGTCATAGAAGTTGTCACCGATTCGAACTCCCGAGCGCATGTCGAAGCGTGAGTGCGCGGTTGGCCTGGTTCCGGTTGGAATCTGGCGGTCATCAACAACCAGCACGGTGGCTGCTTCGGAACGCAAGAACAGGTCTTCGGTGTCGACGTCGGCAATCTTGAAATACGGGTGGCCGCCGACCGCGTAAGGCGCATCCGCTTCCGATAGGTTCTCGGCGGTGTGGTTGACCTTCACGCCACCGTCAACTAGCTCGTAGCTAACTGTGGTCTGCACGTCA
>JBDLUE010000003.1:0-30937 GCA_039805505.1 Actinomycetota bacterium
TATCCCACGGTGACGTGTCCGAGCGGCCGAAGGTACTTGTCTCGAAAACAAGTGTGCGTGAAAGCGCACCGAGGGTTCAAATCCCTCCGTCACCGCGAGGTCCGAGCGAGGCGAAAAGTTATTTCGACTCGGTGACCGAAGCCCCGCCAGGAGTCGAAATACTTGGGCGGGGCTTTTATCGTATTTGGGAACCCGCTAGGTCGGCGGTTTTTCTTATCCACAGGTGCGGTCAAAAAGTGTGTCCGAAATTGTCCTTGGGCACTCGTGTGTGCGGTGTGAATTTCACCTAGTCTTGGCCCATGGAAGTTGAGGCTTTAGGCCCGATGAACTACCTCGCGATGGTTTCTATCGTGGTTGGGCTTGCGTTATTTGCTTTCACTCTTGGCTCTATTCATAAAGATCCTGAGACTTCGAACCGCGAGAAATGGCTTTGGACCGCTCTCGTTGCCTTTGTCCCTTATGGCTTTGTGGTTTGGCTCGGAATAAAGTTCTGGCGGAAGCGAGAAAATAACCGGCAAAGATGACCCCGCCCTGCTCGCGCATAAGCGAGGTCACCTTTTGGATCTACTTGAGAGCGATGATGATCTCGATAACCAACATGGTTATTTTGACCACCAACTCAATCAGTCTGATCAACTGAGTTTTCCTCATGTTGACCTCCCCTCATCTCGGGTGTGAACCAAGGATCAGGCGTAGAACCGGCCCATGTTCCCCTTCCAATTGGAAGGGGAACATGTTTTACTAGTAGAGATGTCACTCTCGGCTTTTTTGGCCGGAACTACGCCTCTAATAGCGTTTGATAGAACCCCCAGTTTCAGCTGGGGGTTTTCTCAATTGCTCGGCAAAACAAAGTCACACATTCTTTTCCTCGCGTTTGAAGTTTCGCCGCAGCGAAAACCGACCGGGTCACAAAAACCTCAATCTGTGCAAAACTTTGGTTATGCCAAAACTGGTCCTCAACGATGACAAACTCACGGTCCGCCTCAGCCCAGCCGAGAAAATTGCCGCCTTCCACGGTGACGTCACCGTCAACGGCATTGCCATTCGTGGCGCAGCGGTCATGGACAAGAAATGGTGGACCACCCTCGGTTTGAGAATCGGCACCGGCCTGCCGGGCGTCATCATCGCCGGCACATTCATCCAACCTAAGGACCGTGCGTTCGTCAGCTGGACCCGCAAGGCAGGCCTGCCACTCGAAATCACCCTGGCCGCCAAGATGGCCCCGGCGGCCCGCGGCACCAAATACACCCGCATCATTATTGGTGTTGAAGACGCCCAAGGATGGGCCGACAAGATCAACGACGCAATCGTCGCCTGCTAATGCAAACCACCCCGGTTGCCATCGTTGGCGTGCACCTTGATAAGAAGGGGCTCGGTGGCTGCGACCTCAAGCGAATCACTCGCCAGAAGGCCAAGTTCAAGGCCCTCGGCCTGGCTCTCAACACCGAATACAAGCTCGCCCTCGAAACCGAAGCATCCAGCACCGGCCGAGAGCCCTGTGTTCTAGCCAAATTCGAAGATGGCAGTACATCCATGATTCTGGACGCCCGTGACCTATCGACCATCGACGGCGCCTTCGACAAGTTTGAAAAGACCCTCCGCGGCAAGCTGTTTTTGTTCTTTTAGCACCAATCTCGAATTTCTGTGTGATTTATCAGAAAAAATGTTTACAACCTTTTCGCAATCGTTATAGACTGAACCTTTGCTCCCAAACACCCCGCAGCGTCACAGGTTTTAGGTTGCGATTTTTCACCCATCTATCCATTGATTCGCGATCAGTGGATAGCAGTATTCCTTGGAGGAACATTGGCTGCGAAGAACGCAAAAACCATCAAGAACGACCGCCTCGCTAAGAGACTTTCATTTGCAAAGTCTCCAGAGCCGATCGAACTTCCCGACCTACTAAGCCTGCAGACCGAGAGCTTTGACTGGCTCGTCGGCGCACCAGCTTGGCGTGAGAAAGAGGGCCCGTCTGCAAAGACCGGTCTAGAGGAGATCTTCGAAGAGATCTCCCCGATCGAAGACTCAGCCAACTCGTCGCAGGACGCAAAGATGGGTCTTGCCTTCGGCAACCCAGAGCTTTACGACCCTTCATACACTCCTGACGAGTGCAAGACCAAGGGCAAGTCATACACCCAGCCTCTCTACATCAAGGCCGAGTTCACCAACTACCTAACCGGTGAAATCAAGTCACAGACCGTCTTCATGGGTGACTTCCCGGTTATGACCGAAAAGGGCACCTTCGTTATCAACGGCACCGAGCGTGTTGTTGTCTCGCAGCTGGTCCGCTCACCTGGTGTTTACTTCTCTGTCTCAACCAACACCACCGGTAACCTCGACGTTCGCAATAACAAGGCTCAGATCATCCCGAGCCGCGGTTCTTACCTAGAGTTCCTAACCGAGTGGGTTCGCGATGACCGCAAGCCGATCGCTCGCTTCGGCCAGCCAATCATCCAGGTTCAGGTTGACCGCAAGACCAAGGTCTCAGCAACCATCTTCCTGAAGGCTCTTGGCCTAACCGAAGACCAGATCCGCGACGAGTTCAAGGACATCGAGTCAGCGGTGAAGGCCGGTGCTCCAAACTGGACCTTCGACCTAGACCTAATCGAGAACACCCTTGCTTATGACAAGTCAAAGGTCTTCGTAAACCCGATCATCACCAAGGAAGACGCTCTTCGCGAGCTCTACCGCAAGGTTCGCGGCGAGACCGCCGGTGCTGAAGTTTCAGAAGCATGGTTGAAATCAACCTACTTCGACACCAAGCGCTACAACCTAGCGAAGGTTGGTCGTCACAAGCTGAACCGCAAGCTGGGCCTAAACGTTGACGCAGCGGCTAACACCCTGACCGTCGAAGACGTCGTAGCCACCTTGAAGTACCTACTTCTATTCGACCAGCAGATCGCTAACTCAGCTGCCATCTCAACAGGTGCTCGCCTAGAGTTCCCAGTCAAGATGGGTGGCAAGACCGCCAAGATTGCTGTTAGCTCGGATGACATCGATGACTTCTCTAACCGCCGCATCCGCAGCGTTGGCGAGCTCATCCAGAACCAGGTTCGCATTGGTCTAAGCCGCATGGAGCGCGTTGTTCGCGAGCGCATGTCGACTCAGGACATCGAAGCAATCACCCCTCAGACCCTGATCAACCTGCGCCCAGTCGTCAGCGCGATCAAGGAGTTCTTCGGTGCTTCACAGCTTTCACAGTTCATGGACCAGAACAACCCGCTTGCAGGTCTGGCTCACAAGCGTCGCCTTTCAGCGCTTGGGCCCGGCGGTATCGCACGTGAGCGTGCTCAGATGGAAGTCCGTGACGTTCACCCGTCTCACTATGGCCGTATGTGCCCTATCGAGACTCCTGAAGGTCCAAACATCGGTCTTATCGGTTCCCTAACCGCATACGCTCGCATCAACGCATTCGGCTTCATCGAGACCCCTTACAACAAGGTTGTAAACGGTAAGGTTTCGGGCAAGATCGAGTACCTAGACGCAGCAGCAGAAGACGGCAAGGCAATCGCAGCAGCAGAGACCCCTCTAAACGCTGACAAGACCTTCGCAAACAACAAGGTGTTCGCTCGCTTCCGCGGCGACGTTGTTGAGGTTGACAAGGAAGACGTCGATTACCTAGACATCTCTCCTCGCCAGCTAGCATCTGTTTCTTCATCACTAATCCCGTTCCTTGAGCACGACGACTCATCTCGTGCGCTGATGGGTGCGAACATGCAGCGTCAGGCAGTTCCACTGCTTCGCTCAGACTCGCCATTCGTCGGAACCGGTATGGAGCGCGTTGCAGCAATCGACTCAGGCGCAGTAGTAGTCAACGAGACTGCTGGTGTTGTTCTTGAGGTTGCGGCTGACGTTGTCACCATCCAGCAGGACAAGGGCGGAACCAAGTCATACGTGCTTCGCAAGTTTGACCGTTCAAACCAGGGCACCGCGATCAACCAGCGAGTAATCGTTGAGGCTGGTCAGCGCGTTGAGGCCGGCGAGGTTCTTGCCGATGGTCCTTCAACCGACAACGGTGAGCTAGCTCTAGGTAAGAACCTTCTAGTGGCATTCATGCCATGGGAAGGTCACAACTTCGAGGACGCTATCATCCTGAGCCAGAACCTGGTCAAGGAAGACACCCTCTCTTCAATCCACATCGAAGAGTATGAAGTTGACGCTCGCGACACCAAGCTCGGTAAGGAAGAAATCACCGCCGACCTACCAAACGTCTCTCAGGAGGCTTTGGCTCAGCTTGACGAGCGCGGCATCATCCGCATCGGTGCAGAGGTTCGCCCTGGCGACATCCTGGTCGGTAAGGTAACCCCTAAGGGTGAGACCGAGCTTTCAGCTGAAGAGCGTTTGCTCCGTGCAATCTTCAACGAGAAGAGCCGCGAAGTTCGCGACACCTCTCTAAAGGTTCCTCACGGCGAGCAGGGCACCATCATCGGTGTCAAGGTGTTCGACATCGAAGCTGGCGACGACGAGCTAGGTGCTGGCGTAAACCAGCGCGTAGTTGTTCACATCGCACAGAAGCGCAAGATTACTGAGGGTGACAAGCTTGCTGGTCGTCACGGTAACAAGGGTGTTATTTCTAAGATCCTTCCGGTCGAAGACATGCCATTCATGGAAGACGGAACCCCGGTTGACGTCGTTCTAAACCCACTAGGTATTCCTGGCCGTATGAACTTCGGTCAGATCCTTGAGACCCACCTTGGTTGGATCTCGAAGCAGGGTTGGAACGTTGAAGGCGTCGCTAAGTGGGCCGACAACATGGTTGCCGAGATGCGTTCAGCAGCTCCAGGCACCAAGGTTGCTACCCCGATCTTCGATGGTGCTTCAAAGGACGAAATCGTAGGCCTTCTAAAGTCAACCCTTCCTAACCGTGACGGAAACCGTCTTGTCAAGGAAACCGGTAAGACCAAGTTGTTCGACGGCCGTTCAGGTGAGCCATACCCAGAGGACATCTCGGTTGGTTACATGTACATCCTGAAGCTTCACCACCTAGTTGACGACAAGATCCACGCTCGTTCAACCGGTCCTTACTCAATGATTACTCAGCAGCCACTCGGTGGTAAGGCCCAGTTCGGTGGTCAGCGATTCGGTGAAATGGAAGTTTGGGCACTGCAGGCTTATGGCGCAGCGCACACTCTTCAGGAACTCCTCACCATCAAGTCTGACGACATCACTGGTCGCGTTAAGACCTACGAGGCAATCGTTAAGGGCGAGAACATCCAGGCTCCTGGTATTCCAGAGTCGTTCCGAGTTCTTGCAAAGGAAATGCAGTCACTAGCCCTAAACGTTGAGGTCCTCAACGCAGCCGGCCAGGTTGTATCTCTAAAGGAAGATGACTTCGAGTCAGACCGCGCAGCGGAAGAACTCGGCATCAACCTTTCACGCAACGAGAACTCATCAGTCGACACCGAGTACACCGGTTTCTAACCGTTAAATCACGAGATTTAGGAAGATAAACATGGAAGTTGAAAACTTCGACGCTCTCCGAGTAGGCCTCGCCACTTCGGACGACATCCGCTCATGGTCAAACGGTGAAGTAAAGAAGCCTGAGACCATCAACTACCGCACCCTAAAGCCTGAAAAGGACGGTCTTTTCTGTGAAAAGATCTTCGGTCCTACCAAGGACTGGGAGTGCAGCTGTGGCAAGTACAAGCGCGTTCGCTTCAAGGGCATCGTTTGTGAGCGCTGTGGTGTTGAGGTAACCAAGTCATCAGTTCGTCGTGAGCGCATGGGTCACATCGAGCTAGCCGCACCGGTTACTCACATCTGGTACTTCAAGGGTGTTCCATCACGCCTTGGTTACCTGCTAAACATGGCTCCAAAGGACCTTGAGAAGATCATCTACTTCGCGGCTTACCGCGTCATGAAGATCCACAACGAGGACATCACCCTAGACACCGGTCTAATCAAGGAAGACTACGTACACCGCGTGCGCACCCTTCTTGAGAACCGCCAGGATGAAATGCTTGCCGTTGCTCAGGCTGAGTACGACGAGCTTGCAACCTTCGGTCTAACCCTTGAGCCTTCAATCAAGCTATGGGAAGCTCCACTCTGGGTTGACGCTCAGTTCGTGAAGTCAATCGAGCAGCTTGTTGATGCTGAAGAGAAGAACCCAGACACCTTCTGGGGCAAGAAGGCGACCGCTGCTGCTGAAGAAGCCGCAGACGAGAACGAGATTGCCGTTGTTCGCACTCCAGCAGAAGAGAAGCGCATCAAGCAGCTCATCTCTGAGTTCAAGAAGAAGACCGACAAGATCGTCAAGGAATACGCTCGCGTTGAGCGCCCGGCAAACCTCCAGAAGGAGCAGTTGGCTTGGCGTCAGTTCCTATCGATCAAGGTAGGCGACCTAATCCAGAACGACGTCATCTTCGACCACTTCGACTACAGCTTCGGTGAATACTTCGACACCTCAATCGGTGCCGAGGCAGTTCAGCAGGTTCTAGCCGAGTTCGACCTAGATGCAGCAGCTGCAGAACTTCGTGAGCAGATTGCAACCACCAAGGGCTCAAAGCAGACTCAGGCAATCAAGCGCCTGAAGGTTGTTCAGTCGTTCATTGGTTCAAGCACCCCTCCAACCTCGATGGTCCTAGACGTTCTTCCGGTTCTTCCACCAGAAATCCGTCCTATGGTTCAGCTTGACGGTGGCCGCTTCGCTACCTCTGACCTAAACGACCTTTACCGTCGTGTGATCAACCGCAACAACCGTCTAAAGCGCTTCATCGACCTCGGTGCAGTTCCAAAGACCATCTTGAACAACGAGAAGCGCATGCTTCAGGAGGCCGTCGACGCACTATTCGACAACGGTCGCCGTGGCCGCGCAGTTACCGGAACCGGTAACCGTGCCCTCAAGTCACTTTCTGACTTGCTAAAGGGTAAGCAGGGTCGTTTCCGCCAGAACCTTCTAGGTAAGCGCGTTGATTACTCAGGTCGTTCAGTAATCGTTGTTGGTCCTCAGCTGAAGCTGCACCAGTGTGGTCTTCCAAAGCTGATGGCACTCGAGCTCTTCAAGCCATTCGTTATGAAGCGTCTTGTTGACCTGGGTCTAGCTCAGAACATCAAGTCTGCAAAGCGTATGGTCGAGCGTTCACGTCCACAGGTTTGGGGTGTTCTTGAAGAAGTCATCCGCGAGCGTCCAGTTCTTCTAAACCGTGCACCTACCCTGCACCGTCTAGGTATCCAGGCGTTCGAGCCACAGCTTGTTGAAGGCAAGGCAATCCAGCTTCACCCACTCGTATGTGCTGCGTTCAACGCTGACTTCGACGGTGACCAGATGGCTGTCCACCTTCCTCTATCGGTTGAGGCTCAGGCCGAGGCTCGTATCTTGATGCTTGCTTCTAACAACATCTTGAAGCCGTCAGACGGCCGCCCAGTTGCTGTTCCTACCCAGGACATGATCATCGGTCTGTTCCACATGACCGCTGTGAAGGAAGGCGCTACCGGCGAGGGCAAGGCGTTCGGTTCGATTGCTGAAGCTCAGATGGCATTCGATGGCGGTGCTCTTGACCTACAGGCCAAGGTTCGCATCCGTCTAGAGACCAACGGCGAGACCAAGCTAGTTGAGACCACTTTCGGTCTAGCTTTGTTCAACCAGACTCTTCCAGAGGGCTACGAGTTCGTGACCTACCAGGTTGGCAAGAAGGAAATCGGCAAAATCGTAACCGAGCTTGTTCAGAAGTTCTCTCGCGTCGAGGTAGCACAGGCTCTAGACCGCATCAAGGATGCAGGTTTCTACTGGGCTACCCGCTCAGGCGTTTCGATGTCAATCTCTGACGCGAACTTCGACATGTCAGGTGCATTCGACAAGGCTCGCTCAAAGATGATCATCGATGGCGAGAAGGAGCACACCAAGATTCAGGAAGCGTTCGACAACGGTCTGAAGTCAGACCTCGAGCGCCGCGACGAACTTGGAGCCCTTTGGTTCAAGCGCACCAACGAGATTCAGAACTTGCTACAGGAGTCAATCCCTGCAGACAACGCCATCTTCAAGATGGTCACCTCTGGTGCTCGTGGTAACTGGCTACAGATTCGTTCGATCATCGGTATGCGTGGCCCTGTGGCTACCTCATCCGGTGACTTCGCTCCGATGCCTGTGAAGGGTAACTACCTAGTTGGTCTGACCGCTAACGAGTACTTCATCAACGCAACCGGTGCCCGTAAGGGTAACGCGGACACCGCGATGAAGACTGCAGCCGCTGGTTACCTAACCCGTCGTCTAGTTGACGTTGCCCAGGACGTAATCGTCCGCGAGGTCGACTGTGGCACCAACAAGGGTCTTGAGAAGTCTCTAAAGGACATCGATGGCAACTGGGATGAGAACGCGATTGAACTTTCAGTTCTTCACCGCGCACTTCAGAACGACGTCACCGTTGGCAAGGAAGTTATCGCTAAGGCCGGCACATTCGTCGACCAGAAGCTAGTCGATGCTTTCAAGACTGCAGACATCGAAGCCGTTCACGTTCGCTCAGTTCTAACCTGTGAGTCACTGCAGGGTGTTTGTGGCCTTTGCTACGGCATCTCACTTGCAACTGGCGACAAGGTTGAGCTTGGTGAAGCCATCGGTATCATCGCTGCTCAGTCGATCGGTGAGCCTGGAACTCAGCTAACCATGCGTACCTTCCACACCGGTGGTGCTGCATCGTCAGCTAAGAAGCAGACCATTCTGAAGTCAATCGGTGGTCAGAAGGTTCGTGTTGAGCGTCTGATCTCGTATGACATCACCCAGGGTCTAAACGGTGTTACCGACCTTCTAGAAGCTCGTGTCGGATGGCGTCAGCAGGGCAAGGTTGCCGTTATGGCATTCTGGCCTGGCAAGGTCGACATCGTTGAGGTTCCTACCTCAGGTGGCGCAAAGAAGTTCGACATCTACGTTCGCCCTCAAGGCGAGGCCGCAGAGAAGGCTGCTGAAGATCTAGCTAACAACTACAGCTTCAGCCGCACCACTTCGAAGACCTTCAAGAAGCTAAGCCCATTCGTGCCAATCACTTCGGTGAGCAACCCGGATGACCTCTTGGTCGAAAACGGCGATGAAGTTGTTGCCGGTGACTACCTTGTAGACGGAACTCCAATTCCTCACGAAGTATTGATGGTCAAGGGTGCTCGCGAAGCGGCAGCCGAAATCATCCGTGGTGTTCAGGCAATCTATGGTTCACAGGGTGTGCCTCTGCACGACAAGCACCTTGAGGTTATCGTTCGTCAGATGCTCGGCAAGGTCACTGTCATCGACAGCGGCGACACCGACATGCTTCCTGGTGAGATCATCGACTTCAACCGCTTCAAGGCTACGAACCGCGCAGCAGTTGCTGACGGCAAGAAGCCTGCATCGGCTCGTCAGGAAGTCATGGGTATGACCCGTGCTTCATTGGCGTCACAGTCATGGCTATCAGCTGCATCGTTCCAGGAGACCACCCGAGTTCTAACTCAGGCAGCTCTTGACCGCCGCGAGGACCCACTAGTTGGCCTCAAGGAGAACGTCATCATCGGTAAGCTCATCCCAGCCGGAACCGGTCTTCCGATCTACCGCAACATCACTGTTGAGGCGACCGAAGAGGCCAAGGCTGAGAAGTACCCTAACCGCATTTGGGCTGCACCAACCGAGTCGTCAGACTTCTCGGATGAGTTCAGCGCAACCGATTTGAGCTTCACTTCTATCGAGTCTTACTCGGAAGAGAAGTAACAGCCTCAAAAACCATTTGACCCACCGGAGTATCTTCGGGTAGTCTAGGGAGTGCATGTGCTAAAGCACGTGCGTCGCCCTTGCTAGCAGAGACTGCTCCGGTGGGCCAAGAACTTCCGAAACGCCAATCTGGTGTTCGAAAGATGTTTTCAAAACAGATACATCTGTTGCCATGCGTAGCAGATTTAACAAGGAGAAGTAGTGCCAACAATTCAGCAGTTGGTCCGCAAGGGACGCACGCCAAAGGTCACCAAGACCAAGACGCCTGCGCTTAAGGCCAGCCCTCAGCGACGTGGCGTTTGTACCCGTGTGTACACCACCACCCCAAAGAAGCCAAACTCAGCTCTTCGTAAGGTTGCTCGTGTCAAGCTAAGCAACGGCATCGAAGTTACCGCCTACATCCCAGGTGAAGGTCACAACCTCCAGGAGCACTCAATGGTGCTAGTCCGCGGCGGTCGCGTTAAGGACCTTCCAGGTGTTCGCTACAAGATCGTTCGTGGTGCTCTAGACACCCAGGCAGTAAAGAACCGTAAGCAGGCTCGTAGCCACTACGGTGCAAAGAAGGGTAAGTAATCTAAATGCCACGTAAAGGCCCAGTTACTAAGCGTCCAGTTGTAGCCGACCCGGTTTACGGCTCACCAGTCGTTTCACAGCTCGTAAACAAGATCCTGCTTGACGGCAAGAAGTCAATCGCAGAATCAATCGTTTACGGTGCTCTTGACGGCGCACACGAGAAGGCAGGCGCTGACGCGGTTGTTCTTCTAAAGAAGGCTCTAGACAACGTACGTCCGACCGTTGAGGTTCGTTCACGTCGCGTTGGTGGCTCGACCTACCAGGTTCCAGTTGAGGTTAAGGCACACCGTGCCAACACCCTAGCTATGCGCTGGTTGGTTAGCTACGCAAAGGCTCGTCGCGAGAAGACCATGACCGAGCGTCTAATGAACGAGATTCTTGACGCATCTAACGGTCTTGGCGCTGCTGTGAAGCGTCGCGAAGACACCCACAAGATGGCAGAGTCAAACAAGGCATTCGCTCACTACCGCTGGTAGTCGGCACCGCATCCGCTCATTGTCCGGAGGCAAACTTAGGTTTACCTCCGGTTCACTGGGCGGATGTACTTTTTTCAAAGCATCCCAAAATCACCAAAATCTGATTCAAATCTAAATCCCGGAGGATATCGTGGCACAAGACGTGCTTACCGACCTGAACAAGGTTCGCAACATCGGCATCATGGCGCACATCGACGCTGGTAAGACCACCACTACCGAGCGCATCCTTTTCTACACCGGTATTACCCACAAGATCGGTGAAGTTCACGATGGCGCAGCCACCATGGACTGGATGGAGCAGGAGCAGGAGCGCGGTATCACCATTACCTCAGCCGCTACCACCTGTTTCTGGGACAAGAACCAGATCAACATCATTGACACCCCGGGCCACGTTGACTTCACCGTTGAGGTTGAGCGTTCACTCCGTGTTCTAGACGGTGCAGTTGCTGTTTTCGACGGCAAGGAAGGTGTGGAGCCACAGTCTGAGACCGTTTGGCGACAGGCCGACAAGTATGACGTTCCTCGCATCTGTTTCGTAAACAAGATGGACAAGCTAGGCGCTGACTTCTACTTCACTGTAGACACCATCATCAACCGCCTAGGTGCTAAGCCACTAGTTATCCAGATTCCAATCGGCGCAGAGGCAACCTTCGAGGGCATGGTCGACATCGTGAAGATGAAGGCTCTTACCTACCGTGGCGACACCGAGATGGGTGCAAAGTACGAGATCGAAGAGATCCCTGCAGACCTAGTCGAGAAGGCTAACCACTACCGCACCATCCTTCTAGAGACCGTCGCTGAAACCGACGAAGCTCTTATGGAGAAGTACTTCGCTGGCGAAGAGCTAACCGAGAAGGAAATCAAGGCTGCAATCCGCAAGCTAACCGTTTCATCGACTCTTTACCCAGTTCTTTGTGGCTCTGCCTTCAAGAACAAGGGTGTTCAGCCGATGCTCGACGCAGTTATCGACTACCTACCTTCTCCTCTAGACGTTCCAGCAACCGAGGGTGGAGACCCAGACAACGAAGAGATTCGCCTAACCCGCGAACCTAAGGTCGAGGCACCGTTCGCGGCTCTTGCGTTCAAGGTCATGACCCACCCATTCTTCGGCCGTCTAACCTACATCCGCGTTTACTCAGGTCACGCAGACTCAGGTGCTCAGGTTGTTAACTCAACCAAGGGCAAGAAGGAGCGCATCGGAAAGCTATTCCAGATGCACGCAAACAAGGAGAACCCGGTTGACTCTGTAACCGCTGGCCACATCTACGCGGCTATCGGTCTAAAGGACGTCACCACCGGCGACACCCTGTGTGACCCAGACAACCAGATCGTTCTCGAGTCGATGACCTTCCCAGAGCCAGTTATCTCTGTTGCGATTGAGCCAAAGACCAAGGGCGACCAGGAGAAGCTAGGCCTAGCTATCCAGAAGCTTTCAGAAGAAGACCCTACCTTCCGCGTTGAGCACGACCACGAGACCGGCCAGACCGTCATCTCTGGTATGGGTGAGCTTCACCTTGACATCCTTGTTGACCGTATGCGTCGCGAGTTCAAGGTTGAGGCTAACGTCGGTAAGCCACAGGTTGCTTACCGCGAGACCCTAAAGCGCACCGTTGAGAAGTACGACTACACCCACAAGAAGCAGACCGGTGGTTCAGGTCAGTTCGCGAAGATCCAGATCAAGCTTGAGGCTATGCCTGTTGAGGGTGACAAGACCTACGAGTTCGTGAACGCCGTAACCGGTGGTCGTGTTCCTCGCGAGTACATCCCATCAGTTGACGCTGGTATCCAGGATGCAATGCTTGTCGGTACCCTAGCTGGTTACCCAGTAGTAGGCGTAAAGGCAACTCTTCTTGATGGCGCTTACCACGACGTTGACTCGTCTGAAATGGCGTTCAAGATTGCTGGTTCGATTGCTTATAAAGAAGCAGCTCGTCTAGCTCAACCAACTCTGCTAGAGCCGTTGATGGCCGTCGAAGTTCGTTCACCTGAGGAGTACATGGGTGACGTAATCGGTGACTTGAACTCGCGCCGCGGTCAGATCCAGTCGATGGACGACGCATCAGGCGTCAAGGTCATCCGTGCCCTCGTGCCATTGTCTGAAATGTTTGGTTACGTTGGTGACCTACGCTCGAAGACTTCGGGTCGTGCGGTTTACTCAATGACCTTCGAAACCTACCAAGAGGTTCCAAAGGCTGTTGCCGACGAGATCATCCAGAAGAACAAGGGCGAGTAGTAGTCGAAAGACTGCTTCACGGCTGCTTCAAAAATAAGTAAGATAGAAGTTCTGTAAACCCAAAAATCTCTTCGGGCATATCCGTGTCCGATGATTTACAACGAGTCCTGAGGAGGACCCATAATGGCTAAGGCGAAATTCGAGCGCACCAAGCCGCACGTCAACATCGGTACCATCGGTCACGTTGACCACGGTAAGACCACTTTGACTGCTGCGATCACCCGTGTACTACACGACGCGTTCCCAACTCTAAACACCGCATCTGCGTTCGACCAGATCGACAACTCTCCTGAGGAGAAGCAGCGCGGTATTACCATCAACATCTCACACGTTGAGTACCAGACCGAGAAGCGCCACTACGCACACGTAGACGCTCCAGGCCACGCCGACTACATCAAGAACATGATCACCGGTGCAGCTCAGATGGATGGTGCAATCCTTGTTGTTGCAGCAACCGACGGCCCTATGCCTCAGACCAAGGAGCACGTTCTTCTTGCTCGCCAGGTTGGCGTTCCTTACATCGTTGTGGCTCTAAACAAGTCAGACATGGTTGACGACGCAGAAATCCTAGAGCTAGTAGAGATGGAAGTTCGCGAACTTCTAAGCACCTACGAGTTCCCAGGCGACGACGCTCCTGTTATCCAGGTTTCAGCTCTAAAGGCTCTAGAGGGTGACCCAGTATGGGGCGCTAAGGTTCTAGACCTAATGAACGCGTGTGACGAGTTCATTCCAGAGCCAGTTCGCGACACCGAGAAGGCATTCCTTATGCCTGTTGAAGACGTTTTCACCATCACTGGTCGTGGAACCGTTCTAACCGGTAAGGTCGAGCGCGGCCAGGTCAAGGTTAACGACGAAGTTGAAATCGTTGGTATCCGCGAGAAGCAGAAGACTACCGTTACCGGTATCGAGATGTTCCGCAAGCTACTTGACTTCGCAGAAGCAGGCGAGAACGTGGGTATCCTTATCCGCGGTATCAAGCGTGAAGAAGTTGAGCGCGGTCAGGTTGTTTGCAAGCCTGGTTCGATCACCCCTCACACCGGCTTCGACGCCAACGTCTACATCCTTTCAAAGGATGAGGGTGGCCGTCACAACCCGTTCTACGCAAACTACCGCCCACAGTTCTACTTCCGTACCACTGACGTGACTGGTGTTATCACCCTTCCTGCAGGTACTGAAATGGTTATGCCTGGCGACACCACCGAAATGTCGGTTGAGCTAATCCAGCCAATCGCTATGGAAGAGGGTCTACGTTTCGCTATCCGTGAGGGTGGCCGTACCGTAGGTGCTGGAACCGTTACCAAGATCACCAAGTAATTTCGATTACTTACCGAGAAACCCCAGGCCTTCGGGTCTGGGGTTTTTCACTTAGCTGGCTAACTCGGGCGGGTGGCAGCAAACAATAGTTCTGCCCGGAAACATTAACTTGCATAGACACGCCAAAGTGTGGCAAGATAGACAAGTTCGTGAGTAGTCGCGCCCGTTTTCGGCGTGAACCACTGCAGGCATGTGATCCAGAGTTGTAAGGCTCGAAGATCCCCCGGCAGCAAGAACAAAAATGTATCCGATAAAACAACCTCGGGTTCGCATTTGTCAAAAAGTGCGACACGCCCGACAGCGTGGGTCGGACAAGCAGTACCCCTAAGTGGGCTCCTAGAGCTCGTGGAGGGTCTTGAAATCAAAACAGTGGTGCAACAGAAGTAGTGCTACTAAGCGTCCCGTGGGAAACCATGGGTAGAACGAGAGCGAGTCAAGATGGCCGGACAGAAAATCCGCATTCGACTTAAGTCTTATGACCACGAGGTCATTGACACTTCGGCACGCAAGATCGTCGACACGGTTACCCGTGCAGGCGCGACTGTAGTAGGCCCAGTGCCTCTGCCGACCGAGAAGAACGTAGTTTGTGTAATTCGTTCTCCTCACAAGTACAAGGACAGCCGCGAGCACTTCGAGATGCGCACCCACAAGCGCGTTATCGACATCATCGACCCAACTCCTAAGGCAGTTGACTCTTTGATGCGTCTCGACCTCCCGGCAGACGTCAACATCGAGATCAAGCTCTAAGGAAAATCATGTCTACCAACAGAACCGTTAAGGGACTACTGGGCAAGAAGCTCGGCATGACTCAGGTATGGGACGAGAACAACAAGCTTGTTCCTGTCACCGTCGTTGAGGCTGGCTCGAACGTTGTCACCCAGATCAAGAACGCAGAGACCGATGGCTATGTAGCCATCCAGGTCGCATACGGCGCCATCGACCCTCGCAAAGTAAATCAGCCAGTTGGCGGTCACTTTGAGAAGGCTGGCGTTACTCCTCGTCGTCACATCGCCGAGATCCGCACCGCTGATGCAGCTGACTACACCGTTGGTCAGGAACTTGGCGTTGAGACCCTAGAGGTCGGATCAAAGGTTGACGTCGTCGGAACCTCAAAGGGTAAGGGCTTCGCAGGTCACATGAAGCGCCACGGCTTCTCTGGTGTAGGTGCATCTCACGGTGCTCACCGCAACCACCGTAAGCCTGGTTCGATCGGTGCATCATCGACTCCATCACGTGTTTTCAAGGGAACTCGTATGGCTGGTCGCATGGGTGGAGACCGCGTTACCACTCTGAACCTAACTCTTCACGCTGTAGACGCTGAAAAGGGTCTATTGCTAATCAAGGGTGCAATCCCAGGTCCTAAGGGCCAGCTCGTATTCGTCCGCAACGCAGTGAAGGGAGCGTAATCCAAATGGCATCAGCTACCAAGATTGACGTTCTCGACGTCGCAGGTAAGAAGGCAGGCTCAGCTGAGCTTCCTTCAGAACTATTTGACGTCCAGACCAACGTTCCACTTATCCACCAGGTTGTAGTTGCTCAGCTAGCAGCAGCTCGCCAGGGCACCCAGTCAACCAAGCGTCACGGCGAAGTTTCTGGAACCGGTAAGAAGCCTTTCAAGCAGAAGGGAACCGGTCGCGCGCGTCAGGGTTCGCTTCGTGCCCCACAGATGCGTGGCGGTTGGGTTGCACATGGTCCAAAGCCTCGTGACTACGACCAGCGCACCCCAAAGAAGATGATTGCTGCTGCAACCAAGGGCGCTCTAAGCGACCGCGCACGCAACGGCCGTCTACACGTGATCTCAGAGTTCGCTATTGGTTCAGCTCCATCAACCAAGGCAGCTGCCTCGATCCTTCTTGCGCTGACCAACCGTCGCAACGTTCTAGTAGTTCTAGACCGCACCGACGACACCAGCTACAAGAGCTTGCGCAACCTACAGGGCGTTCACGTCTTGCCAGTTGACCAGCTAAACGCATACGACATCCTGTTGAGCGACGACGTGGTTTTCACCAAGTCGGCTCTTGACGCATACATCGCCCGCCCAGCTAAGGGTGCATCAGCTAAGGCTGTAGCAACCGAGGCTGAAGCAGCAGAGGAGGCATAGTCATGACTCAGATCAACAAGGATCCACGCGAGGTCATCATCAAGCCAATCGTTTCTGAGAAGAGCTACAACCTGATTGATCAGGGTAAGTACACCTTCGAAGTTGACCCACGCTCGAACAAGACCGAGATCAAGCAGGCCATCGAAGTTATCTTCGGTGTCAAGGTTGCCTCGATCAACACACTGAACCGTATCGGTAAGTCTTACCGCACCAAGTTCGGAGCTGGCAAGCGCAAGGACACCAAGCGCGCCATCGTCACCCTAAAGTCCGGCACCATCGACATCTTCACCAACGTCGGTTAAGCGGAAGTAGAAGGAATACAAAATGGGTATCCGTAAGTACAAGCCAACGACTCCAGGTCGTCGCGGTTCATCGGTTTCAGACTTTGCTGAAATCACCCGCTCAACCCCGGAGAAGTCTCTTCTACGTCCACTAAGCAAGACTGGTGGCCGTAACTCAGCTGGTCGTATCACCACTCGTCACATCGGTGGTGGCCACAAGCGCCAGTACCGCGTGATCGACTTCCGTCGTCACGACAAGGATGGCGTTCCAGCTACCGTTGCTCACATTGAGTACGACCCGAACCGTACCGCTAACATCGCGCTTCTGCACTATGCAGATGGCGAGAAGCGTTACATCATCGCGCCGAACAAGCTCAAGCAGGGCGACCGCATCGAGCAGGGTCCAACCGCGGACATCAAGCCTGGAAACGCTCTTCCATTGAAGAACATTCCAGTTGGTACCGTAATCCACGCAATCGAGCTAAAGCCAGGCGGCGGTGCCAAGATGGCACGTTCAGCTGGCGCTTCAGTTCGTCTAGTTGCTAAGGATGGACCTTACGCACAGCTTCGTCTACCTTCAGGTGAAATCCGTAACGTAGACGCACGCTGCCGTGCAACCGTTGGCGAGGTCGGCAACGCCGAGCAGTCAAACATCAACTGGGGTAAGGCTGGCCGTATGCGCTGGAAGGGCGTTCGCCCAACCGTTCGTGGTGTAGCTATGAACCCTGTTGACCACCCACACGGTGGTGGTGAAGGTAAGACTTCTGGTGGACGTCACCCTGTAACCCCTTGGGGTCAGGCAGAGGGCCGCACCCGTAAGCCAAACCTTCCATCTGACAAGCTAATCGTCCGTCGTCGTAACGTCGGCAAGAAGCGCTAATAGGAGTCTGAAAACAAATGCCACGTAGTTTGAAAAAGGGTCCATTCGTTGACGACCACCTATTCCAGAAGGTCGCCAAGCAGAACGAGGCCGGCACCAAGAACGTGATCAAGACCTGGTCGCGCCGTTCGATGATTGTTCCAGCCATGCTGGGCCACACCATCGCGGTTCACGATGGTCGTAAGCACGTACCTGTATTCGTCACTGAGACCATGGTTGGTCACAAGCTAGGCGAATTCTCACCAACCCGCACCTTCCGTGGACACGTGAAGGATGACAAGAAGGGACGTCGCAAATAATGGAAGCACTAGCAAAGGTCCGTCACATCCGTGTGACCCCAATGAAGGCTCGCCGCGTCGTTAACCTGATCCGCGGAAAGCAGGCCGCTGAGGCAATGGCTATTTTGAAGTTTGCTCCACAGCAAGCATCAGAGCCAGTGTTCAAGTTGGTTCAGGCAGCAGTTGCCAACGCCAAGGTCAAGGCAGAGAAGTCAAACACCTTCCTAAACGAAGATGACTTGTTCGTGTCTCAGGCTTTCGTTGACGAAGGCACCACACTAAAGCGTTTCATGCCTCGAGCTCAGGGACGTGCGTTCCAGATCTTGAAGCGCACCAGCCACATCACCATTGTGGTTGCAACCCCAGATGAGCTTGCCAACAAGGCAGCAAAGAAAGGTGGCAACTAATGGGTCAGAAAGTAAATCCTTACGGTTTCCGTCTAGGCATCACTACCGACCACGTGTCACGTTGGTTCGCAGACTCAACTAAAAAGGGTCAGCGCTACCAGGACTACGTAACCGAGGACATCAAGGTTCGCGCACTGCTTACCTCACGTCTAGACCGCGCAGGCGTGTCTCGCGTTGAGATCGAGCGCACCCGTGACCGTGTCCGCGTTGACATCCACACCGCTCGCCCAGGTCTAGTAATCGGCCGTCGTGGTGCAGAGGCTGAGGCCATCCGCGCAGACCTCGAGAAGCTAACCGGCAAGCAGATCCAGCTAAACATCCTTGAGGTTAAGAGCCCAGACATGGATGCACAGCTAGTTGCGCAGGGTATCGCTGAGCAGCTAAACGCACGTGTGGCTTTCCGCCGCGCAATGCGTAAGGGCATGCAGGGTGCACTTCGCCAGGGCGCAAAGGGCATCCGTGTTCAGTGTTCAGGTCGTCTAGGTGGAGCCGAAATGTCTCGCACCGAGTTCTACCGTGAAGGCCGTGTTCCTCTACACACCCTTCGTGCCAACATCGACTACGGCTTCTACGAGGCCAAGACCGTTTTCGGTCGCATCGGTGTAAAGGTATGGATCTACAAGGGTGACATCACCAACAAAGAGCTAGCTGTCCAGCAGGCAAACGCACCTAAGCGCCCAGAGCGCTCAGACCGCCCACGCCGCAACGACTCAGCTCCTGCATCTGCTCCGGCAGCTGCAGCTCCAGCAGAAAAGGTTGAGGCATAATCCATGTTGATTCCACGTCGCGTAAAGCACCGTAAGCAGCACCACCCGAAGCGTTCAGGCGCTGCATCTGGTGGAACCACCGTTGCATTCGGCGAGTTCGGTATCCAGGCTTTGACCCCTGCATACGTAACCAACCGTCAGATCGAGTCTGCTCGTATCGCAATGACCCGTCACATCAAGCGTGGTGGAAAGGTCTGGATCAACATCTTCCCTGACCGCCCGCTAACCAAGAAGCCTGCCGAAACCCGCATGGGTTCAGGTAAGGGTTCACCGGAGTGGTGGGTAGCTAACGTCAAGCCAGGCCGCGTACTTTTCGAAGTATCAGGCGTAAGCGAGCAGCTAGCTCGTGAGGCAATGACCCGCGCAATCCACAAGCTGCCACTAAAGGCACGAATCATCAAGCGTGTAGAAGGTGACGCATAATGGCTATCGGTTCAAAGAATCTAACCCCAGCTGACCTAGACAAGATCGAGGATTCAGTATTGGTAGAAGAGCTAAAGAAGGCTCGTGAAGAGCTTTTCAACCTACGTTTTCAGTCGGCAACCGGCCAGCTAGAAAGCCACGGACGTCTGCGTGCAGTTAAGCGCGACATCGCTCGTATCTACACCATCATCCGTGAGCGTGAGCTAGGTATTCGTGCTGTTGCAGCCGCTGCCAAGCCTGCAACCAAGGCTAAGAAGGCTGCAGAGTCTGCAGCTGAGGAGGCATAACAATGGCTGAGAAGAAGACTGCAGCTGTGGCTGCCGAGGTAGAGGCTCGCGGAATGCGCAAGACTCGCCGCGGCTACGTCGTCAGCGACAAGATGGACAAGACCATCGTTGTTGAGGTTGAAGACCGCGTAAAGCACCCGCTTTACGGCAAGGTTATTCGCCGCACCACCAAGGTCAAGGCTCACGACGAGCTGAACACTGCTGGTATCGGAGACCTCGTTGTAATCGACGAGACCCGTCCACTATCAGCAACCAAGAACTGGCGCCTAGTCGAGATTCTCGAAAAGGCTAAGTAATTCACCCCTCGTATGCCCGTCGGAATGGGTATGCGCTAAACAAGGAGTAACAAATGCTTCAACAGGAATCCAGAGCTAAGGTAGCGGATAACACCGGTGCCAAGGAAATCTTGGTTATCCGTGTTCTTGGCGGCTCAAAGCGTCGCTATGCAGGACTAGGTGACGTAGTAGTCGCCACCGTCAAGGATGCAATCCCAGGCGGCAACGTGAAGAAGGGTGACGTCGTTAAGGCGGTTATCGTTCGCACCAAGAAGGAGACCCGTCGTCCAGATGGTTCTTACATCAAGTTTGACGAGAACGCAGTCGTGATCATCAAGAAGGACGGCGAGCCTCAGGGTACCCGTATCTTCGGTCCAGTCGGCCGCGAGCTTCGTGACAAGAAGTTCATGAAGATCATCTCGCTAGCACCGGAGGTAATTTAATCATGGCAACCATCAAGAAGGGCGACCTAGTACAGGTCATCACCGGACGCAAGCAGGACAAGGGCGGTGACAAGGGTAAGCAGGGTGTAGTTCTAGCTGTTAACCGCGAGACCAACCGAGTTATCGTTCAGGGCATCAACCTTGTAACCAAGCACGTCAAGGTCGGTCAGAACCAGGCTGGCGCCAAGACTGGCGGCATCGAGGTTGCTGAAGCTGCAATCCACATCTCAAACGTTGCTCTAGTTGACCCGTCAACTAAGAAGCCAACCCGTATCGGTTCACGCCTAGAGGTCAAGACCGTCAGCGGCGTTAAGAAGACTGTTCGCGTTCGCGTAGCGAAGAAGTCAGGTAAGGACATCTAATGGCTACTACTAAGAAGGCTCCTGCTGAGGCAGGCAAGGCGCTACCACGTCTAAAGGCTATTTACCGTGCAGAGATCGCTGCAGCTCTAAAGGCTGAGTTCGGTTTCACCAACCCACACCAGATCCCAAACTTGACCAAGATTGTTGTCAACATGGGTGTCGGCGATGCAGCCAAGGATGCAAAGCTAATCGACTTCGCTGTCAAGGACCTAACCGCAATCACCGGTCAGAAGCCTCAGATCAACCTTGCTCGCAAGTCGATCGCACAGTTCAAGCTTCGTGAGGGCCAGGCAATTGGCGCACACGTCACCCTTCGCGGTGACCGTATGTGGGAATTCCTAGACCGTCTACTAAACCTTGCTCTACCTCGTGTTCGCGACTTCCGCGGCTTGAGCGACCAGCAGTTCGATGGCAACGGTAACTACACCTTCGGTCTCTCGGAGCAGACTCTGTTCCACGAAATCGACCAGGACAAGGTTGACCGTGCACGTGGTATGGACATCACCGTCGTAACCACCGCTAAGAACAACGACGAAGGCCGTGCTCTTCTAAAGGCACTTGGCTTCCCGTTCAAGACCAACGACGCAGCAAACTAAACCCCTAAATCGGGAAGGTCCGGCCGCTTGTAAACGTGCCGGATACCTCCGAAGAAAGCAGTACAAATATGACAATGACAGATCCGGTCGCAGATTTTCTGACCCGTCTGCGCAATGCCAACTCTGCGTACCACGAGACCGTTAGCCTGCCTTACAGCAAGCTAAAGGCAGCGATCGCAGAGATCCTCAAGTCTGAGGGTTACATTGCAACCATCAAGATCGAAGACGCAGAAGTCGGTAAGACTCTGACCATCGACCTAAAGTACGGCCCAAACCGCGAGCGTTCAATCGCTGGCATCAAGCGTGTTTCAAAGCCAGGTCTTCGTGTTTACGCGAAGTCAACCGAGCTTCCTCGCGTTCTTGGCGGTCTAGGCATTGCTATCCTGTCCACCTCATCCGGTCTACTAACTGACCGTCAGGCTGCCAAGAAGGGAGTAGGCGGAGAAGTCCTCGCCTACGTTTGGTAATCACAGATGTCACGTATTGGTAGATTGCCGATTTCAGTTCCAGCTGGAGTCGAAGTAAAGATTGATGGCGCAACCATCGAGGTAAAGGGTCCTAAGGGAACCTTGACTCACGTTGTTCCAGCTCCTATCCAGGTCGTAGAGGAAGAGAACAACCTAGTTGTTACCCGTCCAGATGACGAGCGCGTTTCACGTTCGCTTCACGGCCTAACCCGTACCTTGATCAACAACAACATCCTGGGTGTAACCACTGGTTTCACCAAGGGTCTTGAGATCGTCGGTACCGGTTACCGTGTGACCGCAAAGGGCTCGGACATCGAGTTCGCCCTTGGTTACTCACACCCAATCTTGGTTCAGGCACCTGCCGGAATCACTTTCACCGTTGAGGGCAACACCAAGCTAACTGTGTCGGGAATCGACAAGCAGGCTGTTGGTGAAGTTGCCGCGAACATTCGCAAGCTACGCAAGCCAGAGCCTTACAAGGGCAAGGGTGTTCGCTACGCAGGCGAGGTTGTTCGTCGCAAGGCCGGAAAGTCAGGTAAGTAATCATGGGTCTAACTTCTAAAACTCGCGGCAAGAGCAAGTCAGCCGCACGTACCCGTCGTCACTCACGTCTACGTAAGCGCATCTCTGGTGACGCTCTACGTCCACGTCTAGTAGTGACTCGCTCGGCACGTCACGTATTCGTCCAGGTTGTAGACGACACCAAGGGCATCACCCTTGCGTCAGCTTCAACCATGGAAGCTGATCTACGTAAGTCAAGCGATGACAAGTCTGCAAAGTCAAAGGCTGTCGGTCTGCTAATCGCAGAGCGCGCTAAGAAGGCTGGCGTTGCTGAGGTCGTATTCGACCGCGGCGGAAACAAGTACGCAGGTCGCGTAGCCGCTATCGCTGATGGCGCACGTGAAGGCGGGCTGGTCCTCTAATGGCTGAAAACAAGGAGCAAAAGGTGTCTACTGAGACTACTGATGCAGCAACCGTTGTAGTTGCTGAGACCGTAGAGCCAAACGAGCGCGAAGCTCGTCGTGGTTCACGCGATCGCGCACCTAAGGGTGACCGTCGTGAGCGCGAAACCGAGAAGAGCCCATTCTTAGAGCGCGTTGTAACCATCAACCGTGTTTCAAAGGTTGTAAAGGGTGGTCGTCGTTTTAGCTTCACCGCACTAGTAGTTGTCGGCGACGGCAACGGCCTAGTTGGCGTTGGCTACGGCAAGTCGAAGGAAGTTCCATCGGCTATCGCTAAGGGTGTAGAAGAGGCGAAGAAGAACTTCTTCCGCGTCCCACGCATCGCTAGCACCATTCCTCACCCAGTTCAGGGTGAAGCTGCAGCAGGCGTCGTTCTACTTCGCCCAGCGGCTCAGGGTACTGGTGTTATCGCCGGTGGTCCTGTTCGCGCAGTACTTGAGTGTGCAGGTATCCACGACGTGCTAAGCAAGTCGCTCGGATCTTCGAACACCATCAACATCGTTCACGCCACCATTGAGGCACTACGCCAGCTCGAAGAGCCAGCAGCAGTTGCAGCACGTCGTGGCCTATCGCTAGAAGAAGTTGCTCCGGCAGGTCTTCTTCGCCAGCAGAAGGCAGGTGCCTAATGGCTAAGCGTCTAAAGGTGACCCAGGTAAAGAGCAAGATTGGCAACAAGCCAAACCAGCGCGAGACCCTTCGCAGTCTCGGACTAAAGCGCATTGGCGACATCATCGTCAAGGAAGACAGCCTTTCGGTCCGCGGCATGGTTAACACCGTTGCACACCTAGTTAAGGTTGAGGAGATCGACTAATGGCTGACGAAAAGAAGGCTCCAGCAGCAAAGGCTGCTCCAAAGGCTGCTGCCGCAAAGGCTCCAGCAAAGGCACCGGCTGCAGCTAAGGCTGCACCGGCAAAGGCCGCCGCCCCAAAGGCTGCTGCTGAGGAGAAGGCACCTGCAAAGGCTGCTGCTCCAAAGGCTGCTGCAAAGAAGGCTGCTGCTCCTGCCGAGGAAAAAGTAAACGTACTAAAGCTTCACCACCTACGCCCAGCTCCTGGTTCAAAGAAGGAGCGCACTCGCGTTGGTCGTGGTGAGGGTTCTAAGGGTAAGACCTCAGGTCGCGGTACCAAGGGTACTAAGGCTCGTTACCAGGTCCGCCCAGGCTTCGAGGGTGGTGGCGTGCGTCTAGTTATGCGTACTCCTAAGCTTCGCGGCTTCAAGAACCCATTCCGCGTGGAGTACCAGGTTGTCAACATCGAGAAGCTAGCTGAGCACTATCCAGCTGGTGGCGCGGTGACCGTTGCAGATCTAGTAGCTAAGGGTCTAGTTCGCAAGAACGAGCCTGTAAAGGTTCTAGGAAACGGCGACATCTCGGTTAAACTCAATGTCAGCGTCGACAAGGTTTCAGCTTCTGCTGAGGCAAAGATTGTCGCTGCTGGTGGCTCGGTTAACAACTAGTCACTGACTAGTTCTTAAAAAGCCAGGAGGCTTAAGTTGCTTAGCGCTATTGTTCGTGCATTCCGCACCCCGGACCTACGAAACAAGCTTGCATTCACGCTTGCGATCGTTGCCATTTACCGATTGGGCTCGTTTATCCCTGCCCCGTTGGTCAACTATGGCAACGTTCAAAAGTGTCTTGCACAGACCCAGAACACATCAGGTCTTTACGAACTCGTAAACCTGTTCTCTGGTGGCGCTTTGCTTCAACTCTCCATCTTCGCGCTGGGAATCATGCCTTACATCACGGCATCGATCATCACCCAGCTGCTTCGTGTAGTTATCCCTCGCTTCGAGGCGCTACACAAGGAGGGCCCATCTGGTCAGGCAACCCTGACTCAGTACACCCGTTACCTCACCATCGCTCTTGGTCTTCTACAGTCGACCACTCTGATTGCTGTTGCCCGCCAGGGTGCGCTATTCGGTGCTGACTGTGTTCTCCCAATCCTGACTGACTCATCTGCAATCGGTGTCGGTCTGATGGTTATCACCATGACTGCCGGAACCGGTCTGATCATGTGGATGGGTGAGCTCATCACCGAACGCGGCGTCGGAAACGGTATGTCGCTTCTAATCTTCACCTCGATCGCATCAACCTTCCCGGCTTCGCTTTTGGGCATCGCTGAGCAGAAGAGCATCGAGACTCTGATTCTGGTTCTTCTAATCGGTGTCGTAGTCGTCGGCCTAGTTATCTTGGTTGAGCAGTCACAGCGTCGCATCCCGGTTCAGTACGCAAAGCGTATGGTTGGCAAGCGCACCTATGGCGGTCAGAGCACCTACATCCCAATCAAGGTCAACATGGCCGGTGTTGTGCCAGTTATCTTCGCGTCATCACTTCTTTACTTGCCTGCTCTGATTGCACAGTTCAACCAGCCAGACGCACAGGGCCAGGTTGCTCCATGGGTTACTTGGGTCTCGACCTACCTAACCCAGGGCGACCACCCGCTATACATGGCGCTCTACTTCCTACTGATTCTCGGCTTCACCTACTTCTACGTAGCTATCACCTTCAACCCTGAAGAGGTCAGCGACAACATGAAGCAGTACGGTGGCTTCATCCCAGGTATTCGTGCCGGTCGTCCGACCACCGAATTCCTCGAGTATGTCTTGAGCCGCATCACGTTCCCAGGCGCAATCTACCTAGGTCTAATCGCTTTGATTCCATTGGTTGCGTTCTCGCTAATCGGTGCGAACCAGAACTTCCCGTTCGGTGGAACCTCGATCCTCATCATCGTTGGTGTTGGTCTTGAGACCGTCAAGCAGATCAACGCTCAGATGCAGCAGCGCAACTACGAAGGCCTACTGAAGTGATCCGCCTCCTCTTGATCGGCGCCCCTGGCGCGGGCAAGGGAACCCAGGCCGAGAAGTTGGCCGAAGCGTTTCAGATTCCAGCAATCTCAACCGGAGACATCTTCCGTCACAACGTGAAGAATGAAACCGATTTGGGCAAGCAGGCCAAGGCGTTCATGGATCGTGGCGAATATGTTCCAGACAGCCTCACCAATGCGCTAGTTCGTGACCGCCTTTCACACGCGGATGCAATCGAGGGTTTCCTCCTCGATGGTTATCCACGCACCGCTGACCAAGTTGTCGAACTCGATGACATCCTTGGCCAGCAGGGCACCAAGCTAGACGTTGTTGTGCAGCTAACAGCTGACACGGATGAAGTTGTCCGTCGCCTGCTAAACCGCGCACTCGAGCAGGGTCGAGCAGATGACACCGAAGACGTTATCCGCCGCCGTCTAGAAGTTTATGAAGAGCAGACAGCGCCACTCACCGAAACCTATGCAGCTCGCGATCTCGTCGTGATGATTGACGGCCTCGGTGAAGTGGCAGAAGTTACTGGCCGCATCCTCGAAGCTCTTGCGGCTCGCGGTTTCTCGCCAAAGAACTAATGTCACGTCACAGCGTTGAGTTAAAAACCAACGAACAAATCATTCTCATGCGCGATGCCGGCTTGGCAACCGCGGCAGCTCTCCGCGAGGTTCGCAAGGCAATCCGACCAGGTGTTTCGACCCTCGAGCTCGACGCAATCGCTGAGGCAACCATCATTGCCAAGGGTGGCCACTCAAACTTCAAGTTGGTGCCTGGCTATAGCCACACCATCTGCGCCTCGATCAATGACGAGGTAGTCCACGGAATCCCGTCGGCCACCCGCGTTTTGAAGGCCGGCGACATCATCTCGGTCGACTGTGGCGCAGAAATCGGCGAATGGAACGGAGACTCGGCAATCACCGTCATCGTTCCAAACGAGGATGGAACCCAGGTTGATTCCGATTTGGTTCGCGCCCGCCAAGTTCTGAGCGATGTCACCGAACAGTCACTCTGGGCTGGCATTGCCGCCCTTGCCAAAGCCGAATACCTAAACGAGGTCGGCATGGCCATCGAAGACTATGTCTATTCGCAGGGCAAGTATGGGATTCTCGAAGAATATGTGGGCCACGGAATCGGGCGCTCGATGCACGAAGACCCAGCCGTGTACAACTTTGCGGTTCGTGAAAAGGGATTCAAGGTTCAGCCGGGGCTTTGCGTTGCAATCGAACCGATGGTCGTTGCGGGCAGTCACCGAACCAAAATCCTCAAGGATGGTTGGACAGTTTCGACCAAGGACTCATCAGACGCCTCGCACTGGGAGCACAGCATCGCAGTACATGACAAGGGCATCTGGGTTTTGACCGCCGAAGACGGGGGAGCAGCGAAACTTGCTCCTTTCGGCGTGAAACCTGTGCCGTTGAGCTAAAAGTTTAATTAGCACTCTCCCGCGTATTCCCGTAGGATTAGAACTCGGTGTTTCTGCACGCATCCCCTTCTCGCAAGACGAGGGTTTCACGCGTGCGTTTGTTATGCCGAAATCGTAGAAGTAGATAAGTGAGTTATGGCCAGTAAAGACGGTGTCATCGAGATCGAAGGTTCGGTCGTCGAAGCTCTACCAAACGCAATGTTCCGCGTGGAGTTGACTAACGGTCACAAGGTTCTTGCCCACATTTCAGGAAAAATGCGCCAGCACTACATTCGCATCCTCCCAGAGGACCGCGTAATCGTAGAGCTCAGCACATACGACCTGACTCGTGGCCGCATCATCTACCGCTACAAATAGAGACTTTCTATTCGGGTCAGCAGACCTAGATAGTTTGAAAAACGGTTAGCAATAACCCCAAGCAGAAGTAAGAGACATGAAGGTAAACCCAAGCGTCAAGAAGATTTGCGACAAGTGCAAGGTCATCCGTCGCCACGGTCGCGTCATGGTTATCTGCGAAAACCCACGCCACAAACAGCGCCAGGGCTAGCATTTAGCAAAACGCACCAGCTTCACAACTAAAAAGCATCGCAACGGCCAGAGATCCACGATCAAAGGCTGTAACCCCCGGAGAAGGCCGGGGCCCAATCGAGAGATTCGGAAGCGGTGTTTCAGACCTTCAATACAACAAGGAGAACTCCCATGGCACGTGTTGCCGGAGCCGATATTCCAGACGCAAAGCGCGTCGAAATCGCACTAACCTACATCTACGGCATTGGCCGTACCCGCTCAGTACAGATCCTGTCTGAGACCAAGGTCGACAAGAACATCCGTGTTAAGGACCTAACCGACGACCAGCTCGTCGCCATCCGTGACTTCATTGAAGGAACCTTCAAGGTTGAGGGTGACCTCCGCCGTGACGTTGCCGCTGACATTCGCCGCAAGGTTGAGATCGGTTCATACGAGGGTCTTCGCCACCGCAAGGGCCTCCCAGTTCGTGGCCAGCGCACCAAGACCAACGCTCGTACTCGCAAGGGTCCAAAGCGCACCGTAGCCGGCAAGAAGAAGGCGACCCGCTAGTAACTAGCGAGCGCATCTCAACCCACAAAGAATTTAGGAGAAATCATGGCAGCACCAAAGGCAAAGGCATCAGCCGCCCGCAAGCCACGCCGCAAGGTAGTCAAGAACATCACCGTTGGTCAGGCTCACATCAAGTCGACCTTCAACAACACCATCGTTTCGATCACCGACGCTACCGGCGCGGTTATCTCATGGTCATCATCAGGCGACGTCGGCTTCAAGGGTTCACGTAAGTCAACCCCGTTCGCCGCACAGCTAGCAGCAGAGTCTGCAGCGCGCAAGGCGCAGGAGCACGGCCTAAAGAAGGTTGACGTTTTCGTCAAGGGTCCTGGTTCTGGTCGCGAAACTGCAATCCGTTCGCTTCAGGCAGCAGGTCTAGAGGTTGGTTCAATCTCTGACGTAACCCCTCAGGCACACAACGGCTGCCGCCCACCAAAGCGTCGTCGCGTATAACCGTCTGCCCCATCTTCGACAGGGCGCATAAACCCTGTTGACGCAAGCATCTCTCGCAACAAAGCTTCGGAGTGGCCACTTCGAAGCCCCCAACAAATAGACAACAAATAGTGGTTGTCTAGCTGAAAGGAACCAAACGTGCTAATTGCACAGCGTCCAACTCTTCACGAAGAAGTCCTATCTCCAAACCGCTCACGTTTCTCACTTGAGCCACTAGAGCCTGGCTTCGGCTACACCCTCGGAAACTCACTTCGTCGCACCTTGCTTTCATCTATCCCAGGTGCAGCAGTTACCAACATCCGCATCGAAGGCGTTCCTCACGAGTTCTCAACCATCGAAGGCGTTAAGGAAGACGTCACCGAGATCATCCTGAACATCAAGGACCTCGTTGTTTCTTCTGAGCACGACGCACCTGTCGTTGCACACCTTCGCAAGCAGACCGCTGGTCCTGTTACCGCTGCTGACATCCAGGTTCCTGCCGGTGTCGAGGTTCACAACCCAGAGCTAGTCATTGCGACCATCAACGCAAAGGCGAAGTTCGAGGTTGAGCTAACCATCGAGCGCGGCCGTGGCTACGTTCAGGCTTCACAGAACCGCAACCCAGACGCCGATGCAGGCGTTATCCCAATCGACTCGATCTACTCGCCAGTTCTCAAGGTTTCATACCGCGTTGAGGCAACTCGTGCGGGTGAGTTCACCAACTTCGACAAGCTAGTTGTTGACGTTGAGAGCAAGCCGTCGATCTCTCCACGCGATGCAGTTGCATCGGCTGGTTCAACCTTGGTTGAGCTATTCGGTCTTGCTCGCGAATTGAACTCTGCTGCAGAAGGCATCGAGATTGGCCCTGCACCGGTTGAGGCCGGTCTATCGCCAGAACTTGCTATGCCGATTGAGGATCTGGACCTAACCGTCCGTTCTTACAACTGCCTAAAGCGCGAGGGAATCAACACCGTCAGCGAGCTAATCGCTCTGTCTGAAGACCAGTTGATGAACATCCGCAACTTCGGTAGCAAGTCGGTAGACGAGGTCCGCGACAAGCTGACTTCAATGGGTCTAAAGTTCAAGGACGCAGTTCCTGGCTTTGACGCCGCTTACTTCAGCTCGGCCTACGACGAGGACGCCCAGGCTTAAGCCGGGCACTCGCAAAGAAATCTAAGAGGAGAAAACAATGCCTACCCCAACTAAGGGACCACGTCTAGGTGGCGGACCAGCTCACGAGCGTCTAATGCTTCGCAACCTAGCAACCTCACTGTTCATGCACGGCAAGATCACCACCACCGAGACCAAGGCAAAGCGCCTTCGTCCAGTGGCTGAGCGTCTAGTAACCTTCGCAAAGCGCGGAGACCTACACGCACGTCGTCGTGTAATGCAGCAGATCACCGACAAGAACGTTGTTCACGAGCTATTCGCGAACATCGCTCCACAGGTTGCAGAGCGCCAGGGCGGCTACACCCGCATCACCAAGCTTGGCTACCGCAAGGGTGACAACGCTCCTCTAGCTCTAATCGAGCTAGTGCTTGAGCCAGTTGTTGCAAAGAACGCAACCAAGAAGCCAAAGATTCAGAACACCATCAAGGCAACCGCTCCGGCAGTTGTTGAGACCGTTGTTGAAGAGACTCCAGCAGTAGAGGCTGAGGTTGTAGAGACCGCAGCAGCTGAAGAGACTTCAGCTGAGTAACACTCAGTTCTAAAACATCATGAATCAACCCGTTAGCCACAAGGCTGACGGGTTGATTCGTTTTCGGATCGACCTGTCGTATGACGGCACCGATTACTGGGGTTGGGCCATGCAGCCCGGCATTCCATCCGTTCAGGGTGAACTGGTAACTGCCCTGACTACTGTTTTCGGCGAGAGCAAGGATGCCTTCGGCATGAGGGTTGCCGGTCGCACCGACGCCGGCGTTCACGCGACCGCGCAGGTTGCCCACATCGATCTGAGCGCGGCTCAACTTAAGCGTTTAGGTCGCAGCGTCGGCATGGTCGGCAAGCTCAACGACCTGTTGCCAACCGACATCCGCATTCACAGCGTGACCGAAGCCCCAAAGGGTTTCGACGCTCGATTCTCGGCCTCCTACCGCCGCTATCGTTATCGAATCTCCGATGGCGCTTCCACCAAGAACCCGCTCAAGGCTCGCTACACTCTCTGGCTGAACCACGAACTTGATCTTTTGGCGATGAAAGCGGCTTCGCTTGAACTTTTTGGCATGCACGACTTCGCGTCTTTCTGCCGTCGCAAGCCGAACGCGACCACCATCCGTGAGGTACGCGACATTCAAATCAGACGCAACCCGATCGAAGAAAACATCGTCGAGGTCGAACTTTTGGCCGATGCTTTCTGCCACAACATGGTGCGCTCAATCGTCGGAGCCCTTATCGCTGCT
>JBDLUE010000004.1:0-24929 GCA_039805505.1 Actinomycetota bacterium
GATGCTTCTTGAGCGTCGCACCCGCGAAGAGCTCGAGGAAATCCTTCAGGAGCGCCTGGACTACATCCGTGCACGTCGTGCCGGTGGCCAAGCCGACCTATAAATCAAACTTGAACTAAGCCCCTAGCTGTTGCTCGGGGCTTTTTTCTTACCCAACATCCAGCGACCAGCGCGCCCGGTAGACAAAATAATCAAAAGCAGCGCCCCAGCGTTGAAGGCCAGGTCGAGGCCACCTCCAAATGCCATGGCTGGAGTGATCGAAGTGCGAAGTGGAACACGGGCAACCATGACTCCGGGTTCGAAGGTTGGTAGTTGATCAAGAACCCGCCCATCAGGGGCGAAAATCGCAGAGACTCCGACGGTGGAATCATTCACCACTGCCCTGCCGGTCTCGATAGCTCGAAGTTTTGCGATGGCAACCTGTTGGAACGTTTCATCGCTCCTGCCGAAGTCAGCATTATTGGTCTGCGAGAGAATCAGCTGCGCACCCGAACCGACCAGTTCGCGTGAGATGTCGTCGATTGCGATTTCGAAGCAAATCAAGACACCAAGTTTGTTTTCACCCAACTCGAAAATTCCGTCTCGGGTTCCGAATGTGTAGCCGCGCGAAATCATGCCGATGAGATCCGGTGCCAACGAGTACCAGAAATCGCGGTCAGGCACGTATTCGGCGAATGGAACCGGCCGCTTCTTGTCATACCAGTCGGTGACACCGACGCCGGGCCGCCAGATCAGGGATGAATTGAACAACTCGTCGCCGCGTACGGTGATCGTGCCAAAGATCAGCGGAACACCGAACTCTTCATTCACCAGGCGAGAAATGGTTGAACCTGCTGCGGCATCGGCCAGCGGATTGATGTCCGACGCATTTTCAGGCCAGACGACGAGGTCTACCTTCTGCCCAGCTGCCTCGGCCTGGATCAGTTTTGACGCCTCGATGTGGTTGCGAAGAATGGAACCGCGACTGGTATTGGCGAATAGGCCAGCGTTGGCGTTTCCCTGAACTGCAGCTACGACAATGCTTCCGTTCTCGGCGTCTGATGGCGCGACGGTGAAAGCAGGTATCGCAACCAGAGCGACTAGCAGCCCGCCTGCTAGATAAGTGCTGCGAGTGCGCCATCCCTGTGATCTGAGTTCTATTGCGATGCTCATGGCAAGACTCGAGATGGCCACAATCGCGAATGTCAAAAGCGGTTGGCCACCAAAGAACACCCAGTTCGCCAGCGGTGACTCCGATTGCGACATAGCCAGGCGCGACCAAGGGAAACCTCCGTAAGGCAGATTGGTGGAGACCCACTCACGGGCGGTCCAGATGGTTGCTAGGGCAAGTGCCAATCGAATGCTCAGCGACGGTCGCTTTGGCAAGGCAGCTAGCCAGCGCCAAACTTTCGCAATAAGTGCCATTCCCAAACCGAAGAAGAATGCTTCGAGGAATGACAGTGCTAAGAGCGGAACAGGGCCTAGGTAGTGACTCATCCACTCGATTTGACTGACGTAGAAGCAGAAACCGCCCACGTAACCGATTCCAAATGCTCGCCAAAACGAAAGGCCTCGAACCGAGAGGAGAAGTGCGATTACCGAAACGAAAATTACTGGCCAGAGACCCTCGCGCGGATATGCCAGGCTCGAGCTCAAGCCACCGGCGATAGCGAGTAGCAGTCGGATCAGAGTTTTAGCCATAGTAGGAATATGCCACGATGCCGCGCTTAACCTGGTCAACTGCAGCCTTGGCTGTAACTGCCAGCTCTGTCCCTGCAGTCTGAGCGATCTGGTCGAGAACATCGATAATCTGCTTCGTCCAGCGAATGAAGTCACCGGCAAGCAAATCTGCACTGTCCAAGACAGAATCAAGCTTTGCGCCCGATGCCCAACGGTAAATCGGCTGAGCTAAAGAGAAATCAAGCGGCTGGGTCTGGCCAAGTTTGTGCTCGTGTCGCAGACCCTCAAGGTCATGCCAGAGGTCAACTGTAGCCGCCAGGATTTCACCAAAGTTTCCCTTAGGAATTCGCGGTTCGAAATCTTCGTCGTCACGGCGGCTTTCATAGACCAGCACAGCCGCCATCGCTGCGAGGCTCGGAGCGTCAAGATCTTTCCAAAGGCCTTCGCGCAGGGCTTCGGCGATCAATAGGTCGCGTTCGCCATAGATTCGCGCGAGGGTGCGGCCGGCGTCCAAGACCTCATACTCGCCGGTGAGATCAGCCAGCGGTTGGATGTACTGCATCACTTCGAGCATGTCGCAGATGCGGTCGAAGGTGCGGGCGACTTGGTTGGTGCGGCCTTCGATTTGGTCGAGAATGGCTTCGAGTTCGCGTTGCAGCTGGAACCATCGCTCACCCCAACGTGCGTGGGCTTCGCGCTCATTACAGGCGTGGCAAGGATGGCTTCGCAGGTCTCGCTTCAACTGGTTGAGTCGCTGCTCTTGGAGATGCCGACCCTTACTCTGGCGGAGGTCCTTGCCTCGTTCGGCTCGGACTCTACTGCTTGCCAGAGACCTCTCAAGATCGCTGATTTCGCGGCGAATTCCGGCGTAGACACTGAACTCGCCCTTGTGGCATTCCATGGCTTTGGCATACCCCTCGAGAGAGGCTTGCTTCTCGCGAATTCCTTTGGCCAGGCCAACCACAGAACGGTCGGCTTGGAACTGTGCGAAGGATGTTTCGAGAACCTCGCGCGCACGCTCACGCCCGAACGCCTCGATTAGGTTGACCGCCATGTTGTAGGTCGGTCGGAACGGGCTGATTAGAGGGTAGGTTCGCTTGCTCGCGAGGCCGGCTACGTTCGCAGGGTCCATGTTGGCCGACCACTGAATCACAGAGTGACCTTCGGTGTCGATTCCACGACGACCAGCACGGCCGGTCAGCTGGGTGTACTCCCCCGGCGTAATCTGAACGCGACCTTCGCCGTTGTACTTATCCAAGCGTTCTAGCACCACGGTGCGTGCCGGCATGTTGATGCCGAGGGCAAGGGTTTCTGTCGCGAACACAACTCGGACAAGTTTGCGGAGGAATAGCTCCTCGACAACTTCCTTGAAGGCAGGAAGCATTCCTGCGTGGTGGGCAGCAACTCCACGCTCAAGCGCGCTGAGCCACTCGAAGTAGCCGAGCGTATTTAGGTCTTCGTCGTTGATGTTGTAGGTTTTTTCTTCAACAATTCGACGAATCTCTTGCTTTTCTTCGGTTGTGGTCAAGCGAATGCCGCTGCTCAGGCAGGCCTTCACGGAGGCCTCGCACCCGGCCCGAGAGAACACGAAGAAAATCGCCGGAAGCATGTCTTGCTCATCCAGGATGTCGACCATGTCGGGTTTACTAATGCGCTCAATTCGAGATTGTGAACCACCACGTCGGTCATCATAGAAGTTGGTCTTGCGACCCTTTTGTGGTCGATTAATCGGCGCTCGCATCTTCTGGACATGCTTCTGCGCAAGTTCTGGGTTGACTCTTGGGGTCTTCGAGGTTTCATCGAAGAGCTCGAGCATTTCAGCACCGAAAAACACGTGCTGATTGAGCGGAACCGGGCGGATCTCGGAAACGATGATTTGGGTGTCGCCGCGAACTTCGTCGAGCCAGGCACCGAACTCTTCCGCATTCGAAACCGTTGCACTCAGCGAGACGATTTTCACATCTTTGGGAAGGTGAAGGATGACTTCCTCCCAAACGGCACCGCGGAAACGGTCAGCAAGGTAGTGCACCTCATCCATGACCACATAGCCCAGGTTCATGAGGGCTTCAGAGTTTGCGTAAATCATGTTTCGCAGGACCTCAGTGGTCATCACGACAATTTGGGCGTCAGAGTTCTGGTTGGTGTCGCCGGTCAACAAGCCAACGCGCTCAGCGCCATAGCGCTTAACCATCTCGGCGTACTTCTGATTGCTCAGGGCCTTAATCGGGGTTGTGTAAAAGACCTTTAGATTTTTTTCGAGAGCAAGGTGGATGGCGAACTCGCCGACGATGGTTTTTCCGGCACCGGTCGGTGCTGCAACGAGAACGCCTTTGCCTTCAGCAAGGGCTCTACAGGCCTGCTCTTGAAAGTCATCCATCGGAAACTTGAGCAGCTTCACAAAGTTATCTACTGACGGATAGCTCTTCGATTTCTTTGCCTTGGCAAAGCGTTCGGCGGGGCTAAGTTCTTGTTCACTCATGAGTCACTTTCATCGGCGAGATTATCGAGCTCATCGAATTCGAGGCCAAGTGCTTTGGCTCGTTTTGCTACACGTTTGTCATGAATTGCGGCAATTCCCGCCGACATGAAATAAAGAACGATCATCGGAACCATCACCAGAAGCATTGACATCGGGTCTGACACAGGCGTTGCCAGCGCAGCGATGATGGCACTAATGAAGACCGCTAGACGCCAAGATTTAAGAATTGTTGCTGCGCTCAAAATCCCGATGAAGTTGAGCAGCACGAGCACAGCGGGTAGGACGAAGGCGATGCCGAATACCAAGAGCACACGGATGGTGAACAGCACGTACTCATTCGCGTTGATTACGTTTGCTGCCCCGTTAGGAGTGAATCCGATCAGAGCGGCAATAAAGTAAGGCAGCGAGACCCAAGCTAACCAACAGCCGGCGGCGAAGAGCGGTACTGCTGCACTGAGGAAAGTGATCGTGTAGCGCTTTTCCTTTTTCTTCAAACCCGGGGTGATGAATGCCCAAAGGTTGTAGAGCCAGAAAGGGCTCGCGAGCAAGATTCCAAGGAAGAACGAGGTTTGCATTCTCAGGTCAAAGGCGCCGGTTACCGAGCCAAAGTTGATGGTCGTGTCTGAGCCGTTATCCGCAGCGTATTTCACGATCGGAGCCTGAAGAAGCGCGAAGACCTGATCGAAGATAATCCAGCCGACGACAGCACCGGCGATGATGAAAAGCGCAGACCAAAATAGGCGGTTTCTAAGTTCTCGGAGGTGACCTCCAAGACCCATACGCTTTTCTGGATTCTTTTTTCTGGCCATAAGTTGCCAGTTACTTGGTGGAGTTCGAGTCGTCCTCGGTGGCCGCTGGCTTTTCAGCCTTTTCAGCAGCCTTGTCATCGCCAAGGCCCTTCATTTCCTTACGGAAGATGCGCATTGACTGCCCCATGCTCTTAGCTAGGCCAGGAAGCTTAGGTGCGCCCCAAAGCAAAAGCACGATAACCAGGATGATAATCCCGTGCCAACCTTCAAGCCCTCTAATCATTGGTGAACCTGCTTTCGTTTACATCGATGCGCTTCAGTGCACTTATAAGACTACGCTGTCGCTGGTCCTGTTTCTTAGACTTTCGCTTCAAAAGAACACGACGTTCTGCCTCTAAATCCGCACTCGAAACAAGCAGGTCGCTCTCTCGATCAGGCACCTCGGTTTTTGCCTCAAGCGCGTCAAATAATTTCTGTGCGGTCGGAGCAATTTGGCTTAGCTGATAAAACACCGCTTGCGCTCGATTGAGAAGCCCTTTGCCGATAAATCCGAACACGATGAGCGAACCAAGAGTCAGCGCAAACCAAATCCAAAACCAAGCCCAGAAGCCCATTACTCAACCTCTCGATCTGGTTCGTGAGGGTGTGCTCCGAGCGCAGACAACGCGTAGTTGCGGACGACTTCACGAGCTTCTGCCGGTTCGATGACCCGGGCTGCGCCGCCATACTTGGCAATTAGGCGACCAAGGTTTGGCAGGTGCCCCACTTTGATTTGAGTGCGGATTGTCCCTGACCCGACATCCTTGGGCTCCGAAATGGTTTGGAACTCGCTGATGAGACGGTAGGCCTCGGGAGTAACTTCTACCGTCACCTCGGTGTCGGTCGCTTCTGCTACGTAGGTTGCGTCTTCAATTTCGCCAACTTTGGCAGCTACATCCGAAATTTCGCGGTCAAGAATTTGGATCGAGCGCATGTGTTCAATCAGAAAGTTGCGAACGGCCTTATTGATTGGGCAGTATCCGCGCAGGTACCAAACGCCACCGGTTAGATCAATTCTGAGCGGCTCGATTTCGCGAACCGACTTTTCTTGCTTTCGGTTGATGTATTCGCATGAAACTGCTCGATTGCTAAGAATTGCCTGTCGCAGGGTTTCAGCGCCGGCCTCGATTGAGCCTGGGGCGATCGAAATGAGCTCTGAACGCCCAAGGCCAGAGCCACTCGAAACCTTTTCGATGAGGGTCTTAATGTCTGCATTTGCAGCGAACTCAGGGATGCTCGACAGATACGAAAGACCTGCCGAAAGAGCGGCTACTTGACGCGTTGAAAGTCGAGGAACGTCATCGATCACCTCGGCCGTCGTCATCGAAACCACACCCTCGTCAAGCAAATCGATGTCGATGTAAAACGGCCACTCTTCGAACCCGCTGACCTGGGCGGTGGCATCGTTGAGGCTCTTTAGGGCCTTAACTAAATAGTTGGCATCAAGCTCGAAATGAGCGGATACCTCTTCAACCGATACTTCGCCTCGGTGACCTAGATAGCCAACCAAAGCGAGCAGAAAGTTGTAGCGATCTTCGCCATTGAAACCCTTGAGTTTAGGCATGAGCGTTAGCCACCGCCTCAAAACGTGATCTGAGTGCCTTGGATAGTTCCGGCGGTGAAAGGACTGTGATGTCGTGCATGTATTCGCTTAGTTCTTCAGCCAGCAGGTGCAGATCCATGTATGAAATTTGGATCTCAGCATCCTTGCCTTGCTCGTCAAGAAGATTGAAATGAAACCAGGCTTGACTATCGCGTTTAATCCTGAGTTTCGCGCTCTGTGATGCGGTGTGCATCTCGAGGTCAGCGATCGCCTCCTGAACCTTTTCAGGGCTTGGAGATTCGAATCTGACTAGCTCTGAATCTTTCTCGTTGACCTGCACGCTTCGGAAGATGACCTTCGAAACGATTCGCTTGAGAAGAAAGTTTCTAACGGCTTTTTGGTCTTTATCCCAGCACATGACCAGCCACTGGCCATCGATGCTTCGCAGTAACCATGGTTGCACTGTTCGCTTAGAGGTCTCCCCCTCAGGCTTCCGGTAGTCGAAGGACACTTCAACTCGCTCTTCGATTGCCTGGCTAAGCGGCAGAAACGATGGTTCGTGGGTTCGCAGTCGCGGAGCAAAGCCCAACATGTCGGATGCAGCTGGTTCGATTCCCAGCCCGCGTAGGCGAACCAACCCACGATTAGCTTCGCTTGAGAGCGAGGCTTGCGCCCAAACCTGAGCCGCTAGATTGAGGAGCTGGAGTTCTTGTGCGTCAAACTTCACATCTTCAGGCCACAGGAAGGTGTCGGCTGCAATCGCGTAGCGCATGTCATCCGGGTCAGACTTCGGGTCCGGATTCGAAACCTGGATCCCCATGTCGCGCAAGTCTCGCTTGTCGCGATCGAACAGCTTGTTGAGGGCGTAGTCATCCTCCGAGGACTTTGCCAAGTCATTTCGATAAGAATCAACGGCGTGAAACAGCTCACGCTTAGTCAGGCCGCGCTCGGAATAGAGCAAAACGCAGGTCAGCTGGAAGAGACGCTCTGACTTGTCAGTCTTCGCTGGTTTCCAGGACTCCTCGTTGGCCATGATTCCCCCGACGGCTTCTGGCAAAACCTAGTTTGCGCCCAGGATGTCGATCACGAATACCAGAGTCGAACCAGGTGGGATTGAGCCCTGCTCGGTGTCTCCGTAGCCTTCGGCAGGAGGAATAATCGCGACCACCTGTGAGCCAATCTTTTGGCCTTCAACCGCCTTTAGGAAGCCGTTGATCAAAGAACCTTCAGCCAACTTGAACTGTGCCGGCTGGCCGTTGTCCCAAGATGAGTCGAACTTAGTCTTGCCATCCCAGATGAAGCCTGAATAGTGCAGCGTCACGGTCTGGCCCAGTTTCACGGCCTCGCCGCGACCCTCGATCAGGGTAGCGATTTCAAGGCTGGTTGGAGCGGCAGTCTTCGGGATGGTGATGCCCGGGGTGCCGTTTTCGGCACGAACCACGCTGACCCCAGGGAAGCCTGCAGGCAGAGCCTTTTCGCCACCGAGTGCCTTAGGTAGGAAAACCTTCAAAACATCGAACACGAAAATGATTGAGTCAGTTGCCGAAACGCCAAGGTCTGGAATGCCCTGACCAGCGTGAGCCAATGCGGCTGGGAACAAGATTGCGACTCGTGAACCTTCACGAACGCCTGCAAGGGCGCCACAGAAGTCTGGGTTCTGGCCAGAGGTCAGGAACTGTGACGCGAAGTCGGTTCCTTCAAACTTGGATGACTGGAAGGTTTGCCCAGTGCCACCGTTGATGCCCATGTATTCGAGGTCGACCAGCTGGTCACCGTAAATTTTTGGCCCGTCACCCTCGACAATGACCTTGGTTTCAACGGTCTCTGCTGTGATTGGGGTAGCGAAATCTACCTGCGGCTGCTGGGTGCGGTCCTTTGAAACCTGGATTTGGTCAACGCTGGCGTGTTCTGTCCCCGCGGTGCAGATCTGTGATGCGCCCTGCATTGATGCATCGGCAGGGTTTTGAGCGGCACAGCCGCTAAGTGCAGCGATGGTCGCTACGGTGGCAGCTAGGGCAAGAAGTTTACGCACGTGTCTCAATCTCTCGAATCTTGGATATTTATAAGTTTATCTAGCGAACTAGCCTTGTTCGCTGCGGGCGACGGCCGCTGCCTCGGCACTGCGAATGGTCTTGCGAAGTTTTTTGTCGCTAACCTTGCGCTCGCCCATGTGATCAGGGTTCCAGACGGCGATATCTTCATCGGCAAAGTCAGGCTTCTGGCGAGTTTTGAAGTTCGGAACAATGGTCCCCGGGGCTAAACGACGAGCAGTGACCAGGAAGCCCGTGTGACCAATCATGCGGTGTTCGGGGCGCACGGCGAGGCCTTGAAGGTGCCAACCTCGAACCATTGACTCCCAGGCCTCAGGTTCATTGAAGTGGCCGCTGTCGCGAAGCCCCTCGGTGAAGCGTGAAAGTTGTGTGACTGTCGCGACATAACCGACAATCAAACCGCCAGGGACAAGTGCCGTTGCGCACTCTTCGATGCACTCCCAAGGTGCCAGCATGTCAAGGACAATGCGGTCGACTGAAGCCGCTTCCTTCTTCAGTGGCAACTGGTCTTGAAGGTCGCCGATATGAATGTCCCAGGTGTCCGGAACAACGCCGAGATTTGTGGCAACGTTCGCACGAGCAATGTCTGCAAACTCTTGGCGTCGTTCGAACGAGTCGAGTTTGCCCTCTGGGCCGATGGCGCGCAGCAAATACATGCTGAGCCCACCCGAGCCAACACCGGCCTCAACCACGCGAGCGCCCGGGAAGATGTCTCCCATGGTCACAATCTGAGCCGAGTCCTTTGGGTAGATAATTGCTGCACCACGTGGCATCGACAGAACAAAGTCGCTAAGCAGCGGTCGGAACGCTAGGTACTCGACGCCGAACTGGTTGAGAATCACTGAGCCCTCAGGCTTGCCGATGATGTCATCGTGCATCAGGTCGCCGCGGTGGGTTCCATAGCGCTGCCCGGCTTCGAGGGTGATTGTGTTCAACCGCCCCTTCGGGCCAGTGAGCTGCACTCGGTCGCCGGCACGGAATGGTCCGGTAGGCAGCTTGATTTGCTGACCTGTTGCTTTTTTCGTCATGGGTTCCTTTTTTAGAAAAGCTTGCGAAGGTCTCGAAGGGTGACTCCCTCGAGGGTCGGCCAAATTATTCGACCGGGTTGTTCAGGTATTGGCACGATGTTTGTGACGCCCACGGCTTTTGTGCCCGCGGCTTCCGCCGAGGTTAGGCCGGTTAGAGAGTCTTCGAACGCAACGCAATCCGCCGGGGCTACACCGAGCAATCTTGCGGCCATCAGATATGGCTCGGGGTGCGGTTTTCCATGAGTGACCATGTCGCCGGCGACAATCACGTCAAACGCCTTGAAGGGAATCTGGTTGGCAACAGATTCGGCCATCCGAGTCATGGACATGGTTACCAGTGCGGTTTTGACGCCTCGTTTTTTTAACTCGCGAAGTAACTCCTGTGCACCAGGGCGCCACGGAATTGAAACTTCCAGCCGAGCAACCACGTCGTCGGTGAGTCTGTTGATGATTTCTTCTGGTTCAAGTTCGAGACCCATCTTGGCCTTCATCACCATTGAGGAGTCATACAAGCTCATGCCGATTAGGTCTAAACCGTCTTGCTCGCCCCAAGAGCCATTGAACTCATTTGCCAGGCTTTGCTCGCTAGAAAGCCAGTATTCTTCGGAGTCGACAAGCGTCCCATCCATATCCCACAAAACAGCGGCGGGGAGCTTTCTTCCAAACATGATGCTTCGATTTTACCTCCGCGGTTTGGCTTAGAGTTTTATAGTCAGCGATTAGGCAACCGAGAGGCACAAGTGAGCGCGCAGATTTTTTCAGGTCGCACCCTGATTGTGGCATTCGAGGGTTGGAACGATGCTGCCGAGTCGGCCAGCGGTGTCGTGAAATTCATCTGCGAAGAAATTAAGGCGGATGTTGTCGCCGCAGTGGATCCTGAAGATTATTACGACTTCCAGTTCACCCGACCTACAGTCTCCTACGACACTGATGGCTATCGAGTTTTGGATTGGCCCGGCACTGAGATGTGCATTCCGGCCCCAGAGGCAATCGCTGAAAACCCTTCGGTAGCCCGCATCAGCGTCCTAGTTGGAACCGAACCGGCTCGTCGCTGGAAGTCATTCGCTGCCGAAGTCATGGAAATGGTTGAAGATCGCGAAATCGAAGCGGTTCTGTTTCTTGGTGCGATGCTCGCCGATGTTCCCCACACGCGCCCTATCGGGGTGACATCCACCAGCCAGAACGAAGTTGCCCGACGCGAGCTCGACATTGAGCGAAGCCAGTATGAAGGCCCGGTCGGAATCTTGAGCGTTCTAGGTATTGAACTTGAAAAGGCTGGCATTCCCGCAGTTGCGATTTGGGCCTCGGTCCCCCACTACGTCCACAACACGCCATCCCCCAAGGCAACGCTGGCACTTCTGATTGAAGTCGAACGCCTACTGGGTGTGCAGTTTGAACATGGAAAACTCGGCGAAGAAGCCTTTGCTTGGGAGCGCGGAATTGATGAAATCGCCGAAGCCGATGAGGAAATGGCCGCTTACATCGGCCAGCTTGAAAAGACTCGTGACGAGGCCGAATCATCGGCAGCAACCGGTGAATCAATCGCGATGGAGTTCGAGAAGTTTTTGCGAGCCGAGAACAAAGAAAACCCTGTCGATGCTGAAGACAGCGACGAAATTTAGGCGATAAGAGCGCCGGTTAGCAAACCGATCAATACCGCCAGGCCTAGAGTGATGCGCCAAATTACGAATGGCATGTACGAGCCGCGGTTTAGATAGCGCAACAGCGCCACAATCACGACGTAACCGACAACAAACGAGACCACTGTTCCAACCGCCGTTGCAGCCAAATCGGCTTCCGGAAGATCCCGATAAGTCTTTGCGAACTGGTAAAGCCCGCTGGCCATCACCGCCGGAATGGCCAATAGAAAGCTGTAGCGCGCAGCAGCGCGACGACTGTAACCGAGGGCTAACCCAACCGAGATGGTTCCCCCGGATCTAGAAACGCCTGGGATGACGGCAAGAGCTTGACCAAGCCCAAAGAGCAGACCGTGCTTCGTGGTTAGCGCTTCGATTTCTCGGTTTTGCTTGCCAAAACGGTCGGCAAGGGCCAGCACCACACCGAACACAATCAGGGTCAAGGAAACAACCCAAAGGTTGCGTAGTTGGTTCTCAATCAGGTCTTTGAAGGCCAAGCCAATCACAACGACTGGAACACTTCCGAAAATAATGAGCCAGCCCAGTTTCGAATCTGCGCTTCGTTTGCCCCCGAAAATGCTCACGAAAAACGCTTTTGCGATGCGAACGATGTCTTTCCAGAAGTAAATCAGAACAGCCAATTCTGTTCCCAGTTGGATGGTCGCAATGAATGCCGTGAGTGCAGGCTTTGACATGCTCGACTGACCGATAAGTTGCTGCACGATTTGAACGTGCGCACTTGATGAGATTGGAAGAAACTCGGTGAGCCCCTGAACGATGCCGAGGATTACCGCTTCAAATAGGTTCATTCACCGTCTTCTTCGGCAAGCGAAATAGGAAGATACTCCTCATAGCTTTCGCCGAGTGCTTCTTCATAGTTTAGAAATGCGTCTTCGAGCTGGTAGTACGCCTGCTCAACCGCTGGGTCCTCTTCGCCTCGACGTGCTGAGACGGCCTCGAAGTGACGCTCGAGAGAAGCGATGAATTGTTGCAGCGCGAAGCGCGGATCTGTAGCCATAGAGCAAAACTACCCCGATTAGCGCGAACTCGGAAGCATTTGGCGAGTTAGTCGCCTGCGGAGTTCTCTGGTAATGTTGAAGCTCGTTGCCCAAGGCTTTTAAGTCTTGGAGACCACTCGTCCGGGTGGCGGAATGGCAGACGCGCTAGCTTGAGGTGCTAGTCCTCTTATGAGGGTAGGGGTTCAAGTCCCCTTTCGGACACTAAGCCCCAGCCCTCCACGGCTGGGGTTTTTCACTTGATGCTGGCTAGCATCCTCTTCACGGTCTGCTTCTCTCCGGCGATGACAATGTGTTCAATGTTTCGCTTAGCACCGGGGTTACCGACACGTTCTCCAGCTTTGTTGAAAACGCCGATCTGTGAACCAACGTAGCGTTTGAAATCGAAATCCAGAATCTCCACGTGCCCGCGTTTGGAAGCAATGTCCATGAGGTTTTCGCGCGACAGCCATGACTCGTTGTTGTAACTGAGGACCATCGTTTCGCACTTCAAGTCGTCAACCAATTGAGCCAATGCCTTGGCCATAGTCTTCTTGGAATTGAACGGACTCTTCATTTCTGCATCTCGCGCATCCAAGCGTTTATTGGCAATGCCGTAGGTTTCCGGCTTATCCCAACGAACTAGTGACTCCCAGATGTGGTAGTTACTGAAGTAGCGGTGCTGGTTATAAGGAGGGTCAAGATATGCCAGGTCGACCGCCGGAAGATCCTTTACTATCTCTAGGGCATCTCCCCTAATTGAATGCCCAGCGCCAGGCAGCAGTTCCGGATCCCGCAACTCGAGGCGGTTTCCAGATCGGCTGGCCCAACCCTTGAGAAAAGCCATCTGAATGCCGGTGGTGCTGTCGACTCGATCTGCGCCAAGTATCAAACTGGTCAGCAACGGGTAATACATCCATGAATCGCGGTAATCGGCTTCGATCTTTGCGCGGATGGCATCAACGCGTTCGCCGTTCTTTGGTTGGAAGTATCTAGCCTCGACGCAGAACTTTTGGGTGAAATACCCCGCCTCGCCAGGCAAGGACTCGAGTTCGGCGAGTGCCTGAGCAAGCTCTTTGTGGTTCGCAGAGGCGCCGTCTAGCTCAATCCAAGTTTTGCCAAAGCACTCTGCATAAGAAGCCACGTCGGATGCAGTCACGTTCATGCCGAGTTTCTTGAAAGCCTGCGCAACGCGGGTAGTCCCGGTGAACAGGTCAAGTGCAGTCTTTGCACCAGAGGCTTTGCCGAGTTGAGTCAAGACGGGAATCAGGGTGCGTTTAGACCCGAGGTATTTGATCATCGGGCCTCCTAGCGTTCAAAGTCTTATCCTGCCACGCCAGACCGGTGCGCTAGTCAGAAAAGTTAGACTTAGCGAGATGGAAAACACCGACTCTCTCAGCGCAGCTGCGCTTTACAGCGTCGAGTATGCCCGCGAGAAATTGGCAGGCAAGACTGTGATCGCATTGACCGGCGCAGGAATCAGCACTGATTCGGGAATTCCGGACTACCGAGGTCAGGGCAGAGTTGCCCGCCATCCGATGACTTTTGACACTTTTATGGGCTCCCAGCAGGCGCAGGTTCGATATTGGGCACGCAGTTATGTTGGCTGGAGCCGCATTGCCGATGCCAAACCGAATGGCGGTCACTTTGCGCTCGCCGCAGCCGAACGACTCGGCCAACTGCAGCAGATCATCACCCAAAATGTTGACGCACTTCACCAAGCCGCCGGATCAAAGAATGTGATTGACCTGCATGGTCGACTCGACACAGTACGCTGCATGAAGTGCGGGGCACCGCTCAGTCGCCATCGCATGGATGAGTTGCTCCAAGAACTGAACCCAAACATAGAAAAAGACGCGAGCCACGAATTCACCCCCGACGGAGATGCAGAGCTTGAGGCGGCCGCCGATTTCCGCATTCCCGCTTGCCCAACCTGTCAGGGAGTTCTAAAGCCCGACGTGGTCTTCTTCGGTGAATCGGTTCCGCAGTCACGGGTTGAATTCGCGATGGCAAAGCTTGATCAGGCCGACGCCCTTTTGGTCGCAGGCACCTCGTTGACAGTAAATTCTGGGCTTCGGTTTGCTCGCCGAGCAGCCCGAGCCGGCAAGCCAATCGTCATCGTGAACATTGGTGCAACCAAGGCAGACGAGCTGGCCACCGCAAAAATCGAGGCCAATACCTCGTTGGTTCTCGAAAGGCTCTTCATTGACTAAAACCATCATTGGTTTATTGCGCCACGGCCAGACAAACTGGAACATTGACTTCCGGCTTCAAGGCGTTACCGACATTCCGCTTAACGAAACTGGAATTCAACAAGCTCGCATAGCCGGCGAAGTGCTTGCGCAAGCCGCCACTGCTGGCGAAGCCTGGGACCTGATTCTTTCATCGCCTTTGTCGCGAGCAAGAGATACGGCTGTGATGGTAGGCGAAGCGATCGGATTGCCTGGGGTTTCCATCGAGGATTTGCTACTTGAAAGATCATTCGGTGAGGCTGAGGGGCTCTCCCACGACGAGTGGAAAGCCAAATACAGCGACACCAACCATGTTCCCGGTGGAGAAACCCTTGAACAGTTGGAAACTCGCGCCTGGGTGCTTCTTCAGAGTCTGCTCGACAACCACGAAGGTAAGCGAGTGCTCACGGTTTCGCACGGAGCGCTAATCAGAACTCTCTTGCGTTTAGTTAGCGAGGGCGAGTACCCACGAGAAGGCGAAAGACTGGGAAATGCTTGCCTAAGCGTCTTTGAACACAGCCCAGATGTGGGCTGGAGCGTCTCGAGCTACCAGCCTCAAACGCTAGGCCGCTAAAGCCGAGAAATCATCTCGATTAGGTCACCAGCAGAGCGATCCCAATTGAATTGCTCGGCGTGCTTTCGAGAGCCCACCCCTCGCTCGACCCAAGCCGGGTTCGACTCAAGCTTGCGAACCTGAGTTGCGAAATCATCCGGGCTTTCTTGATCAAAGAACAAGGCGACTTTGCCTCCGATCTCGCGGAAGATTTCGATGTCTGAGACCACTACGGGTACGCCGCGAGACATCGACTCGATGAGTGGAATGCCGAAACCCTCATCGCGAGAGCCGGTGACCAGAGCCACAGCCTGGTCAAGCTGCTTGTGATATTCATCCTCGGAAACGCCATTGTGGAACACGACTTTTCCAGAACCGGCTTGGATTCGAGACTCTAGCTCTGCTCTTCGCTCGGGCTTAATTCGACTCAACAGGTGGAGTTCGTAATCCGGCAGGTTTTTCATTCCGTCAATTAGAACTTCTACGTTCTTGTAATCCATGAACGAGCCCATGTAGACGAGGCGCTGTGAGCCCCGTGGACGGACTTTGGGCGCTCGATTCGCCTGGTCATCGGTGAAGGTGCCAGCAGCGTTGTAGATCACCGAAATTGGCTTCTTGGTTAGGCGGTGCTCAAGCATCAGGCGCTTCGAAGTGTGTGAAACGGTTGCCACTGCGTCAGCTCGATTTAGAAACACGCGCTGTGGCCAATAAACCATGTGAAAAAGACGCCAGCCGGTTCGAATAAGCCAGTTGAACTCTGGCGGCGGTGCAGGGTGACGATAGTAGATCAAATCGTGCAGCGTCAGAACCAGCTTGTATTTCCGAAACCAGGAACCCATGGTTTGCATGGGCGAGAAAACCACTCCGGCACCGGCTCGATTCAGCTTTGGTGCGATGAACAGTTCTTTGATTGAGGTTGGGTCATTCGCCAGAACGTAATCGCAGCCTCGAGGCAATTTGATCAGCTGACGAGTGTCGCTGATGATTGCGGTCACCTTGGTTCGGCGATTTAGTGCCGCGAATAAACCGGCAGAAAATCGGCTGATGCCATCGTGGTGGTCATAGCGAATGAAGCGTGCGTCAAAAAAGATGTGTTCGGTTTTCATTCGATCGCACTCCCCTCTTGGTTTTCCAGGTCAGCCCGGATAGCCGATGCCACTTCGAACGGCAACTCGTAGTGGGTCAGATGCCCGACACCGTGCAAGTTGGTCAGAGTCCAACTCGAAGGGATGGTTGCGGCCATCTCCTCCTGCTGCTTCACGCTGGTGATGTCATCCTTGGCGCCAATCACGAGTGTGGTTGGTGTGGTAAATTTCGGGGCATACTCGCCCACGTTGTGCGAAATCGATGCGTTGTAGCCCTCGATGGCGACTCGTCTGTTGGCAAAGTCGTTGAAGTTGGCATCGTGCTGGGCGTGCACCCACTTGCGCAGGCTGCGGTTCCAGCTCTTAGTCATAACAATGCTCATGCCGCGAACCATTGGCCAGCTCTTGAGCATTGCTAGGCCTGCTTTCAAAGGCAGTGAACCGCTCAGCCAGAACAGCAGTTTGACCAGTTGGGTCATTAGCGCCTTCGGGCCTTCGAGCGCGGGCGCCGAAACCGGATTGATAAGAACCAGGTGTGAAATTGACTCGGATTGAGCTGCGAAAGCGGCCGAAATGATGCTGCCGAAGCTGTGCCCTACCAGAACCGGCTCGTGCTTGAGTTTTTGCTCGCTGAGCATAAGGGAAACAAACTCGTTCAACCAAGCGACGTAGGCCTCGACGGTGTGATTGTCGGCGAAAGGGGCAGACTTTCCAAAGCCAGGCAAGTCGGGAATCACGATATTGAAATCTGGCAATGCCCCTGCGATGGATTCTAGACCATGGTGATTGCCGCGATAGCCATGGATGAAGATCAAGGTCTGTGCGTCATCCGAGGTAGCTGGGTAGAACCAATAGCGCGTTGCTGTGTCTGCGACGATTGCTTCACGCGCTTCTGATCGCGCGAGAGCAGCCTTGGCGAGTTCTTCCGAGTAGAGCACCATCGCTAGCCTTCGGTTAGACCGAGAAGTACTTGGCCTCTGGGTGGTGCAAAACCATAGCATCGGTTGACTGCTCCGGGTGCAACTGAAGTTCTTCCGAAAGCGTTACTCCGATGAGTTCAGGCTTTAGCAATTCGACTAGTTTGACTCGGTCCTCGAGCTCCGGGCAGGCCGGGTAGCCGAATGAGTAGCGCGCACCTCGGTAGTCGAGCTTGAACAGCCCTTCGACCTCGTTTGGGTCCTCGGCTGAGAAGCCAAGTTCCTCACGCACACGAGCGTGCCAGAACTCTGCAAGAGCTTCAGTTAGCTGCACTGAAAGACCGTGCAACTCCAGGTATTCGCGGTATTCGTTCTTCGCATAGATCTCGTTGGCAACTTCTGACACTCGGTTTCCCATGGTTACCAACTGGAACGGAACGACGTCAATCTTGCCGCTCTCCTTAGAAGCAACAAAGTCGCTCAAGCACAGGTGACGATCACGAGCCTGGCGCGGGAAGGTAAAGCGCATACGCTCAGTGCCCGGCACTCCTCCAGAGCCTCCGTCGGTCGCGCCTTCAGGGCCGTGGTGCAGGATGACTAGGTCGTCACCGTCAGAAACTGCTGGGAAGTAACCGTAAGCTACTGCAGCTTCCAGGAGGCCTTCAGTCTGTACGCGGTCCATCCAAGCGCGCAGACGCGGGCGACCTTCGGTTTCCACAAGTTCTTCGTAGCTCGCGCCATCTTCGGCACGTGACGGCTTCAAGCCCCACTGACCCATGAACGTGGCACGCTCATCCAAGAATGATGCGTAGTCGCGCAGTGGGATTCCCTTGACGACTCGAGAACCCCAGAACGGCGGCGAGGGAATGCTGTTGTCGCTGGCCACATCTGACCGTGCAGGCATCATGTCTGGCACGGTGTGAACCAACTTGCTAACCGGCTTCACGACGCGCTTCTTGAGCGGAGGTAGCGTAACCGAGGTGTCGCCACGCTTGATCTTCACCAGCGCATCCATCAGGCGAAGGCCTTCAAACGCGTCGCGTGCATAGCGCACCTCACCGTCAAAGATTTCGGCAAGATCTTGCTCGACAAAACTGCGAGTCAATGCGGCACCGCCAAGGATGACTGGCCACCGCTCGGCAACCCCGCGGAGATTCATCTCCTCGAGGTTTTCCTTCATGATCTGGGTTGACTTGACCAGCAGACCGCTTAAACCAATTACGTCTACGTTGTGCTCTTCTGCGGCATCAAGGATGGCATTAATCGGCTGCTTGATTCCGATATTTACTGTTTCGAAACCGTTGTTGCTCAGGATGATGTCGACCAGGTTCTTACCGATATCGTGAACATCTCCGCGCACGGTTGCGAGCAGGATGCGACCCTTGCCTTCGTCCTCGGTCTTTTCGATGAAAGGTTCTAGGTGGGCAACGGCCGCCTTCATGACCTCTGCCGACTGCAGCACGAATGGCAGCTGCATCTCGCCCTTGCCAAAGAGCTCGCCAACAACCTTCATGCCTTCAAGCAGGTGGTCATTAATGATTTGAAGAGCCTTCATACCGCTGGCCATGGCCTCGTCAAGGTCGGGCTCTAGGCCCTTCTTCTCGCCGTCGATGATTCGTCGCTGCAAGCGCTCGTCTAGCGCCATGGCAGCTAGTTCTTCGGAGCGAGACTGGCGAGCAGCCTTTGAGTCAACGCCGCTGAATACGTCGAGGAAGTGGGTCAGCGGGTCATAGCTGACGTTGCCATCGGCGTCGTATTCGCGCTTGTCATAAATCAGACCCATAGCCGCGTCTAGCTGCTCCTGAGGAATCTGGTTCAGAGGCATGATTCTGGCGGCGTGCACAATGGCGCTGGTCAAACCGGCCTGAACGCATTCGTGCAAGAATACCGAGTTCAACACGTGTCGAGCAGCCGGGCTGAGACCGAACGAAATGTTCGAAATGCCCAAGGTGCTCTGGACGCCAGGGTGCGCTTCGTTGAGGCGTCGAATTGCCTCAATGGTTTCGATGCCATCACGGCGGGTTTCATCCTGGCCGGTGGCAATCGGGAAGGTCAAGGTGTCAACGGTGATGTCGACCAGGTTCATGCCCCAGTTTTGGGTTAGGTCCTTGATCAGTCGGTCGGCAATCGCAAACTTAGTTTCGGCGGTTCGGGCCTGGCCATCCTCATCGATGGTTAGAGCGACGACAGCGGCTCCGTGTTCAACGACTAGAGGCATAATGCGAGCGAAGCGCGATGTCGGGCCGTCGCCATCCTCATAGTTCACTGAGTTGATCATTGCTCGACCGCCCATGCACTCGAGCCCCGCCTCAAGAACTGCCGGTTCGGTTGAGTCAAGAACTAGCGGCAAGGTGGTTGCTGTGGCGAGTCGGCTAACCAGCTCGCGGGCGTCACGAACCCCGTCGCGACCGACATAGTCAACACAGACGTCGAGCAAGTGAGCGCCTTCGCGAGTCTGAGAACGAGCAATTTCGAGGCACTCCTCCCAGTTCTCTTCGAGCATTGCCTCACGAAAGGCCTTCGAGCCATTTGCGTTAGTGCGCTCGCCAATCGAAAGGTAGGTCATCGTCTGGTCGAATGGCTGGTGCTGGTAAAGGCTGGCAAGGCCAGGTTCGACGATCAGGGTCGGTCTTGCCGGCTTCTTGCCCGCAACTGCATCAGCAACTGCCTGGATGTGCGCAGGCGTGGTGCCGCAGCAACCGCCTACTAGTCCAGCGCCGTAGTCATTCACGAACTGAAGCTGGGCAGTAGCCAACTCAGTCGGATTCAACGGGTAGTGAGCGCCGTGAGGGCCCAGGATAGGCAAGCCGGCGTTCGGCATGACGGTAACCGGAAGGTTTGAATACTTCGAAAGGTAGCGAAGGTGTTCGCTCATTTCGGTCGGGCCGGTTGCACAGTTCAAACCGATTGAATCGATTCCAAGTGCGCTCAGTGCGGTGAGAGCGGCTCCGATTTCAGAACCCAAAAGCATCGTGCCTGTGGTCTCAATGGTCACCGACACGATGATCGGAACATAAACATCCAGTGACTTCATGGCGCGCTTAGCGCCGATTACTGCGCTCTTGGCCTGGAGAAGGTCTTGCGCGGTTTCAATCAGGATGGCGTCAACGCCGCCATTCAAGAGACCAACCGTCTGCTTCTGATAGGCATCACGCAAGACCGAGAACTTCTCGTGGCCGAGGCTCGGCAACTTTGTGCCGGGTCCGACTGAACCAAGAACATAACGAGGCTTTTCATCCGTGCTGAAATCGTCAGCAACCTGACGAGCAACCTGGGCTCCGGCGAGAGCAAGCTCTTCGATTCGATCTTCGATGCCGTATTCGGCCAAGTTTGCAAAGTTTGCACCAAAAGTGTTGGTCTCGATGGCTTCGGCGCCGGCCTTGAGATACTGCGCGTGAATGCTGCTGATGATGTCAGGTCGTGTGACATTCAGGATCTCGTTGCAACCCTCATAGTTCTGGAAGTCATCCATGGTTGGGCTGGCGTCTTGAATCATGGTTCCCATGGCACCGTCAGCCACGACTACGCGAGATTTGATGGCGTCAAGAAGCTGCTGAGAGCGAGGGGTAAACATAGAGTTCAAGTCTACCCGAGGCTCAAAGCCCGGACGGCTTGGAATATACTTATCTAATGCCTGATTACCCTTTGCTTCGCAAGACCTCGGCCGGCCCGTTTGAGACCGTTACCGAAGCACTTGGTGCGCGTTCAGGCAAGCGGGAACCGGCCCTCTCGTTTGAGTTTTTTCCACCCCGCAACCAGGAGGAAGCCGCCGATCAGCTTTGGCGCTCCTTTGATGCTCTAATGGAGGTCTCCCCTGACTTCGTTTCCGTCACCTACGGGGCTGGCGGTTCTAACCGTGAAACCTCGCTGGCCGTAGTTGAGCGAATGGCACAGGATGTCATGACCATCGGTCACTTGACCTGTGTGGGCGGTTCGCGAGCTAGCACAGCCGAGACAATCAGCCGCTTCGAAGATGCAGGAGTCCGCTCGATTCTCGCTCTTCGAGGAGACGCACCCAGAGACAACCCGGAAGCACTGTTGACCGGTGAGTTGAAGAGCGCTTTGGAACTTGTCCACCTTGTTCAGCAAACTTCCAATCTCGAGGTTGGCGTTGCAGCGTTTCCCGAGGTTCACCCAGAGTCTCCAAACATGGAACATGACTCGATGGTCCTAGAGATGAAGCAATCGGCCGGCGCAACTTACGCGATGACCCAGCTCTTTTTCACCGTTGAGGCCTACACCGATTTGGTCGCCAGCGCCAAGGTTGCCGGCGCCACGATGCCAATCATCCCGGGCTTGATGCCGGTTGGAAACGCCGCCAAGGTTCTTCGGATGGCTGAAATGAGCGGTGCCGCAGTGCCGGTGGAGCTTTTGAAGAAACTTGAGAACGCCGGGTCAGAGGCCGAAGCGAGAGTCATTGGCATGGACTATTCGATCAATTTAGCCCGGGCACTAGTTGACGCCGGCGCACCCGGGTTGCACATCTTCAGCATGAATCTCTCGAAAGCAGCCCTTGAAGTTGCTCGTGGTGCGGGTCTTTGTCGCTAGTAGTCAATAGCCTTTAGTTATGACCGAACAACAGCTGTCCTTCGACTTCGCCCCTGATCTGCCGGCCTGGGCACAAAACATCGCGGTCTTTGACCTCGAAACCACGGGTTTAGATCTCACGGATGCTCGAATCGTCACCGCCTGCGCGGTTGAACTTGACGCCGCCGGTCAAATTATTGGCAAGGATGTCGAGTGGCTAGCCGACCCAGTAATCGAGATTCCAACCCAGGCGAGCGACGTACACGGTGTCACCACTGAGATAGCTCGCAGGGATGGCCGTCCGGCAGCAGAGGTTGTTTCTGAGCTGCTTGAAACTCTGCGTGGCTTCTTCGAGCGCGGTTTGCCAGTAGTGGCCTACAACGCACCATACGACTTCACTATCTTGCACTTCGAGGCGCTACGCCATGGTCTCACTCCCCTTGCTGACCCTGGACCTATCATCGACCCGCTTGTGATCGACAAGTTCAAAGACAAGTTCCGTAGGGGCAAGCGTCGCCTAGAAAACGCAGCCGAGTTTTACAACGTCAGCCTCGATGATGCTCATAACGCAACCGCAGATGCGGTTGCTGCCGGACGTGTTGCACAGGCCATCGCCCGTCGCTGGGCCGCTGAACTTCCGTCCACCGCTGCTGAGCTACATGATCTTCAGGTTGGTTGGAGCGAATACCTCGACGCAGACTTCGAAACCTTCATGCGCAAGAACAACCCGAATTTCACGAGCAAACGCGGTTGGCCGCTAAAACTCTAGATCTCTGTGCCAAGCACAACCAGACATTTGGTTAAAAGAAAAACCTCGCCGAAGCGAGGTTTTTCTATCTCAACCTGAGGATGTGTGGACATCCCTGGTCCCGCGGTATGTATTAGATACCGAAGCTTGTTTGGGCTATTACGCGCCGAAACCCTTGTAACGGGCGTTGAAGCGCTCGACACGACCTGCGGTGTCCATGATGCGCTGCTTACCGGTGTAGAACGGGTGTGATGCTGAAGAGATTTCAACGTCGAAAACTGGGTAGCTGTTGCCGTCTTCCCACTCAATGGTCTTGCTGCTTGACACGGTTGAGCGAGTAAGGAACGCTACACCCGAGGCCAAGTCGCGGAATACAACGGTCTCGTACTTTGGGTGAATGTCTGCCTTCATGGGTAACTTCCTAGTTGTTCTAACGGATTTCTTTAAAAACTTTGGGGTGGTTGCTTCATTAGCAACAAGGGTCAAGCATAACAGAAGCAAAGTGCCAGGGAAAGCACTAAGGCTGAACTTTTTTAGTGCCCAGTGGCCAGTGCCTAGTGTTTTGCGCGGGCGCGGTAACGCCCATCCGAGTAGTCAACCTCGACGTTAAAGCCGAATGCTTCGGAAATCTTGAGTGACGTCAATGTGTGACCGATCTCGCCGGCGGCGTAGACCTGACCGTCGCGAAGAATGAGTGCGTGCGTGAACCCGGCTGGGATCTCCTCCAGGTGGTGGGTAACCATAACCATGGCCGGCGCGGTTGGAGCTGAGGCGTACTGGCCAATGATGCTGATGGTCTGCTCGCGAGCAGCAAGGTCGAGGCTGGCAACCGGCTCGTCCAAAAGCAAAAGCTCTGGGTCCGGCATAACCGCACGCGCGATCTGGGTGCGCTTGCGCTCTCCGTCGCTCAGGGTTCCAAACGAGCGGTCAGCGAAGTTATCGAGAGCCCATTCGTTCAAAACGCGACGAGCACGACGCTCATCGATGTCGTCGTACTTTTCGTTCCAGCGTCCGGTAACGGCGTAGCTGGCGGTCATAACCGCATTTAGCACGGTCTCTGAATTTGGGATGTGCGAAGCAAGTGCACTTGATGCAAAGCCAATGCGAGTGCGCAGTTCGAAGACATTAATCTGCCCCATGCGCTCATCGAGAATTGTCGCTTGACCACTTGATGGGTGGATCTGAGCGCCCGCTACGCGAAGCAAAGTGGTCTTGCCGGCGCCGTTCGGGCCAACAATAACCCAACGCTGATCAGACTCAACCTGCCAGTCGACATTGTTGAGAATTGGGCGCTGATCGCGCACCACAGTGACATTGTTTAGATCAATAACGCGGGACATAGTTTTAGCCTAGAGGTTTCCGGCGATGGCTCTCTGATAGACACCAATAGTTTGTTCGGCAATACTGTCCCAGCTGAAGTGTTCTTCAACTCGCTTGCGCCCAGCGGCACCAAATTCGGCCAACTTAGGGTGGGCAAGCATTTCATTTAGAGCTCCGGCAAAATCTGCCACAAACTTGGCTTCGTCCAGGGGCTTACCGCTTCCGTCCTGAAGCTGCTCAATCTCGACCAGCAATCCGGTCTGGCCATGAGCGACAACCTCAGGGATGCCTCCGGTTGCGGTAGCGACCACAGGCGTGCCACAGGCCATAGCCTCAAGGTTCACGATGCCGAGTGGTTCATAGATCGAAGGGCACGCAAACACAGTAGCTGCTGACAAAATGGCGATTAGCTCAGCTCGGTTAACGTGCTTTTCGACCCACACGACGTTGTCTCGGTGCTTTCGCAGTTCGTTCACCAGCTCGGTTACCTCGGCCAAAATCTCAGGCGTGTCTGGGGCTCCTGCACACAGCACAAGCTGAACGTCATTCGGAAGTTCGCGAGCGGCCTTGATTAGGTAAGGAAGCCCCTTCTGCATCGTGATGCGGCCAACAAAGACCACGCTGCGTTGGTCAGGGTCGATTCCGTTGGCACGAACCAAATCTGGGTTATCGGCAGCCTGGAAGGCATCCAAGTCAATTCCGTTGTGAACCACAGTGACCTTATTCGGGTCTAACTGTGGGTAGGCGCGGAGAATGTCCTTACGCATGCCATCTGACACGGCGATGATTCCGGTAGCACCCTCGTAGGCGGTTCGCTCAACCCAGGATGAAAGGCGGTATCCCCCGCCGAGTTGCTGCTCTTTCCAGGGGCGCAACGGCTCAAGGCTGTGCGCGGTGATTAGATGCGGGATTCCGTGGAGGCTCCCTGCGACCTGGCCGGCGAAGTTGGCGTACCAGGTGTGTGAGTGAACTAAATCGGCGCCCGCGATGTCGGAAACCATGCCTAGGTCGACGGCCATGGTCTGCAACGCACCATTCGCGCCGTCAAACTCGCTGGTGTGACGATAAGCGAATGTATCTTTTTCATTACGTTCTTCGCCGAAGCAGCGAACCTGAACATCTATCTGTCGACGCAGAACTCTCACTAGTTCTGCGACATGTACGCCCGCTCCACCGTAAATGGCAGGTGGGTATTCCTTGCTGATCAGGTCGATTCTCATGTGGTTATGTTACTCCGCGGTCACAATTGCCGAATAACATTTGAAACATGAGTGCTTTACGCGTTTTTGGAATGGTTCTCGCCGGGGGTGAGGGCAAGCGTCTTATGCCTCTGACCGCGGACCGAGCAAAGCCGGCGGTTCCTTTCGG
>JBDLUE010000005.1:0-25680 GCA_039805505.1 Actinomycetota bacterium
CTTCCATGTCGCCGAGCACTCGCATCAGCACGCTGCGACGCGGGTGGACCAAGGCTTCTTCTGCGGTGATTCGGCCGGTGTCGACGAGGCGCTGAACGAAGGTGTGATCGGCGGTGATCTGCTTCACTTCACCATCGCGGGCACGATAAATGCGTGAGTCACCGATATGGGCAATCGTGGCTTTATCGCCGACGATGACCATTCCAGAGAAGGTTGTGCCCATGCCTGAAAGTTCAGGGTGTTCCTTGCAGGCATCGCGCAAAACGTGGTTTGCCTGCCAAATGGTCTCTTTGAGAATCTCGCCAGCCTGTTCGGCGTTTTCGTAAACGGCGTCAGCCAGGGCTACGCGCTGGGCAACCAGCGCCGATGCGATGTCGCCACCTGCGTGACCACCCATGCCATCGGCAACGAAGAACAAGTTGAAACCGGCGTAGCCAGAGTCTTGGTTGCTCGAACGCACGCGACCGATATCGGAGGCCGCATAGCTGATGGTTTTGATTGCCATTTCTTGGCTAGCTTCGAAGCTCGAAGACGGTCTTGCCAACTCGAACCGGTGTGTTCAACTTGACCACCGCTGGAGTGCCAACGCGGCTGCCATCCAAGTATGTTCCGTTGGTTGAGTTCAGGTCTTGAATCAGCCAGTCGTTGTTGATCAAGATCAGCTTTGCGTGGTGGGTCGAGGCATACTCGTCGTCAACAATCAGGTCTGAATCCGGGCTGCGACCCAGGGTGATTTCTCGGCGTTCGAGGCGAACCATCTGGCCGGTCTTCTCGCCCTCGATAATCACAAGTTTGGTTGCGGTGCTTCCGGTTGGTTCGCTAACTAGAGTCGGCGAACCAGCGAAAGGCGCGGTGTTGCCAACCGGCGCTGAGACGACCTCAGGGGCGTTGGCGGCAGCGACGCGGCTAACGACTTTTTGGCCGAACAGATCGGCTCGGATGACCGAGATGATGCTGAAGACGAAGATCCACAGAACCGCAACGAACCCGAGCCGGACGATGAAAAGCGCTAACTCACTCACTGATGGTTCTCGCAATCACTCGGAAGGTGAAGTCGCTGCGACCGGCCTGAATCAAGGTGTTATCGGCGATTGCAACTTCATCAATCTTCTTGCCATTGACGCTGGTGCCGTTAGTGCTGCGCAGGTCGCGAACCGCGGCGTTTTTGCCATCCCAGACGATTTCAAAGTGTTTGCGGCTGAGGCCGTTGTCGTCGATCTGAATGTCGGCGCTGGCGTCGCGACCAACCGAGGTGTGTGCCTTGTTCAGCAAGAAGCGCTTGCCGGCAACATCGAGGGTCGGCATCCACTCGACCTTGGTGTTTTGGCTGGTTGACCGGATGGTCACCTGACCCATGTTTAGCGTCTGGTCTTCGATCAATTTGATGGCCAGTGCGGCACCAAACTGGAAACCCTGCTTCACAGCGTGACGGGTGGTCAGTTCGGTCAGCTCGGTGATCAGCGATTCGCCAAGAGTTGCCATGCGCTTGAAGTCGGGGGTGGCCAAACTAACGCTAAAAGTGTTTGGTGCCAAGATGCGGTCGCGGCTAAGAATGCTGGCCTTTGAGTCCATTTCGGCACGGATGGCAGCAGCGATTTCGACAGGCTGAATTTCAGATTTGAAGGTCTTGCTGAACGCGCCGTTGACGATGCGCTCCAAGCCCTTCTCGAAGTTCTCTAAAAAGCCCAATTTGTCCTTTTCCTGTTGCCCTGCCTTAGTTTATCGACACCTCTTGACAAGACGTATGAGGCTGGTCTTATTCTGGGTTAAAGCAATAAGTCAGAATGAGCGTCGAGTTATTCAAGGTTAGGAGGCGGCTGTGACAATTTGGCCGGCTCACACCACAGAGACGAGGGGCTATCGACAGATAAATCGAGGCGGTTCGAAGCACGACCGCACGTTGAGTGAAATAGAAGTCTCGATCCCTCCGCTGATTGCCGATTTGATCTATCAAGCCAACCCAAACTTGATCTCACCACTTGAAACCGCGGTGGCTGATCTGCGCGAGGTCGACTCGGGTTCAGCGGCATCGCTCAACACGATGGCCACCTTTCTGATTCGAACTGACTCGATTGCATCATCCAAGATCGAATCGATCGAGGCATCCACCGAAGACTTCGCTCGTGCAATCGCCGGGTCAAAAGCAAATCAAAGTGCAACGCTGATGGCCGCCGGGGCCGACGCCATTGCCAAAATGATCGAGTCGGTAGGCACCTCGGGTCGGTTCACCCGCGAATCAATTCTTGAAGCGCACCACACGCTTTTGGCTCAAGATGAAATCGAAGCACGCTTCGCCGGCAAGTTCCGCGATGTGCAGAACTGGGTGGGTGGCAGCAACTATTCGCCCTACCTAGCCGACTACATCCCGCCACCGCCAGAACTCGTCGAAACATACATGGATGACCTGATCGCCTTCTTGAATCGCGACGACATTCCTGCGGTTGCCCAAGCGGCAATCGGTCACGCTCAGTTTGAGTCGATCCACCCTTTCACGGATGGCAACGGCCGCATAGGGCGCGCGGTGATCAACGCCGTGTTTAGACGCCGCGGTGTCAGTCGCCGGGTGCTCACGCCAGTCGCGTCTGCGTTGGTTGCGAATCAGAAGCGCTACTTCAAAACTTTGATTGACTACCGGGCCGGCCAGATCGATGACCTGATTTTGAACCTGGCACTCGCTGCCCAGGTCAGTGGTCGCGAGGCTTTGGTCTCGGCCATCAACATTGAAACGATGCCAACAGCTTGGCTCGCCGCGGCCCGACCTCGTGCCGGCAGCGCTGCTGAACGAATCATCAATCTGCTGGTAACCCATCCGGTGTTGTCGGCAGAACAGGCTGAGCGGTTGCTCGGGGCAAGTTCACAAAGCATTTACGAGGCCATGGATGCACTTGAGCGCGCAGGTGTTTTGCACGAGCTGACCAACCGCCAACGCAACAAAGTTTGGGGTGCCACCGCTGTCCTGGCCGAGCTAGAATCACTCAACCTGCGCATCGCCCACTCGGTTTCTCGCCTTTAACTAAAACTGAGAGAAGGCTGGTAAGACCCTCACAGCATCCTGAATTTCGCCACTTCGAGTTTTCAACTTCCATAGATTCATTTCTGGATCCGCAATCCAACGAAAGGAAACACCATGGAAAAGAAGGCACTAAAGCTAACCGCTATCGCGGCTGGCGCATTCGTTCTAGCAGGCACCGCTTTCGCGGCTCCATCATTCGCGCACCAGAAGGGCACCTCGTCATCGACCTCGGCATCAAAGGATGCAAGCGATGTTCGCGGCAAGTTCAAGCAGGGCTCGAAAGCTCAGGCTGCAAAGTCAACCCTCGCAGCAACCATCACCGGAGTGCCGACTACCGTTACTGATGTTGAGGTCGCTGAGCACAGTGCGCAGCCAACCACCGGTGGACGTCCAGTTCACTTCGAGGCAACTGCCTTGACTGCTGGAACCGTCACCGGAAACCTAGAGTTCAAGTCGCCAAAGACCGCTGGCACCTACAAGCTAGCTGTTTACACGTCGAGCACCGATGCAACTGCTGACATTGTCACTATCGTGGTTGACGCCGCGGGTGTTGCAACCGCAACTTCATCGTCTGCCTTGACTGCAACCTATGACGCAAACGTCACTCGCCCAACCCCACCAGCCGGCGAAAAGCCAGGCAAGGGCGGCAAAGGTAAGGGTGGCCACGGTCACGGACCTAAGGGCGGAGCCGGCTGGACCCCAACAGCTGCTCCAACCGCACCAACCGTCTAACTTCTCTCTCCTTGGGTTAGACACCAAATAAAAGAAAACTCCCTCTCGGATTGATTCACCGGGAGGGAGTTTTCTTTGCGTTAATGCTTAGTTGTCAGCCTTGTAGACCTTGATGCCAACACCCTGGGTGCGGGCCTTTAGCTTGTCTACGATGACTGCAACGTCAGCGACCTTTAGGTCAGGGTTTGCCTTGACGGCAACAGCACAAGCCTGAACTGCGGTCAACTTAGCAGCTGCGGTTGCTGCTGAAGAGTTGTTTGCTGAATAGGCGATGCACTGAATGGTGTCGTTCTTGAGGTTTGCGAATGCAGCCTGACGAATCTGGTCTGCAACACCGTCGGTGATCTTCTTGGCGCCAGCGGCGATAGAAATCGGACGAACACCAACCTTTGCGATGTCTAGCGGAGCAACATACTTGATGGCGTCCTGCAGGATGATCGAACCGGTGTTGAAGGTCAGGTGTAGGTCAGCGGTTTTGCCAGCCTCGCCCTGAGGAACGGTCATCGTGATCTTGCCGGTGTTTCCAAGGATGAAGTCCAGTGACTTGCCTGCGATTTTTGCAGAGACCAGACCGGTGAAGTCACCAGCTGAAAGTGCAACCTTGCCGCCAAGCGAAGCCATTGGCTTGTTCAATGCGATGAAAGCAGGAACAAGAGGCTGGACTGCAGCAGGGACTTGCTTCAAGGTGCGAAGTGCATCGACTGCGCGAAGCGGCGCGGACGCTGCCACTGAAGGCGCAGGACCCGCTGAACTTGCAGTGATGTAGCGAGACCCTCCGTTGCTTACATAAAGAGCAAAGTACTGACTCGCAAGCGCAACTTGAGTGTAGGAACCAGAGAATCCCTTCCATACGTTGGTGCTAAGAGTCACAGTTGTGCTGCGCTCTTCAGCACCGTTTTGAGTCAGAGCCATAGGAAAGCAGTCAGATGTAGGCGATGAAGTTACAGGTGTAGGGCGAGGGTTATCGCAAAGGATCCACCATAAAGTAGGGGTTCCCCCGCTCCAGGTTCCTACGTCCGCAGTAGCGACCCCGTTTGTGATCGAGTATGACGGTGCGGTGATCATGGTGTAGGTGCTGCCACCGCCACCGCCACCGCTGCCTCCAGTTACGGTGTAGTTGAAGACAGAGGACTTGCTTAGCCCATTAGCGCCCGTTGCGGTCACGGTCACACTTAGGTTGCTCGCTGAAGCGGTAGGCGTGCCGGTGATTTGACCGGTAGTCGTGTCGAACGTGACACCAGCTGGCAGAGACTGGCCGCCAGCTACCGCATATGAATAAACAACTGGTGAGGTGAGGCCTGTTGTTACGTAAGTGCCCATGCTCATGGCGACACCCACGCTGCCATTTACGTTGCCCGAAGGGCCAGTCATGGTCGGCGGAGTTTGAATCAACTTGGCTGATGAGAATGCCCAGCCATAAAGGGTGTAAGGCGACTGGTAGAGCTTTACGATCGAAATGCGTGCGATGTATTTGCCGACAAGGCTGCTTGTGGACACAGTGTTCGAAGACGTACCCAGTGCTGATACTGCGCTTAGCGTCAGACCGGTGCCAGTGAATTCGCTGTTGTTGGAATAGCTAGTGAACACAATCTGGCAGTTCAGGTTTACAGGCACATCGGTGCCGTCAACTGCAGAAAGCAAGCTTGGGTCCGAATCGCAAATGCGCCAAAATTCCGAACCGCCACCAGTGCCTAGAGGCGCGTTTGCCCAGGAACCGTAGCTCGCGCTCATCGAAGTTTCGGTCGACACCGCCGTTGCGGGGGTGAATGTTGGGGCAGAAGTGAGCGTTAGGCCGGTCGCCTGCGCAGGCGACGCAGCAGTTAGTGATCCGCCAACGGCAAGCAGCATAGCTGCGCCGATAGCGACGATTTTCTTAAGTGTGTTTGAACTAGTCATAGGTTCTATAAAACCAAGACCAGACATTAGACCGGTCTAAAAAAGGGGTTTACCCCAGCGATCGAAGCGACCCGTGTCGCGCTAGCCAACTTGCTCGGCGTGACGCTTGCCACGGGTGTGGGTTGGCTTGTGCTCAGAGTGTGTTGGGTCTGCGTAACAGATGTCGCAGAGCAACACGAGATCTTTGCAGCCAACGTTTGCGCAGTTGCGGAACGAGTTGGTTCCGCCGCCACAGTTTTCGCACTCGCCGATGACCTTCGCTTCGTCGCTGAAGTCTTGAACCATGCGGTCGTCAAAGATGTACAGCGAGCCTTCCCAAAGACCCTTGTCCTTGAAGGTTTCGCCATAGCGAACGATGCCGCCGTCGATTTGGTAAACCTCTTTAAAGCCGCGCTTGATCATCACTGCAGAAAGAATCTCGCAACGGATTCCGCCGGTGCAATAAGTGACGATCGGCTTGTCTTTGATGTGGTCATACTTGCCCGATTCGAGCTCGGCAATAAAGTCGTGTGAGGTTTCAACGTCAGGCACGATGGCGTTTTTGAACTTGCCGATCTTTGCCTCGAAGGCGTTGCGGCCATCGAAGAAGACCACGTCGTCGCCGCGCTCTTCAACCAGCTTGTTGACCTGCGCAGGCTTTAGGTGCTTGCCTCCATTGGTGACGCCAGACTTGTCGACCTTAACTTCATCCGGGGCCTTGAAAGCCACCAGTTCAGGGCGGTTCTTGACCGACAGGCGAGGGAAGTCGTTGCCGGTGCCATCTGACCACTTGAAATCGATCTTGCCGAAGCCCGGGTATTCACGGGTCTGGCGCACATACTTCTTCAGCGCCATCATGTCGCCGCCAAGGGTGCCGTTGATGCCGTGTTCAGAAACGATGATGCGACCCTTCAGGCCGAGCGACTCGCAAAGAGTCTTCTGCCAAAGCTTTAGGGCAACTGGGTCTGCCACTGGGGCAAAGCCGTAATACAAGATGATTTTTTGTAGATCCACAATCCCATTGTAAACCCGCACCCATTTATGTCAGCGGGGCGATTTAGGATAAAGGAATGAGCATGAAACCAGGCATTGACGCCAACGATCTCAACCCATCAATCCGCCCACAGGATGACCTGTTCCGACACGTGAACGGCAAGTGGTTCGCCGAGGTGGAAATCCCTGAAGACAAGGCCATCTACGGCGCATTCGCGATGCTCGCCGATGACTCTGAGGCCGCGGTGCGCGAGGTGCTCGAAGAAGCCGCCGCCAACCCGCTGCCAGGTGTGAGCCAGCAGATTGGTGACCTCTATGCCTCCTTCTTGGATGAAGAGCGCGCCAACGAACTCGGTGCCGCACCAATCTCCGCCGACCTAAAGCTGATCGAGCAGGTGCGTCAGATTGACGACGCCACCAAGTTGCTCGGTGAATACGAGAACCTAGGGCTCTCTGGCCTATTCGGCATCTGGGTCGACAACGATGAGGGCAACCCTGACCGCTATATCGTCAACATGGCGCAGGGTGGTTTGGGCCTGCCAGACGAGGCTTACTACCGCGAAGAAAAGCACGCCGAGATCCGCGACGCATACGTGCCTCACATCGCTCAGATGTTGACTTTTGCCGGCTGGGATGCCGATGAGGCGATGACCGGCGCTCGCAAGATCATGCACTTCGAGACCGAGCTTGCCAAGATCCACTGGGACAACGTTGCCACCCGCGACGCCGAGAAGACCTATAACCTCACCTCACGCGCGCACCTCGACGCACTGACCCCGACCTTCGACTGGAACATCTGGCTCACCGCAGCCAAGTTCGATGCCAAGGTTTTGGAAGAGCTGAACGTCTGCATGCCGAGCTTCTTCGAGGGCCTGGCTGCTCTCTGGAACAACGACCACCTAGAGGCCATCAAGCTTTGGTTGGCTTGGCAGGTAATCCGCTCGACCGCGACCCTGTTGAGCGACGACTTCGTCAACGAGCGCTTCGACTTCTATGGCACCAAGTTGACCGGCGCACCGATGAACCGTGCCCGTTGGAAGCGTGCCGTCTCGCTAGTCGAGGGCTCACTCGGTGAGGCAATCGGCAAGATCTATGTCGACAAGTACTTCCCAGCAGATGCCAAAACTCGCATGGATGAGTTGGTCGGCTACCTAATCGAGGCCTACCGCGACAGCATCAAAAACCTCGAGTGGATGACCGATGAGACCAAGGTCAAGGCGCTCACCAAGCTCGACAAGTTCACGCCGAAGATCGGATTCCCGGTCAAGTGGAAGGACTACAGCTCAATCGAGATTCGTCGCGATGACCTGGTTGGCAATGTTCGACGAGTTTCGGCCTGGGGTGCGGCCAAGGAGCTCGCCAAGATCGGCAGCCCGATTGACCGCGACGAGTGGTTCATGACCCCACAGACCGTGAATGCCTATTACAACCCTGGCTTCAACGAAATCGTCTTCCCGGCGGCAATCCTGCAGCCTCCGTTCTTCTCACTCTCAACCGACGACGCTGTGAACTTCGGTGCCATCGGTGGAGTGATTGGTCACGAAATCGGCCACGGCTTCGACGACCAGGGCAGCAAGTATGACGGCGACGGCAAGCTCGAGTCTTGGTGGTCTGATGCAGACCGCGAGGCATTCGAGAACCTAACCGGCGCGCTAATCGGACAGTACAACGAGCTTTCGCCATCCCAGCTTTCTGACGAGCACAAGGTCAACGGTGAGCTCACCATCGGTGAAAACATCGGTGACCTCGGCGGCCTCGGCATTGCGTTCAAGGCATACGAGATGATGCTCGGTGACCGCGAGGATGTCGTAATCGACGGGTTAACCGGCCGCCAGCGTTTGTTCATGAGCTGGGCTCAGGCTTGGCGCACCAAGGGCCGCGACGAGATGGTCATTCAGCGTTTGGCAACCGACCCACACTCACCACCCGAGTTCCGTTGCAACCAGATCGTGCGCAACGTCGACGCCTTCTATGAGGCCTTCGATGTGAAGCCTGGTGACAAGCTTTGGCTTGACCCAGAGCTTCGCGTCAAGATTTGGTAAGTCGATGAATCTCTGGTTCAGGGTTGCCTATGCCCTGGTCACCTGGCGCTTTCGTTCGAAGCTCGACTGGTCACAGGTTGGCAAGCGCGGCTTTCGAGTTTGGCCGAGCGATCTAGACATCTTTATGCACATGAACAACGGCAAGTTTTTGGCGCTGTTCGACTTGAGCCGACTCGACCTAGCCTTGCGTTCCGGCGCCTGGCAGCACTGGAGCAAACTGGGCTGGTATCCCGTGGTGGTTGCCGAAACCATTACCTTCCGCAAGTCGCTGATGCCTTGGCAAAAGTTCGACATGGAATCGAAGGTGATTGGCTGGGATGACCAGGCCTTCTACTTCGACCAGCGCATGGTCGTCGACGGCGAGATTTACACCCAGGGCATCGTTCGCGTTCGCTTCCTCAAGAAGACTCGCGGCATTCTTACCCCGGCAGAAGTCATCGAAAAGGGTGGCGACTGGCACGGCGAGATTCCGGTTTTGCCTGAGTGGGTCAAGCAGTGGGCGGCCTCCTCGGCTCTGCCAAAAGGCAAAGAACCAGCTCCAAGCACCTGGTGAGGTTAACCGCTGACATTCAGACCGCTCACAGACAACACCCAGATAGGTTCGCAAGACTGAAGGCATGACAACTCAGGTCACTTTCTCTAAGCCAGCGGGCAGGGTCCGTTTGGGCTACAAGAAATACCTGAAACTAAAGCGAGCCCAGGACGTAATCGAAGCCCTTGCTTGGGCATCCGTGCTCGCAGTGACCGTCATGTTTTTGGTTGACGGTGGCCTGAAGAGCGTCACCGATTTCCCTTCGGCTTTGAACGCACTGAGCCGCCTGACCGCACTGGTTGGCACCGACCTGCTTCTGATTCACATGCTGCTGATTGCCCGAGTCCCTTGGATTGACAAGTTCTACGGGCACGACCGCGCAACCCAGGCTCACAAGAAGCTCGGCAAGCCTGTGCTCTATCTCGTGGTCGCGCACTTCTCAGCTTCGGTGATTAGCTTCTCAATCACGGCCGGGGTCAACCCGATCGAAGAACTCGTCAGCCTCTTTATCAACGTGCCCGACATGTGGTCGGCGATCATCGGCGCATTCCTAATGATTGCGGTCGTTGGCACCTCGCTAACTTTTGCTCGTCGTCGCATGAGCTATGAGGCTTGGTACATCGTTCACATCGCCTCATACATCGCTGTTTTGGCAGCAGTGCCGCACCAGTTTTCAAGCGGCAGCGACATCCATGGCAAGCCGGTTCAAACCGTGTTCTGGGTGAGCCTCTATTTCTTCGTGCTATTCAACTTGGTTTGGTATCGCGTGCTGGCTCCGATGATTCGAGGCTGGAAGCTCGGCCTCCGCGTCGCCGCGGTTAGCCCGGAGTCAAGCGATAGCGTCTCGATCTATCTCGAGGGCAAAAATGTCGCCAAGCTCGGCGGGCATGCCGGTCAGTTTTACATGTTGCGCGTCATGACCGCGACTGCCTGGTGGCGCCCTCACCCATTCTCGATTTCGGCAGCACCAAACGACCGCTTCGTTCGATTCACCATCGGCAAGCGAGGCGATGACACCGCAGCCCTTCAACAGATCAAACCGGGCACCAAGGTTCTTCTCGAGGGCCCGTATGGCGTGTTCACCGAGGACCGTCGCATCAAAGAAAAGGTGGTGCTGGTTGCCTCGGGCATCGGCATCCCACCGATTCGTGCGTTGGCCGAGTCGCTCACGGCTAAGCCTGGTGACGTCACGGTGATCTACCGCGTTCGCAACAAGGATGACGCCGCCCTGCTCGACGAAGTGCGCCAACTGTGCGCCCAGCGCAGCTACAAGCTTGAAGTCATGGATGGCCCGCGCGCGAACAACTCATCCTGGATGAACGCCGACGGCACCAACCGGCCAGACCGCGATCGCTTGACCGAAATCGCTCCCGCGATCGTCGACTCGGACGTCTACATTTGCGGGCCAACCGGTTGGACCCACGCCGTCGAAAAGTGCGCGCTGCGCGCTGGAGTGCCCGCGCATCAAGTTCACGCAGAGGAGTTTGCCTGGTGAGAAACGGAACAAAAGCTTTTGTCAGCATCGTCTCGATGGGTGTTGTTGCGGCGGGTTATCAAGTGGGTTTGGCTGCCGAAATGTCTAACGGGTTCTCGGCATCGGCACCCGTGATTGACCAAACCTCGGGCGCGACTTCGGGTTCAACTTTGGGTTCGACCCCGGTCGAAACTGCGACCACATCACCTGCTCCTGCGGCAACCTCGGCAGCAACGCCAGTCTCACCTTCGACCCCGGGCAAGACCTCAGCACCGGCGCCGGTCTCGACACCACAGACTACGTCGTCGGCACCTGCCTCAAACCCGGCTCCTAATGCTTCCGGCACGACTCACGACGGCAGTGCCGTTCGCTACCAATACGGCATTGTTCAGGTTTCGGTCACCAAGTCGGGCGGCAAGATCACTGCGGTGAACATGCTTCAAGAAGGTGCAACTAGCGGGCGTCAAGCTGCCTTCCCATACATGATTGATTTGGCGATTCAGGCAAACGGAACCAGCTTCGGAAACCTCAGCGGCGCAACCTTCACGGTCGACGCTTTCAAACAGTCATTGGAGTCTGCCCTTGCCAAGTTCTAACTGGAAGCTCGGGGCCGCGGTCCTTGGCATCGCTAGCGTTGCTGGCGGCATCGGCGTGAACGCGATTCTGAACCCGCCAACTACCTCGAGCACCGTTTCGGGCTCTGCTGTTGAGCCAGACAAAACCGTTACCAGCGATCAGATTCCATACGAATACGGATACGTCGAGCTGACCGTGACCAAGAGCGCCGGCAAGTTGTCGACGATTGAGATCGGTGGTTCGACAGCCACGGATGGTCGCCAGCAGGCCTATCCGATTTTGGTTGAAGAGGCCATCAAGGCTCAGGGTTCTAACTTCGGCAATCTCGGCGGGGCAACCTACACGGTTGACGCTTTCAAGAAAGCGCTCGACAACGCGATTTCGAAGTTGGGCTAATGAACACGATCCATGGGCAGCACGAGCCAAAACCGTTCGAGCACATCGAACTTGCGATGGGCACCGGCTTCAGTTTCCATGGCCGCAGTTCGCTCAGTGACAGCGACACCTCGATCATCCTCAACCAGGCCTGCGCGATTTTGCACGAGGCCGACCTGATCTTCAGCCTTTACAAACCAGAGTCTCCCTTGTCGCGTTTGGCCCGAGGAGAGACCTCGGTTGCCGAGTGCCCGCCGGTGGTCGACGAGATTTGGCAGGCCTGTGAGGCCTGGGAAAAAACCACGGATGGCTGGTTCAGCGCATTCACCGCCGAGCACACCTTTGACCCATCCGGGCTAGTGAAAACTTGGGCGGCAAAACGCGCGGCCGAGTATGTGCTTGAGCAGGGCATCACCGACTTCACACTCAATGCCGGTGGCGACGTGATGATTGCCGATGGCGTGACCGAGGCAATCGATTGGCGCATGGGCATCAGCAAGCCGGTTTCGATTGCGGCCGATGACGCTGGGGTTTTAACCGTGGTTGACCTCCACCGAACTCCGTTCCGGGCGATGGCCACAAGTGGTTCTGCCGAGCGCGGCGCGCACATCTGGAATCCAAAGGCTGGTGGGCGTCAACCGGCAGGTGACTTCATCCAGGTCAGCGTGATTGCACGTGACCTAGTGACCGCAGATGTCTGGGCTACGGCAGCCTTTGCCGAAGGCGAGCGAGCCATCGAACACCTCAATAGGGTCGACGACATTGAGGCACTTTTCGTTTATGCCGATGGTCAGTTGGCGGCGACAAACGGGTTCGTAAATCTGTTTGCCAAGTAGTTCGAGTCGGTTTAGGAAACGCTAACCAAGATTTCTTAATCTGAACACATGAAAAAGCGCGTTGTGATTGTCACCGAGTCTTTTTTGCCTTCCCTCAACGGGGTCACCAACTCTGTGTTGCGTGTGCTTGAGACGCTGCACGAACAGGGGCACGAAGCCCTGATTATCGCCCCGACCTCTCCGGTCTCCGAGTACCTCGGTTTCAAAGTCATCAAAACGAAGCACTTCCACCTCAAGCAGTTTCCCGTGGCTTTGCCTCTGATGGCTATGCGCCGAATTTTCCGCGAGTTCCAGCCAGACGTCATCCATGTGGCGGCACCCTTCGCACTTGGTCGGCAGGCGCTGCGAGTCGCCAAGAGTCTCGACATTCCGGCCATCGCGATTTATCAGACCGACATCTCTGGCTACCTGCAGCGATACAACCTTGAACTCCTCAAGCCAGCGGTTGACGAGTTCGTTGCGAGCATTCACCGACAGGCTTCGATCACTCTCGCGCCGACCCCCGAGACTGCAGCAAACCTGAGCGCCTTGAACGCCGGAAAGGTTGGTGTCTGGGGTCGCGGAATCGACCTCAACGCCTACCGCCCTGACCGTAAACAAACCCTCGAGGTTCAAACTTTGCGCGCCAAGTATGTTCGCCCCGGCAATCTTCTGGTCGGTTTCGTTGGCCGATTAGCTGCCGAGAAGCAGGTGTCGCGAATGTCAGAGCTCTTTGGGGTTCAGGGTGTTGAGTTCCTAATCGTTGGCGACGGCCCTGAGCGAGCCTCTCTCGAAGAGAAGTTTCGCGGACGGCCAGTGACCTTCACCGGTCGCCTCGAGGGTGAAGCCTTAGCGAACGCCTATGCGACCCTGGATGTCTTCGTCCACTTCGGAACCGAGGAGACCTTCGGCCAGACCATCCAAGAGGCTCAAGCGAGTGAGCTTGCAGTTATTGCACCGGCTCGTGGCGGGCCCGTGCACCTGATCGAACATGGCGTCACCGGCCTGCTTGTGAACCCAGAATCTGCCAGACCTTACCGTGAGAGTTTGTTGCACCTCCTTGGCGAGCCAAAGTTGCGAAAGCGAATCGCCCGTCAGGCGCGTGAGTCAGTGATGGAGCGCACTTGGGCGCGAAACAATGACAAGTTGCTCGAGCACTATCGCGTGGCAATCTCTGATCAAAAGGCTAAGAAGGCGTGAATCCTTTCGACGCTCAAACCATCATCGACAACCTAGGCAGTTTGGCTGTTATCGGTGCTGCGGCCATCATCTTCTTTGAGACAGCAACAATTTTGGGTTCATTTTTGCCTGGCGACTCCCTGCTTTTCATCCTGGGGTTAAGCCTCGCTAGTTATCTCTCGGATTTCCCGTTTCCTCTCGCGGTCCTGATTCTCTTTGTTGCAGCGGTCGCCGGCTCGCAGGTCGGTTTCATGATCGGCAAACGAACCGGTCGAGCATTATTCAAGCGGCCGGACGGCCTGATCTTCAACCAGAAGACCCAGGAGCGAACCGAGAAGTTCTTCATCCGGTATGGCGCACGAGCAATCGTTTTGGCAAGGTTCGTGCCGGTGTTGCGAGCCCTAATTCCGATGCTCGTTGCCATGACCAGTTTTGACCCAAAGCGCTTCTTCAAGCTGAACTTGATCGGTGGCGCGGTCTGGGTGGGCGGCGTTATGACCGCGGGTTATCTGCTCGGCGGCATCGAGTTCGTGAAGGCGCACATCGAGACGTTCATCCTAGGTTTTGTGATTCTCTCTTCGCTTCCGCTGCCCATCGAACTCCTGAGAGAGCGAATCAAAACCAAGCGCTCTGCCTAGCGATTCAGATTATGCAGAGACCAGTTGGGGCCACTCATCATTTGAATAGTTTGTCCACTGTGGATACTTGGGCTCGAGCCCGTCACCCGACGAAGCACCTCGAATGCGTCTACCAATAAACGGCAAAACATAAATCCATACCCATCTGATTGTGTCGAAAAAACTGCGGCCGGGGCCGAGCATCTCGAACTCTTCTTCTTCTTCGAATCGGTGTGTTAGTTGTAGCAGGTCAGCAGCCTTGTTCGCTATTCGTGTGTGCCCGTAGCCCGAAAAATGCACCATGTCTTCCGCCCAAAAACAGAGGTCATTGAACTTCTCGATTCTGAAAACATCAAGCACGGGCACGTCATACTCGGCAGCTGTTTCTTCGATTAGTCGCGTCATGCTTTCTGCGCGCTTGGCAAGTCTGCTGAACACCTTGAGGTGCAGTGGGTTAATCGTGTTAGCCACCACTACCTGCGAACCGTTTGCAAGCAGGCGTTCTATGGCACCTCGCAACAGAGCTCGAAGCGCTGGGTGGTGCTTGCGTGACTTCATTAGGTCGTTCGAACCGGCCATGATGGTTACCAAATCAGGCTTCAGTGCGATGGCGTCTTCGAGCTGCGCCGAGAGAATTTCCAGCATCCGGCTGCCACGGATGGCTAGGTTCGCATACTCGAAATTCTGTCCATACATTACGGCTTGTTCACCCAAGAGTCCGGCAAGGCGGTCCGTCCATCCGCATCCCTCGCGCCCGTGCTCAAAACCCCAGTCGCCAAGGCCTTCTGAAAGTGAGTCGCCGATCGCGACATACTTGCGAATCAAGGTCTTTGGCATTGAGCTTTAGACCAGTGCCGGGATTCGCTCGAGGTTTCGACCGAGCGCGATAACCTGCCAGTTGGCCGCTTGCCACGCGGCAACATCCAACGCATTTCGTCCATCGATGATCAGTCGGTTCGTTACGTGCTGACCGAGAAGAAGCGGGTCGACGGTGCGATACTGCTTCCATTCCGTCGTGAGAACCACAATCTCCGCTCCGCGCACAGAAGCGTGAAGATTGTCTTCGGTTTCTAGCTGCGGATAAACGCGACGCACATTTTCCAGCGCCTTCGGGTCGTGAATAACAACCTTTGCGCCGGCCATCCAAAACTGCTCGGCGACAGCCATGGCAGGTGAGTCACGGATGTCATCGGTCTCCGGCTTGAACGCTGCGCCCAGGATGGTCACTCGACGACCGGTTAGGTCACCGAGTTCTTCCTGAGCTAATTCAATGACTCGTGAGCGACGACGGAGGTTGATGGCTTCTACCTCTTTCAAGAAACCAACCGCGTGACCAACGCCGAGCTCTTCGGCGCGAGCCACGAAACCACGGATGTCCTTCGGCAGGCAACCGCCACCGAAACCGATGCCTGACTTCAAGAACTTATTGCCGATGCGCTCATCCAAGCCGATGGCCTCTGAAAGCTTCACTGCGTCGGCACCGGCAACTTCGGCAATCTCAGCCATTGCGTTGATAAACGAAATCTTGGTTGCCAAGAACGAGTTGGCGGCCACCTTCACAAGCTCTGCGGTCGGGATGTCAACGGTAAGAAGAGGCACACCCTGGTTCGTGATCGGCTCATACAGCAGGCGTAGCAACTTTTCGGCCCAGGCCTCTTTGACGCCGATGACAATGCGGTCTGGAAGCAGGCTGTCCTGCAGCGCGGTGCCCTCTCGGAGGAACTCTGGGTTCCAGGCCAGATGCGGCTCGAAGTCGACTCTGTCGGCCAAATGCTTAGCAAGCTCGGCGGCGGTGCCAACCGGAACAGTTGATTTGCCAGCAACCAGTGCGTCTTCGTTCAAGAACGGAGCAAGCGCGTCAAGCGCGTTGAACAAGTATGTGGTGTCTGCGCCTAGCCCAGTCTTGGACTGCGGGGTTCCAACGCAAAGAAGGTGAATGAGGCAGTCGCGAGATTCTTCATCATGCTGGACCTTGAATCGGAGGTTGCCGCTCTCGATCACTTCGACAAGCGCCTCGTCTAGGCCTGGTTCATAGAAGGGAACTTTGCCGGCCGAGAGGCTCTCGAGCTTCGCCAAGTCAGAGTCGATGCCGATGACTTCGTGACCCAATTTTGCGAAGGCAACCGCAGTGGTGGCGCCCAAATAACCAAGACCGATAACGCTGATTTTTAGCTTCACAAGGCGAGTTTAGAAAGTAAACAAATCGGTCCTACCGCCCCGCCACACCAGTTCATTCGGTGGTCTCGAAGTGTTCGATTTCTGGATGTTTCAGACGTCTTCAGTTCACCGTGCGTTGGTATTTATTGTGTTTCGATTCTCGCGATGGGCACTAATCTTTAGCCATGACAACGCTGCCTTTAGTTCGCATAATGACCGACTCTCACGGAGTCGAAATCACCTTCTATGAGTGGCCGGTTGCAAACCCCAAAGCGATCGTTCAAATCGCGCACGGATTAGGCGAGCACGCCCGTCGCTATGACCACGTTGCCGAAGCCCTAAACAAGGCGGGTTACGGCGTCTATGCAGACGACCACCGCGGCCACGGCGTCACCGGTTCGAACATGCGAGCCAAGGGCCTCATCAAGCAGCAGGGCAACCTAGGCCCTGGCGGCATGCCGGCAACTTTCGCCGCGGTGCGTCAGCTGAGCCACCTCATCCGCGGCGAGCACCCAACCTCGAAGCTCGTGCTGCTCGGCCACAGCTGGGGGTCGATGATTGTGCAACGCTTGCTCAACAAGTTCGCCGACGAGTATGACCTTGCGGTCCTCACTGGTTCAACCCTGCTTTTGCCGGGCATCCTCCCGAGCGGTGGATTCAATAAGAAGTATGAGGCTGCCGACAAGAAGGCCGGCATCGAATCTGGTGGCGGCCAGTGGCTAAGTCGCGATCGTTCGGTTGGCGAAAAGTTCCGCAAAGACCCATTGAACTTCCCGGACACCGCGCTTCAGGTTTTTGGCATTCAGAACACCCTGGCTCTGCTGGGCACTCCGGCCAGACGCTTCCCGCACGACCTTCCGCTGCTGCTCATGGCTGGCAGTGAGGATGTCATCGGTGGCGAAAAGGGCAACGTTCTGCTGCTGAACTCATACAAGCGCGTAGGTTTGACCGACCTCGAACTAATCGTTTATGAAGGTGCGCGCCACGAGGTTTTCAACGAAACCAACAAGGATGAGGTCATCGCTGACCTCGTCGCTTGGGTTGACTCGCGCCTCTAGGCGGTCGGTGACTTTAGGCCAAGCTTCTCGCTAGCCTTCGCAACGTTAGGCAGTCGGCAGGCTGCCGCAGCCGCGTCGATCGGGTCCTTCAGTAGGTCCTGGGTGTCGACGTGCTTTTCCATGTATCGAACCGTGTATGAACAAACTGGGACGACCTTGTTCTTCCCCTGGGCGCGCACATCAGCAAGTGCTTCGCGGGTCAAGATGGCGGCAAGGTTCTTGCCCTGGTGCGCCGGGTTTACCTCGGTGTGCACGAAGTGAATCTCACCCAGCATCAGGGAGTAGTCGAGGTGGCCGGCCTTCTCGTCGCCAAGCCAAATCTCATAGCGGTGCTGTGCGGTGTTGTGAATGACGTTAGGTTCCATAGACACATTATGCCTCCCTGAGAGAGGCGTTTACGAAGTAAAGAGGTTATAGAAATGTGACCAAAACTGGGAAGAACGGCGAAATTACAGGAGTAATCTAAACCTCGCTGAGGGAGTATTCCTATCGCAGTTGCGTCGTCATCACGGCTAAAAAGCCCGGTGCAACTGGCCAATTTGAAAGGTTGGCGGAAGAGACTCGGTCTTTGGTCGACATAGGGGTTGGCTGTTTAAAGACTGACGTTACCCCTTTTTGACCGGAGCGGACTTTCCGCCGGAAAGTCCTCATCTGATTTACATGGAGGACTAAGTGAAGAAACTCGCTATCGCAGCAACCGCTGTGGCGCTCATTGCATCTGCGGTGACCGCAACCCCAGCATCCGCAGCTGCAGTTAAGGCGTCAAACGCAACCGTCAGCACCCCTTGCGCCAAGGTCAACGAAGTCGCAAAGGCTCGCGGCATCGATGGCAGCGACCTAAAGTGTCTAGTTGCCAAGGTTGGCGGCTACAAGGGCCAGAAGGTTTGGTCATACACGACTTACCCAACCATCAAGAGCTTGGACATGGTTCTTGGTGCAGCTCTAGGCAGCGGCTACCACGGTTTCGGTGTTGAAATCGCGAAGGCGCTAAAGGCCGAGGGTCTAGTTCAGGCAGAGCCAACCTTCACCCCGGTTATCGGTGGTTCAGGTTCAGCAGCTCTTGCTAAGTTCATCAGCACCGAAGACGGCGCTGCTGGCAAGTCGATGGTTATCGGTGCAGCAATGATCGGTGGCGTCCAGGCAAACAAGGCTCCGGTCAAGGTTTCGCAGACTCTTCCTCTAGTTCGCATGATGGCTGAGTACAACGTTGTTGTCGTAAAGGCTGACTCGAAGTACAAGAACCTAAGCGAGCTTGTTGCAGACATCAAGGCAAACCCTAAGTCTGTTGCAATCGGTGGCGGAAGCCTCGGTTCTGCTGACCACCTAACCGTGGCCCGCATTGCTGACGCAATCGACATTGACCTAACCAAGATGAACTACATCCCGTACTCAGGCGGTAGCCAGGTAACCGCAGCAGTTCTAAACGGTTCAACCGTTGCTGCTGGTGTTTCAGGTTGGGCTGAGTTCAAAGAGAGCGTAAACGCAGGAAAGATGCGCGTTCTTGGTGTTTCTTCACCATCACCAGTTGCCGGCATCCCAGCGAAGACCTTCACCGAGCAGGGCGTAAAGGCTGTTACTCAGAACTGGCGCGGAATCGCGTTGGCTGACGGCACGACCCCAACCGGTTACGCAAAGATGCTTCGCGTCATGGATGTGCTTCACGCATCTAAGACCTGGAAGAACTCGCTAAAGACCATGGTTTGGACCGACAACTTCGCACACAGCGTTGACTTCAAGCTATTCGTCAAGGAACAAGAGACTTACCTCAAGGGCCTATACGGAAAGCTCGGTCTGTGAGTCTAGAGACAAAGCAGTCAGCAAAGGGGGAGCTGGTTTTCACCAGCTTCCTCTTTGTTGCTGGCGCTATCGTTTTTTGGGACACCCTGAACCTAGCCACCACCGCAGTTGACGGTGTCATTGGCCCAAAGGTGTTCCCCTTCATCATCTCGATTTCACTGATGGTGTTGTCGCTTCTTCAGCTCATCTCGGTGTTCCGTGGCAACCTCGGCAGCCCTGAAGACATCGAAGGCGGAACCCAGGTTTCAAAGCCAAACTGGAAGGGTCTGGGCATCGTAATCGGTGCTTTGGTCGCATTCATTTTGCTCCAGGAAATCATCGGCTTCATGATCTCGGCGACCCTCTTGTTCTTCTCGGTCGCCTGGACTCTGGGCGAGCGCAAGTGGCTTCGCCTGCTCCTCATCTCAATCGCAGTGTCGGTCGCCATCTACTATGGCTTCACCGCTGGCCTACAGCTCAAGTTGCCACTCGGCTTTGAGTTCTTGTTCCCTGCCGAAGTTGAGGAATGGTAATGGATTTCACTCACTTTTTAGAGGGCTTCGCTAACTCGCTGACCCTCACCAACCTCGGTTTCGGTTTGCTCGGAACCCTGCTTGGAACCCTCGTCGGTGTTCTGCCAGGAATCGGCCCTGCTCTAGCTATTTCGCTTTTGCTGCCAATCACTTTCTCGGTTGAACCGCAGTCGGCATTGATCATGTTCGCCGCGATTTATTACGGCACCATGTTCGGTGGTTCGACTACCTCGATCCTTTTGAACACCCCTGGTGAGTCTGGCTCAGTTATGACCGCCATCGAGGGCAACAAAATGGCTCGTGCTGGTCGTGCCGGCGCAGCCCTGGCAACCGCAGCAATCGGTTCGTTCGTTGCGGGTGCAATCGCAACCGGCATCCTGGCAATCGCCGCTCCTTCAATTGCCGAACTTGGCTTGATGCTTCGACCTGCCGACTACTTCGCCTTGATGGTGGTTGCTTTCGGAACCGTCGGTGCCGTCATGGGCCAGTCGCCAATCCGCGGCCTGATTTCGCTTCTGATCGGTTTGAGCATTTCGCTCATCGGCATCGACTTGCAGTCTGGCGCTCAGCGTTTGACCTTTGGTTCGATGAACGCTATGGACGGCATTGAAACCGTGGTCGTCATCGTCTCGCTATTCGCACTCGGCGAGGCCATGTATGTGGCCTTCCGCGGCAAGCTCGAGCACGCCAAGATCAACGAATTCAAGGGTGGCGCTTGGCTGAGCAAGGATGACTGGAAGCGTTCGTGGAAGCCTTGGCTTCGCGGAACCGCAATCGGTTTCCCAAGCGGTGTCTTGCCTGCCGGTGGCTCTGAGCTACCAACCTTCTTGAGCTACTCGCTCGAGAAGCGCCTTGCCAAGAACAAGGATGAATTCGGCAAGGGTGCCATCGAAGGTGTCGCTGGTCCGGAGGCTGCGAACAACGCAAACGCCGCCGGTGCACTGGTTCCTCTACTAGCTCTTGGTCTGCCAACCTCGGCAACCGCCGCTGTGATCTTGGCTGCCTTCCAGCAGTTCAACATCCAGGCCGGCCCGTTGTTGTTCGTTGACCAGCCGGTTTTGGTTTGGACTCTGATTGGTTCGCTGTTCATCGGAAACTTCTTGCTCCTCGTGATCAACCTTCCATTGGTTCGCGTTTGGGTCAAGTTGCTTCAGATTCCGGCACCATACCTTTACGCAGGCATCTTGGTCTTCGCGATGGTCGGCGCGTATGCGCTGAACAACCTGAGCTTCGACCTGTGGGCGGCCCTGTTTATCGGAATCATCGGTTTGCTGTTCCGTCGCTTCGGTTATCCAATCACCCCGTTGATCCTCGGTGTAATCCTTGGCCCAATGGCAGAGGTTGAGCTCCGCCGCACGCTTCAGATCAGCAACGGTGACCCAAGCGCTTTGGTGGCAACGCCGTTCTCGGCGCTGGCTTATTTGATCTTGGCGGCTGCGCTAGCAACCCCTTATCTATTGCCTCCAATCAAGCGTTTGCTGCAGAGCAAGAAGTAAGGCACGCGCAAAACTAAATGTTCCAAAAGTACAGAGCGAGTGGGAGCCTTTGGCTCCTACTCGTTTTGTTTAACTCGGGGTTCATCCAAGCCGCTGTCTACATAGTTCGCCCGATGATCACCTATCGCTCTGTCGAGCTTGGGGCAGACAGTGCCCTTGTCGGTGCTGTTGGTGCAACCTTTGCTTTGGCCCCGCTGCTGTTTGCGATTCCGATCGGTCGCTGGGTTGATCGTGGTCGTGCCGGTTTCGCTCTGTTTGCTGGTGCGGGTATTTCGCTGCTCACCGCGTTTTCACTTCTGTTCATCAACTCGATCCCACTGTTGATGCTGGCCATGCCGATGCTCGGAATCGGCCACCTGCTAACCATGGTCGGTGGGCAGACCATGATTGCCAACCGCTCGCAGGATGCCAAGCTCGAGAAGAACTTCGGCCTCCTGACTTTCTATGCCTCACTCGGTCAAGCAATCGGCCCATTCACCGGTGGTGTTTTGGCTGACACCGGCACCATCCAGGTTGATACCAATGCGGCTATCGGCTTCGCTGCAATCTTGTTTGCCTTTGCGGTGATCACCACGATTCCGTTGGTTCGCGGCTCGAAGGCCGAGGCGGCCAAGGTTGCCGGAAACACGAGGGGCAGCGTCCGCGAGGTTCTCCGCCTGCCGAACTTCAAGTCGGCCATCTTTGTCGCCTCGGCCATCACAGCGGTTATCGACGTTGTCCTAATCTTCTTGCCACTTCTTGGTCGCGAACTCGGCTTGACCACCACCGAGGTGGGTGTGCTGCTCGCGGTGCGCTCGCTTTCATCCATGGGTGTTCGTTTGGTGCTCGGGCAAATCACCAAGCGATTCGGCATGAAGTGGGTGCTCAACGGAGGCTCGTTCGTCACTTTGCTGTCTTGCCTGGCCATCGCGGTGTTCACCGACTTCTGGGTCCTGCTGCTCATCATGGCAATCTCGGGGTTCGCCATGGGCATCGGCCAGCCGGCGACCATGGCCTGGGTCACCCGAATCTCAACTGCCGAGCACCGCGGTCTGGCAATTTCGGTGAGGCTAACCGCAAACCGACTAGGTCAGGTGGCAGTGCCAACCATCGCCGGTGTGGTTGCCGGGGGAGGCGTGGGCGCTGTCTTCTTCATGCTCGCCGCGCTGCAAGCGGGTTCCATCGTGGCTACGGCCAGGGCTTTGCGAGACAACGATTAAACTTGGGCTCATGCCTGCCAATCAGCCTCTTGCCAATCGGGTGATTTTTGGCGACAACCTCAAAGCGCTCAAGACGCTCGAGGATGCCTGTGCGCAGCTGATTTACATCGACCCTCCGTTCAACACCGGCCGAACGCAAACCCGCGGCACCGCAACCACCACTCGTGTAACCGAGGGTGGGCGAGTGGGCTTCAAGGGCCGCCAGTATGAAACCGTGCGCCAAACCGTGCTCAGTTATGACGACGAGTTTGCCGACTATTGGGCCTTTCTTGAGCCCCGCCTCGAAGAGGCTTGGCGCCTGCTCAACGAGACGGGAACCCTTTATCTCCACCTCGACTACCGCGAATCGCACTATGCGAAGGTGCTGCTCGATGCGCTCTTTGGCCGCGACTGCTTTCTCAACGAAATCATCTGGGCTTACGACTACGGCGGCAAGAGCAAGAATCGCTGGCCGGCCAAGCACGACACCATCCTGGTCTATGTGAAGAACCCGGCGAAATACTTTTTCAACTCGGATGAAGTCGACCGCGAGCCATACATGGCACCTGGTCTAGTCACCCCAGAAAAGGTCGCGAAGGGCAAGCTGCCAACCGATGTTTGGTGGCACACAATCGTCTCGCCGACCGGCAAAGAGAAGACCGGTTACCCGACTCAGAAGCCACTCGGTGTGCTGCGTCGAATCATCCAGGCCTCATCGCGCCCGGGCGACCTTGTCATCGACTTCTTCGGTGGTTCAGGCACGACCGGTGCTGCCGCAGCTGCCCTCGATCGCCGGTTCATCCTGGTAGACCAGAACCCCGAATCAATCGCCGTGATGCGCGAGCGTTTCGGGGCTCTGGGTGTTGCTGTCGACTTTAGTTAGTGCGCAGCCTCAGCTGCTGCTTCCTGCATAGCCGACTTCTCGCGAAGTGGCGGAGCCTTGGTGAACACGGCAATCACGATGGCGATGGCAACCACAACGGCGGCCGAAGCAAACACGGTTACGCCGGCGTCAGCAAAGCCAACTAGGAATGGTCGAGCCAAGCGTGGGTCCAAGTCGTTCAAGAATGACGAGTCGGTGCTGAGCTTTCCGGCTAGTTCGGCTGGGTTTGCACTCAGGAATTGAGCGTTGTTTGGGTCGGCCATAACGGCTGGGTCCTGCATCGCCTCTTTGATTCCGGCCTGAACATCCGGGCGCTTCAGTGCTGCAGCGATGGTGTCGCCGAGGCTGTTGAACAGAATCGAAATGAACACTGCAACTCCGAGCGTTCCACCCATCTGGCGGAAGAACGTTGCCGAGGCGGTGGCCACACCGATGTCTGAGGCCGCAACAGAGTTCTGAGCAGCCAGGGTTAGCGTCTGCATCAACTGGCCGAGGCCTAGACCGATGAGGACCATACCGATCGATGCCTGCCAGAATTCGGTGTCAGCGTTGAAGCTGGTCAAGTAGAGGTAGCCAAGAGCGAGCAGGCTCGGACCAATCACCATGAACGGCTTGTACTTGCCGGTTCGGCTGGTGATCTGACCCGAGATGATTGTCGCGGTCATCATGCCGGCAACCATAGGAAGCATCATGAAGCCAGCCTCGGTTGGGCTCGCACCCATCACGATCTGAAGCAGCAGCGGCAAAGTCATCATGCCGCCGAACATGCCAACACCGACCAAGACGCCAAGGATGGTCGCCATAGTGAAGGTTCGTGACTTGAACAGCTTGAGAGGCAAGAGTGCTGAGTCTCCGGCTGCGCGCTCGGCCAGGATGAAGGCGATGATGCCCACGCCACCGATTGCATACATGGCGATTGAGTTGAAGCTAGCCCAGCCCCACTCGCGGCCCTGCTCGGCAACCAGAAGCAATGGCACAACGGCCATGACGATTGTCATCGCGCCGAGCCAGTCGATGCGCTGTTTCTTTGCTGTGTGAGGCACGTGAAGGAATGCGACAACCATGAACATCGCAGCGATACCGATTGGCAGGTTGATGAGGAACACCCAACGCCAGCCATCGACCCAAAGGATTTCGTTTGCACCGGCGAATAGTCCACCGATGATTGGGCCGAGCACGGATGAAGTCGCGAAGACACCGAGGAACATGCCCTGATAACGCGCGCGCTCACGTGGTGGCACGATGTCGGCCAGCACGGTTAGCGCCAAGGTGAAGAGGCCACCGGCACCGATACCCTGCACTGCTCGCCAAGCTGCTAGCTGGAACATGTCTGCGGCAGTGCCACATAGCAACGAGCCAACGATGAAGATGGTGATGGCCACGATGAATAGGCGACGACGACCGAAGATGTCACCGAGCTTGCCGTAGATCGGGGTGGAAACCGTTGAGGTGATCAAGTATGCGGTGGTTGCCCAAGCCTGAAGCTCGAGGCCCTGAAGATCATCCGCGATGGTTCTCATTGCTGCGCCGACAACCGACTGGTCTAGGGCTGACAGGAACATACCTGACATAAGGCCGACGAGGACCAACATGATTTGACGGTGAGTCATTACACCTGAAATAGCTGATGCGGCTGCTGCCGCCTTGCGTTCTGCGCGTGCCAAAAGTGGCTCCTAAAAGTAGTCTGTAACTATGACTCAGCCTAAACCTCGAAGAGGCGCGAAAACTGTAAAGAGCCTCTTTACTGGAATTATTTTCGGCGCACTAATTCTGGGTGCGGCTTCAAACCAGGCTTGGGCCGCCGGCGCAACCCCTGCGGCAACCCCTTCGGCAACTCCTGAGCCAGTCTTTTCGATTCAGCCGGTTGAGGACCCAACCGCGGTTCCGATGCCGACTCCGACTGCGATCGGTGACCCACCGGGAGCCATCGGCGGAACTCCGACACCAACCCCTTCGGCAACGCCAACCCCCGAACCAAGCACGCCGATTGTCTGCGGCTTCTGCTTCAACCCGGGCACATACTCGCTGACCAAGGCCAACTCGCTGTGGGTGGTTGCGAATAAGCAGCGCCCGCTCAACCCGATCACATACAAGCCGGCCCTCGCCTATTTCAAGGGCGTCGCAATTGCCAAGGCAACCGCACCAGCACTGACCCAAATGGCCGCCGGGATGGCCAAGGCCAAGGCCGGAACCCTGCTGCTCAACTCGGGCTACCGAAGCTATGACACCCAGAAAATTGTGCACGCCCGTCAGGTTGCCAGACTCGGATTGAAGGCTGGTGAGGCGCTCGCCGCACGCCCGGGCTACTCAGAACACCAGACCGGTTTGGCCGTTGATGTGAGTGCATCCGGGCAGGGATGTGCGATTCAGGTTTGC
>JBDLUE010000006.1:0-22283 GCA_039805505.1 Actinomycetota bacterium
GGTAAGAAGAAGGGTCAGCTGATCATCGACTTCGCAACCTATGGCGATCTAACCCGCATTTTGCGCGAACTTGGCTTCGAGAAGACTAACTAGCTTCGACGCAAGCCCCGCAAAACGGCTCCTGTGACACGGCGGGCCTGCAGCCCAGTAAATACGGGGTTTTTGAACCTCGCGAAATCACACATGTGAGGGTTTTTAGCCGCGCTTGGCAGCTTCGGCCAAACTGTAGTAAACCTCGCCCAAAGAATTGCCTGAAGCGGTGATCGCCATCGGCAAAAGTGAGGTTTCAGTCAAACCCGGAAGCACGTTTGCTTCGAGGAACCAAACAATTCCGTTCGCGTCGACAATCATGTCGATTCGTGAGAGGTGACGTAGACCCAAAACCTCGTGAGCCGAGACCGCAACCTTTCGAGCCGCGGCCGAGGTTTTTTCATCCAATCGGGCGGGGATGAAGTAGTCGGTTTCGCCGGCGGTGTATCGCTCGTCATAGCTGAAGTGACCTTTGCGCGGAACAACCTCAACGGCAGGCAGCGCAATTGGTCCGGCTCCGAGATCGATGACGCTGAGCGCTAGCTCGACTCCCTCGACCAATTTCTCGATGATGACAACATCGCAGTAGACGTAGGCGTCGACCATGGCACGGTTTAGGTCCTCAATCTTTGTGACGATCGAGACACCCTGCGCCGAACCGCCTCGGGCCGGCTTGACCACTACCGGCAAGGCGATCGACTGGGTCACAGAGTTCAACACGCTCTCGGCGTCTAGCTCTCGGAAAGTTTCCTTAGGCAGAGTGATCGAAGGCGGTGTCTGGATTCCTGCGCGAGCCACCAAGATCTTGGCAATCGACTTATCCCAGGCCAATCGCGCCGCTTCAGGGGTTGCGCCTACGAAAGGAACGCCGGTCAGTGTCAAAATGTCCCGCAAAGCCCCGTCTTCACCGCTGGCGCCGTGTAAAACAGGCCAAATTACGTCCGGCTTGTCTTTGGCGATGTTGACCAGGAGTTGCGCGTCTGGCTCGCGAATGACAACGGTTGCGCCGTATTCGGTGAGTGCATCGGCCACACGACGGCCCGACTTCAGCGAGATGTCACGTTCGTGAGAGATTCCTCCGGCCAGCACCTGGATTTTGAGCTTTGCTGCTGCCTTGCCCTTGGGAATCATGGCCTATCTTCCTTTGAAGGTCTCGAGAAGTTCTGTTTGTAGATTAATCACGGTTGCTAGTCGTTTGATTCCAACCTTGATGTTCTCCGGGGTCGGATACGAGTAGCAAACGCGAAGCTTGTTTTGACCGGTGCCATCGCCGTAGAACGCGGTTCCAGGGGTGTAAGCCACCAGTTCCTTGACCGCGAGCGGAAGCATTGCCTTTGAATCCACGCCATCTGGCAGGGTCACCCAAAGGTAGAAACCGCCATCCGGGCGAGTAGTGTGCAGGCCTGGCAAATACTCTTGCATGGCTGCAAGCGCAGCATCCTTGCGCTCTTTATAAACCCCGCGGAAGGTGTCGATCTGGCCCTTCCAATCGGCATTCGCCAGGTACTCGCTGATCATCATCTGAGTGAACGAAGACGGGCAAAGCAGGGCTGATTCCTGAGCTAAAACCATCTTGTCTCGGATGGCTGGCGGCGCCAAAACGTAACCAACGCGGAAACCAGGGGCCAAAATCTTCGAGAACGAGCCGAGGTAGACCACGCCATCCTCTTCAACCGCGCGCAGAGCGTCGGGAACCGGCTTGTCGAAGTAGAGCAAGCCATAAGGGTTGTCTTCGATGATCAAAATGTGCTCGCGCTTACAGATTTCAAGGATGCGAGGGCGGCGCTCGGCCGACAAGGTAACGCCAGAAGGGTTGGCGAAGTTTGGCACTAGATAGAGGAACTTGATCTTGCGACCCTGCGCCTTGAGCTTGGTGATGGTTTCCTGAAGCGCCTCAGGTGACATTCCGTCGTGGTCGGTGTAAACGTGCTCTACGTCGGCCTCGTAGTGGCGGAAGATGCCGAGTGCGCCTACATAGCTTGGGCCTTCGGCGACGACAACATCGCCTTTGTCCAGGAACAGCCCGGAAAGCAGGTCTAGGCCGTGCTGAGACCCGGTGGTGATGACAAGGTCCTCAACCGAGCTCTGAATGCCCTCTAGGGCCATCAATTCACGGATCTGGTCGCGAAGCACTAGGTCACCCTGGCCGCCGCCATACTGGATTGCAAGGTTTCCCTTTTTGGCCATCAGGTCGTGGTAGGCCTTGGCAAGTAGCTCTTGAGGCAGAGCGGCCACGTATGGCATGCCACCGGCGAGTGAAACCACCTCAGGGCGAGAAACCACCGAGAACAACGCTCGAACCTCAGAAACCGCCAGGGTCTCCGCACGCGCGGCGTAGGCGTCCAACCAAGAGTCGAGGTTGGTGCCTTGCTGCTGCTCGTTCGTCATGAGTTGCTCCCCGCGGGCGAATTACATTATTCGCTCTAGCCTACCGAACGATAGGCCTCGAGACTAATGACAATACGATTCGTTTAGTTGAGGAACTCGGCTAGGTCGTTGACCAAGACAGCCTTTGGCTTCGCGCCAACCATCGACTTAACAAGCTCGCCACCCTTGAAAACCTGAAGCGCAGGGATGCCGGTGATGCCGTACTTCTGAGCCAAGTCAGGCTCGCTGTCTACGTTCACCTTGACGATTGAGATCTTGTCAGCGTATTCAACCGAGATTTCGTCGAGAATCGGCGAGACCATGCGGCAAGGGCCACACCACTCGGCCCAGAAGTCAACTAGAACTGGACGTGCGCTGTCGAGCACATCAGCCTGAAAGCTTGCTGCGGTTACATCTTTTGCCATTTAGGGGCTCCTTCTAGTGGCTTGTTAGGTAGTGCTCTGCGTCAAGCGCAGCAACACAGCCTGAACCGGCAGCGGTGATTGCCTGTCGGTAGGTTGGGTCAATAACGTCACCACAGGCGAAAACACCAGGCAGGGTGGTCTTTGAACTGCGACCCTCAACCTTGATGAACTTCTCTGCGGTTAGCTCTAGCTGGTTTTCGACCAACCAAACTCGTGGGTCGTTTCCGACTGCAATGAACAGACCGTCTAGGTCCATGTCCTTGGTTGAGCCGTCGACGGTGTTGCGAAGAGTCACGGCCTCAAGGTTGGTTGCGCCCTTTAGCTCAGCAATCTCGGTGTTCCAAATGATCTCGATCTTTGGGTTGGCCATCGCGCGGTCCTGCATGATCTTTGAGGCCTTGAAGGTGTCGCGGCGGTGGATCAGGTAAACCTTTGAGGCGAAGCGGGTTAGGAAGTTCGCTTCTTCCATAGCAGAGTCGCCGCCACCGACCACCGCAATGGTCTTTTCGCGGAAGAAGAAGCCGTCGCAGGTTGCACACCATGAGACTCCGTGGCCGCTGAGTTCCTTTTCGCGTGGCAAGCCAAGTTCGCGATAAGCGGCGCCGGTGGCCAAAATGACAGTCTTTGCCTCGTGGGTCTCGCCGTTTCCGGTCTTGACGATCTTGATGTCACCCTTTAGGTCAACCTCGACCACGTCTTCATACATGACCTCGGTGCCGAAGCGCTCGGCCTGGGCCTGGAAGTGCGCCATGAGTTCTGGACCCTGAAGGCCCTCTGGGAAGCCAGGGAAGTTCTCGACTTCGGTGGTCTTCATTAGCTCGCCACCGATTTCGACTGAGCTTGCGATTAGCAGCGGGTTGAGGCCAGCACGCGCGGTGTAAATGCCTGCGGTGAAGCCGGCAGGGCCTGAACCGATGATGATTACTTCGCGCACTTGTTTCTCCTCGGGCACTCGCCCGCTAATTCTTAGTTCGTTGGTGGGATAAACCCAATATTAGCGGCGAAGTATTCCCCGGATGCCTGCCAGAACCGCGTCGATCTCAGGTGCACGTGAAATCTTCAAGGCGATGAGGTAAACACCAAACATCACGAACCCGACCAGAGTGATGCTCAGCCCGGCCGAGAGCACCTTGTCAATTACGAATGACCCGGCACGGATGCCGCCAAGGGCCTGCACCATTCCGTAGCCGGCTGCCGCCGATAGCGAGCCGGCAAGCAGGAACTTGAGCCCGCCTAGGCGGAAGCCGGTGCTTGGGAATGAGCCGATTCGTTTTATCAAGAAAAGGTAGGCGATGGTGGCCTGGATGCCTACTGTTCCGCTGGTTAGCAGGGCAAGGCCGACCACTAGCCATTCCGCAGGAGCCAAGATTGACAGTGCAATCGAGCCAGAAATGTGGAGGCTGATCTGAATGACAGTGAAAATGAACGGCGAGCGAGTGTCTTCGAGTGCGAAGAAAGCTCTCTGCATCATGAAGACGAAGCTGAACGGAACTAAACCGATCATCATGGCGATGATCACGTTTCCGAGTGAGACCAGGGCCGGGAACTCACCAGCAAAAACGCGGGCAACCGGGTAGGCAAGCACAATGAGGGCAGCGCTGGCAAAGACCGAAATGACAAGAATCGCACGCATTCCGTCGATGAAGTCCTTCTTAAAGTGCTCCATCTTGCCCTCGTTGACGTGCTGCGCCATCTTGGTGAAGTAAGCGGTAGCGATCGAAACCGTGGCCACCGAGTGCGGCAACATGAAGATCAACCAGGCGATGCTGGCTGCGGCAACACCGGCGATGGCCGAGTTTGTTTCACGTGAAACTATGGTGCTCGATGCCACGATTGTCTGCACTAGCCCGCCGATTTGGGTCACGACGACCATACCAAGTGACCAGGATGCGGCCTTCAGCGCCGGGCCTAGACCAAAGCCACGCCACTTGAAGTTGAGATTCAGCTTCAGGCCGATTCGCTTCCAAGCGAATAACAAAATTAGAGCCTGAGATGCCACGCCTAGAGTGGCCGAGCCAGCTAGCAGAGCGATTTTGTCGGGCGACCAAGTCTCCACCGCGTTTGCACCGGTCGGGTCTGCCCCGAAAATCACAATAAATGCGACCAGACCGACCAATCCGACGATGTTGTTGAGCACCGGCGCCCACATAAATGGGCCGAACGCGCTTCGCGCGTTTAGAACTTCGCCCAATAACGAGTAGAGACCGTAGAAAAACAGTTGAGGTAGACACCAGTAGGCAAATGCCGTGGCCAACGCCAGCTGGGGCCCAGACCAATCTTTGGTGTAAATCGAAACCAGAACCGGCGCCGCAATTGTCGACAGCACCGAAACGGCGAAGAAAATCGTCAGGATGAAAGTCAGCAAGCGGTCGATGTAACCCTTGCCCCCATCCGTGTGGGCGCGAGCCTTGACAATCTGCGGCACCAAAACCGCATTCAGAACACCGCCGACGATGATCGCGTAGACGTTATTTGGCAGCTGGTTGGCGACGCCGAAGGCATCCGCGGCGTTTGTGGTCACACCAATTGCAGCGGCCAGAATGACCGCGCGCGCGAAGCCCAGTACGCGAGACAAGATGGTTCCGCTGGCCATCAGCAAGGATGACTTCGCGACACTCAAGATAGGCCTGCCTCGAGATCAGCTTCTTGCCTCGATTTGCGGCGGATTTTCGCGCGAGTTCTGAGCACACCTACGGTGCCAAGTGTGCCGATTAAGCTCGCGAAAACAATCAGCATCGCGGTTTCAATTTCTGCGTTGACATTCATTTGAAGATTTGAGTTCGGCCCAAGTCGAATGCCCGAGAAAGTCGTCAACCAGACGATTAGGAATACCTTGCCGTTACCAATAGCTTTGACCGGAACCTGAGCATTGATGCCGGAGCTGGCCGGGACAACAACTTCTACCGCCTGCGGAACCGAAACCCGAGGGTTGCTCGGCTTCATGTGCACGTGAACTCTAATGTCGGCGTCAAAGTCGTTTTGGATTCGAACCGGGACCTTGGATTCACTGGAAACCAAATTGATGGTCGAACCGGGCACAATTCGAATGCTTGGGATGTCGGTTGGGATAGCCGAAATCGCTGGTGTGGCCGGGTTTGCGACTACTGGATCTGCGATGGCTGGGCTAGCGGCCGCCGGGTTTGCTGAAAAAATCGAAGCGGCTAGCGCCGCTGATGCGGTGAGGATCGCAACTTTCCTCAGGAATCCAAAGTTCTTCACTGGCGGGCCAGCCATTCTTGGACCCCGCGACCCATCCGGCGTTCATTTTCATGAGCCAGAGTGCTGTCTAAGTTCTCAATCTCAAACCACTGCACGTCGACAGCTTCGTGTTGAGGGTCATTCTCTACAGTTAGGTCGCCGCCAATTTGGCGCATCAAAAAGTGGTGAACGGTCTTTGAAATCAACTTGTTTCCGGCGGAGAATTCATAGTGAATGTCGCCCAAATTGGTGATTATCTCGGCCTCTAGCCCAGTCTCCTCGGCGATTTCGCGGATAGCCGCCTGCTCAAGGTTTTCGTCACCCTCGGGGTGACCCTTTGGCACACACCAGTCGATCCGTCCGTTGCGCGTTAGGCGGCCAATCAAAGCCACTCGCGCACTGCCATCGCCAGCCAAAACAAAACCGCCCGACGAGGTCTCTTCGACCCTAGTCAAGTGGCGTGTTGGCCGCTTTGCATTCATACACGCAACTCTAAACCTTTGGCCTGCCAACTGTGGCACGATTGAAGGGATGCAGACCACGACCGAAGCACTAGCGAACCTCGAGCGAATCACCGATTCGCCGCTTTTCGTCACCCTCGGGCGCATCTTCACCGAGGCCGGCCACGAGCTCTCTCTCGTCGGTGGCCCGGTTCGCGACGCATTTTTGGGCCGAAAGTCCCCAGACCTAGACTTCACCACCTCGGCGACCCCGGATGAAACCCTCGCGATCCTCAAACCCCACGTGGATGCACACTGGGATATTGGCCGTGAGTTCGGCACCATCGGCGCTCGGATGGGCGACGACACCGTCGAAATCACAACATACCGAGCCGACAAGTATGACCCGGAGAGCCGCAAGCCACACGTAGCCTTCGGCACCGACCTAAACGAAGATTTGTTTCGCCGCGACTTCACCGTGAACTCAATGGCACTTCGCCTGCCCGAGAAAATTTTCGTCGACCCCTTTCAGGGGTTGAAGGACCTGCTCGATGGCGTGCTGCGCACCCCCGGCAAGCCCGAAGACTCCTTCAGCGATGACCCATTGCGCATGATGCGTGGCGCGCGCTTTGCATCCCAGCTCGGTTTTGAAATTGAACCGGCCACCTTCGAGGCAATGACCGCGATGGCCGACCGGATCAATATCATCAGTGCCGAGCGCGTTCAGGCTGAGTTCGTGAAGCTAATGCTCGGCAAGCACCCGCGCTTAGGGCTAGAGGCCTTGGTCGACAGCGGGCTAGCCGCCCACGTGCTGCCCGAATTGCCGGCACTGAAGCTGGAAACCGACGAACACCACCACCACAAGGATGTCTACGAGCACACTCTGACCGTGGTCGAGCAAGCAATCGATTACGAAAAGGACTACGAGCTCGAGGGTGATTTCATCCTGCGTTTCGCAGCCCTGCTGCACGACTGCGGCAAGCCGGCGACCCGACGTCTCGAACCGGGCGGTGGCGTTTCGTTCTATCACCACGACCTCGTCGGCGCGAAGCTTGCCGCCAAGCGCATGCGCGCATTGAAGTTCGACAACGACAGCATCAAGGCGGTCTCGCGCCTGATTGAACTGCACCTTCGCTTCTTCGGCTACAGCGACCAGGCTTGGACCGACTCCGCAATCCGCCGGTACGTTCGCGACGCCGGCGACCAGCTCTTGCGTCTGCACGCGCTAACCCGCGCGGATGTGACCACGCGCAATAAGCGCAAGGCCGACCGTTTGTCGCATGCTTACGACGATTTGGAGCAGCGAATCGTCAAGATCATGGAGGAAGAAGAGCTGAATGCTCTTCGTCCAGATCTGAGCGGTGAAGAAATTATGGCCATCCTGGACCTAAAGCCATCTCGTGAGGTTGGCCAAGCCTATTCATTCTTGATGGAGCTGCGTCTTGAAGAAGGCCCGCTCGGCCCAGATGAAGCGAAAAAACGCTTGCTTGAGTGGTGGCAAAGCCGCTAGGCTAGAGAGGTTGCGCGCGAGCCCTGTCTCGCAATCTGCAACAACATCGATTGCACATTGTGTAATCAGCTATGCAAGACCCTCCTGTCACAGAAAGTCTGTGGCCGCTCTAGTCCAAAGGAGGTGGGTTCAATATGCATAAGTACGAGCTAATGGTGATCCTCGACCCAACTATCGAAGAACGCACCGTCGCTCCATCCCTAGATAAGTTCCTAAACGTAATCCGCAATGCTGAAGGCACTGTAGACAACGTTGACATCTGGGGCCGTCGCCGTCTGGCTTACGAAATCAAGAAGAACAACGAAGGCATCTACGCAGTAGTCAACATGACTGCTACTTCTGCTGCTGTTGTTGAGCTTGACCGCCAGCTGAAGCTTTCAGAAGCCGTTCTACGCACCAAGGTGCTACGCGCAGACGAGGCAGTTGTAAACATCAAGCCTGTAGAGGTTCCTGAGGTTTCAGCTGACGAGGCTGCTGCCGAAGAGGCACCTGCTAAGAAGGCACCAGCCGCTAAGGCTGCACCAAAGACCAAGAAGGCCGAGTAAAGATTCATGGCCGGGGAAGTCAACGTCACGATTGTCGGCAATCTAGCCGACGATCCTGAACTGCGCTACACCCAGGGCGGAGTCGCTGTTGTTAGCGTACGAGTCGGTTCAACCCCTCGCACCTTCAACCGCACCACTTCAGCTTGGGAAGATGGCGAAACCGTATGGGTTCGCTGCACCGCTTGGCGTGAAGTTGCTGAGAATGTTGCTCAGTCACTCACCAAGGGCACTCGCGTAGTTGTCACCGGTCGCCTAAAGGCACCATCTGCTTACCAGTCAGCTCAGGGTGAGGCTCGCGCCTCTCTAGAGCTCGAAATCGAAGAGATCGGCCCGTCATTGCGTTACGCAACCGCGGCTATTTCTCGTCGTGCTCGTGAAGCTGGCTCAGGCGCAGGTGCTGTAGCAGGCGATCCGTGGGGCGATGCACCAGCAGTTTCGAAGGGCTCATCGAAGCCTGCCGACGACGCATGGGCAAACCCAGGAACCGCCGCTGGCGGCGACGACACCCCGTTCTAATCACTCGACTTTAGAAAAAATTTAGGAGAAATCATGGCTGCAAAGAGCGATCCTCGCAACAGCAAGAAGCCAAAGCGCAACGGAAAGAACCTCAAGGACGTTCCGGCTAAGGCAATCAAGGTTGGCGTTATTGACTATAAAGACGTCGCAACCCTACGTAAGTTCGTTTCGGACCGCGGAAAGATCCGCGCCCGTCGCATCACCGGTGTTTCTGTTCAGGAACAGCGCCTCATCGCCCGTGCCGTTAAGAACGCTCGCGAAATGGCTCTAATGCCATACGCAGGCGCTGGCCGCTAAGGAGAAATCACATGTCAAAGATCATTCTGACCAATGAGGTTTCAGGCCTCGGCTCTGCAGGCGACGTTGTCGAGGTAAAAGACGGCTTCGCCCGTAACTACCTTCTACCTCGCGGCTTCGCTGTTGTATGGAGCAAGGGTGGCGAGAAGCAGGTTGAGTCAATCAAGGCTGCTCGCGACGCTCGTGCCCTAGCAACCGTCGAAGAGGCACAAGTTCTAAAGGCTGCTCTTGAGGCTAAGTCAGTTCGACTTATCGTCAAGGCTGGCCAGGGCGGCCGTCTATTCGGTGCTGTCAAGACCGGCGATGTCGTTGCTGCTGTTTCAGCTGCCGGCCTAGGCGAGCTAGACAAGCGCAAGGTTGCTTTCGTTGCACCAATCAAGATTGCTGGTGAGCACCTAGCTACCGTTCGTCTACACGGCGACGTAGTTGCTACCATCACCCTTCAGGTTGTTGGCAAGAAGTAATAACAAGATTCACGTGAAGCGGGTCGCCTTCGGCGGCCCGTTTCTGCTTTAACCTGAGCCCGGATGTGTGCAAAACCGAACAAAACCTGTGGATAACCCTAAATCTTCAGCCGGTTATCCACAACCTTTAGGTGAAGGTTTAGGGTTGAGTGCTTATAGTTTTCCACAACCTGAAAACCTTGTATTTACTGGGATTTCGGTTTAATTCCACAATTTACTAACAGGGTTATCCACACCTTACTAACAGATTCTCGGGCGTGTCCGGCGTGTTGTCCACAAAGTTATCCACAGGGCGGTTTGGTGCTTGAATGTCTGACCTGTTTGATAGACAAGTACTCTCGTACTAAGCAGGCCTTTGGCCGGCTGTTTTGCCCCTTAGGAGAAGCTAATGTCGATGATTCCAGACGTTTCACGTTCGACTGAACGCATGCTTCCAAATGACATGTTGGCCGAGCAAAGTGCCCTCGGTGGCATGTTGCTATCGCAGGAGGCCTGCGCAGAAGTTTTCGAGAGCGTCAAGGGCAGCGACTTCTATGCGCCCAAGCACGAACTGATCTTTGAGGCGGTGGCTAACCTGTTCGGCAAGGGCGAGCCAATTGACGCCATTACCGTCACAGACGAGCTCATGAAACAAGGAAACCTGGTCAAGGCTGGTGGCGCCGACTATCTACACACCCTTACCTCGATCGTTCCGACCGCTGCCAACGCAGCCTTCTACGCGAAAATCGTGCAGGAGAAAGCCACACTTCGTCGCCTAGTCGAGGTTGGCACCAAGATCGCGCAGCTCGGTTATGCCAACGAGGGTGACGTGGAAGACCTAGTCAACGAGGCACAAGAGCGCGTCTATCAGGTTGGCGGAGCCTCAGTAACCGAAGACTACGTCGGCCTAAGCACCTCGATCGAGGCAGCAATCAACGAAATCGAGTCGGCACAAAAGCGTGGCGGAGACATGGTCGGTGTTCCAACCGGCTTTATTGAGCTAGACGACCTAACCCACGGGTTCCACCCAGGCCAGCTAATCATCGTGGCCGCCCGACCTGCAGTCGGTAAGTCAACGATTGCACTCGACTTTGCTCGCCACGCTGCCGTGAAGGCCAATAAGCCAACCATTTTCTTCTCACTCGAAATGGGCCGCGCCGAAATTGCGATGCGTCTGCTCTCTGCCGAATCAAACATCTATCTGCAGAACATGCGTAAGGGAACCATTGGCGACAACGAATGGGCCCGTTTGGCTCAGGTTCGCGGCCAGATCAATGACGCACCGCTCTACATCGACGACAGCCCGAACCTGACTCTGGTTGAGATCCGTGCAAAATGCCGCCGTTTGGCTCAGCGCGTCGGTCTAAAAATGGTCGTCATCGACTACATCCAGCTGATGACCTCGGGCAAAAAGGTTGAATCGCGCCAGCAAGAGGTTTCCGAGTTCTCTCGTGCCCTTAAGTTGCTCGCTAAGGAGCTTCAGGTTCCGGTCATCGCCCTGTCACAGCTGAACCGTCAGGCAGAGCAGACCAAGGATAAGAAGCCGGAAATCTCGCACCTTCGTGAATCTGGCTCACTTGAGCAGGACGCCGACGTCGTCATCTTGCTTCACCGCGAGGGAATTGGCGAGCGAGACCATCCACGCGCGGGCGAAGCCGACATCATCCTGGCAAAGCAGCGTTCGGGCCCGACGGGCACCGTCACCGTGGCTTTCCAGGGCCAATACTCGCGTTTCATGAACATGAAGCAGTAGGTTCGCTAGGTTTAAACCATGGCAATCAAGCAAACCCCAAGAATTGCACTCGCGGCCCGCGCGGCAATCAGCCTCGCGGTAGGCCTTTTTCTAACCTTCAGCCAGTCGCATGGAGTTGAAATCGGGCTCTTGTCCCTAGGGGTCTTCGGCTTGAGCTTCGCTGTGCTCATCGGCCTTGCCTCCGTGATCTTTCAAAAGGGGCTAGCGGCAATCGAAAACGTTCCGCTGGTGATGGTTGCTCTGCTGATCGGTATTTTCGCGCTTTCGGCCTCAAACGATGAGCTGGCTTTCAAGTTTTTGGTGACCGGCTGGGCGATTATTGCCGGAGCCTTTGAACTCTTCCAGGCCCGTCGCTCTGGGTTTAGGACCACGTCGGGCCGTGATCTTCTGATCAACGCTTGTTTCTCACTTCTATTGGCTTTGCTCTTCTTGCTGGCCCCACTCGACATCGTCTCGCAGGTCGGCTTCTTTGGTGCGTACTTGATGATGAGCGGAGTCCACATCGGAATTGCCGCTGCTTCTCCGGCATCCAAGGCATAGTTAATCCCGCGTCGCGCCTTAGTAGCGCGAACCAAAAATCTAGAGGTTAGACTCAAGAACATAGTCGGTCTGTCTTGTGCAAGACATATTGAGCGCTAAGGGGGTGCTGATGAAATCTTTACAAAAGTGGCTACTTATCGGTTTTTCCACTGCACTCGTTGTCGGCGTGGGTGGCGGAATTATCGTTGCCAACTCTCAAACCTCAATCAACGCTAATGGTTCAGGAAAACCAAGCGCTTCTCAGTCCCCAGGCAGTAACGGCACACAGCCGGGGCTCATTGCTGGGCCTCAAGGTCCGCAAGGCGAAACCGGCCCGATGGGACCGATGGGTCCAATAGGCCCACAAGGCATCCCAGGAGCAACCGGTCAAGCAGGCCCTAAGGGTGAACCCGGCAAGGACGGTGCGGACGGTGCTCAAGGTGTTGCTGGCGAGCCTGGAGAAAAGGGCGAAACTGGTGCAACCGGCCCGGCTGGAGCACAAGGACCGGCGGGTGCTCAAGGTCCGATAGGTCAGACCGGCGCTGTCGGGGCCACGGGTGCAACTGGTCCAACCGGTGAAACGGGAGCCACGGGTGCAACTGGGCCAATGGGACCAACTGGATTACTTACGGCAAATGCGCCCCTCATTTATGACGCAATAAACAAATCAATTGCGTTGGATCTAGACAACTTCGATCACCTCGGCGGGCTGACGTTTTTACAGTTCAACACCGTCGCTCCCGGCACCGACAGCCCGGGCCGACTTCGTTGGAACCCACAGGATGGAACACTGAACCTGCAGGGCAAGGACGGTAGAGTCACCCTCCAAATTGGCCAGGAATCGGTGCAAATCGTCAAGAACGCAACCGCCGGTGCTCTTCTGGACGGCCGAGTTGTTCGAATCACGGGTTCTGATGCCGGTCGAATGACGGTTGAATACGGCGACAATACAACGGTGTTGGGCGCAACTGGAGTCATTGGTGTTCTAACCCAGTCGATTCAGCCCGGTGAAGAGGGCTATGTCACCACTTATGGAATTGTTCACGATCTAGATACGTCTGCCTGGGCCGCTGGTTCACCGCTCTATCTAAATGGAACTGGCCTGGTGACCACCACTCGCCCGGTCAATGGTCGAATAGTCCAGGTTGGCTACGTTCTGGTTCAGAATGCGACCACGGGTTCCATATACATCGAACCTAAACAGAATTTCGAGCCCATCATCGGTGGAATTTGTCAGGTTCCGGGTGAAGCGGGCACCGGAATTTACTCTTGGTACAGCATGACAGGCAGGCGCTGGGTTATCGCTTGTGATTACCCATAAAACCTAAGGAAACTATGTTCAAAATTGTTCGTTCTCAAAAGCAAAGCTCTCACCCCACAGAAGAGGGCTTGCTGCTTGCTGTTGGTGTCTTTGGCTCACTGGTTTTTGCTTCGACAATTCTGACCTACCCAGAATTTTTCTTATTCAACCCATTCGACAGTGTTGATCCAATTCGTCGATTTTTCCTTGCCCTGACGACCTTGGGTTGGGTGACAACACTTCTAGGCCCATTGGTTTTGCTTAGCCTTCACGCTGTCGGTCTATCGAAGCGCCTTCACCTGCTGGACATTTTCGCCCTTGCGTGGCCAGCATCCTTGATCATCAACCACTTGGCCCTGCTAATCCAGACTCACAAACTCTTCATCGGTTACTTGGGTGTCTACCCAATCTTCATCGTCACCGACATTGCGTTGCCTGTCATGTATGTCTTGATGGCGAGATATTTGAATCGCAAGAAGCACTAATCGAGCGTAGGCTTTATCCATGGCCAAAAAAACTCGCAAAAAAGCTGACGCGCGCTCTGCACGCACCTACCTCCTGCTCTCATTTGTCTCGGCGGCATTCGTCGGTGTGATCATTTGGGGCAACAGCCAGGACATCCAGCGCGTAGCCATCTGGTCGGGCCTAACCTTCATCGTGGTTCTCGTAACCATCGCCACCTTGGCGCTTGCGGTCAAGGACGAGCCTGCCGACGAGGGAAAGCCTCGCCTCAGTTGAAGTCAATGACTTGCCTCCAGCTCGGAGGGGCGTGCGACCTAGCATTTAGCGGCGAAACCTTCGATGAGCTTGCGGCACAGAGCCAGCAGCACGGCAAGATCATGTTTAGCCAGAACGACAAAGCACACATGGCAGCCATGTCTAAGATGATGGAAATCATGCAGGCAGGTGGCATGGATTCATGGATGGCGGCTCGCAAGACTGAGTTCGACGCCATCTAAACCAGGACTTAAACGAAAAGGCACCCTCGCGGGTGCCTTTTCTGCTTCCGGGGTCGGCCAGGCCGCCCGAATAACAAGTTTTACTTCTGAACGCGCGCGGCTAGCTGCTCGGCGAGACCCACGTAGGTGTGCGGGCGCAGGGTTAGCAGGCGGGCTTTGGCATCTTCGCCAATCTCAAGCTGGTTCACGAACGCGATCATGTCATCGCCAGAAAGGCGCTTGCCGCGGGTTAGCTCCTTGAGCAACGCATACGGGTCGCTGATTGATGAACGACCAGCGGCCACCTCGGCGCGAATCACGGTCTGAATCGCTTCGCCCAGAATCTCCCAGTTGTCGCTGAGGTCGATGCCGAGAACTTCGCGGGATAGGTCGATTTCACTCAAGCCGCGGGTGACGTTGTCGATTGCAAGCAGTGAGTGCCCGAAACCTAGGCCGATGTTGCGCTGTGAAGACGAGTCGGTGAGGTCACGCTGCAAACGCGAGGTGATCAAGGTCGAGGCAAGGCTGCCAAGGATTGCGTTCGACAGCTCGAGGTTTGATTCGGCGTTCTCGAAACGAATCGGGTTGATCTTGTGAGGCATGGTCGATGAACCCGTGGCTCCAGGCACAGGAATCTGCCTGAAGTAGCCCATCGAAATGTATGACCAGATGTCGGTGCAGAGGTTGTGCAGGATGCCGTTGAACAGCGCAACTGCCGAGTAAAGCTCGGCCTGCCAGTCGTGTGACTCGATCTGGGTGGTTAGCGGGTTCCAGGTCAGACCGAGACCGGTGACGAATTCCTCAGACTCCTTGGTCCAGTTGACATCCGGGGCAGCGACAACGTGTGCCGAGAAGGTTCCGGTGGCACCCGAGAACTTGCCAAGGTACTCGGCGTTCTCGATGCGCTTGACCTGGCGCTCTAGACGGTGGATGAACACCGCGAGCTCCTTGCCCATGGTTGACGGGGTTGCCGGCTGACCGTGGGTGTGTGAAAGCATCGCCGCATCGGCATATTCGGCGCTAAGTTCGCGCAGTTTGGTGAGCAACTTCTCGACGCGAGGCAGCCATACCTGCTTGACGGCATCACGAACGGTGATTGCATAGCTCAAGTTGTTGATGTCTTCGCTGGTGCAGGCAAAATGAGTGAGTTCGAGCAGGTCGTTGCGACCAAGTTCGGTCAACTTGCCACGGATGAAGTACTCGACGGCCTTCACATCGTGCTTAGTAGTTGCCTCGGTTGCTGCCAGGGTCGCCACGTCTTCATCCGAGAATTTCGAAACAATGCTGCGAAGCTGCGCTGCCTGCACATCTGAGACCGGGGTGCCGGTGTGCAGTAGGTCGCGGTTCGCGAGGTGAATCAGCCACTCGATTTCGACCTCGATGCGGGCTCGGTTCAGACCGGCTTCTGACAGGTGAAAACCAAGGTCAGAAACGGCGGCACGATAGCGGCCATCGAGAGGGGAAAGAGGCTGGATAGAAAGATTACTCACGTGTCTATATTGCCGTAAGTTCTGCACAGATTGGGGCTTTCGTGGGTTTTGCGAGCACGGCTAGCGATTATCTAGAAGCATGAATTCAATCGACTTTGCGCTGAAGACTGCTGAGACTCGCATTTTGTTTGCGATTCCCAACCCCCTGCTGTGGTCGGGGCGAGCCTCAATGGCCTGCGCCGAGTCAATCGAAGGGCTTGCGCGCGATCTTCATCAACTTCAAGCTCGGCTCTCGGAGTGGTGCTGGTGAGTGGTCGTCGAAGAATGAGCGGTTCCGAGCTGAACAGCTATGGCGGCGACGCCAAAATCCTGGCCACCAGAGATGAAATCGATCGCGTTATTGCCGAGCTCAATGCCTTGGAAGGTTGGTTGCGCAGCCAAATAGAGTTGCCAGATTTCGCAATCGATACGGTTTTGCGAGTGCGCCTAGCCCTAGAGCTGCCGCCGATACTCGAAAAGCTGAATCAAATCAGGGATGCCTGCGGCCTCGCCGCCGACTCATACTTCGGGGCCGAGGCTGATATTTCTCGCGAACTCCGCGAGGGTAGAGAACTTCCTGTGGCTCAACTAGCCGGAGGGCTGGCTTCGGTGGCAGCCGGGGTCGGTTTCTTGGCAGAAACCAAGGTTTCGGCAAACATAGTCGGGGTCTCCAACTCGATCGCACCGCCAACCTCGGTTGGTTCGCTCGCAGAACGGCTGATTTCTGGTTCAGGAGCAGGTTTGGATGGCAAAGCCGGCTGGCTCAGAATAGAAAAGTTTCGCGAACCGGCTTCGCCGGTGAAAAACGCCGCAGGGCAAATCACAGTTTCAGAAGCGCGTTACGTGGTCTACATCCCCGGCACGCAGAGCTGGGCCCCGCGCCCGGGAGTTAACCCCTTCGACCTGACCTCGAATTTAAGTGCAATTTCAAAAACCGGCTTCGCCGGTAGTGAGCGAGCCGTTGCCCTCGCGATGACTCAGGCTGGGATAGGGCCAGATTCCAAGGTGCTATTAGTCGGGCACTCGCAGGGAGGCATGGTCGCGGCAAATATTTCGACCCGCTTCGCGGGAAGTAGAGTTCTGACTTTTGGCTCTCCGCTAGGCCAACTGACCGGCAAGCTCGACGCCCCCACGTTATCTGTGGAGCACGCAAGAGACCCCGTGCCGAAGTTGGATTCACAGCCAAACTCACCGGCGGCCAACTGGGTAACGGTTAGGCGAGAACTAGCTGGGCTCGACCCCGTTGGTCAACACGAGATGACGGGTTACCTTTCGACAGCAATGGCCATCGATGAAGAACCGGTCTCAGAAGCAGGGCTGATGCGCTTGCGTCAAGAAATCAGCGAGTTTGCCGGCAATACAGCCGGGCAGGCCTACTTCTTCGAGTTGAGGCGCGAGCCGTAAACGGCCGCGGCTAGAGAATCCGCAGAACCTTGAAGACTCCGCGAGCAAAGAACGAGAAGATGCTCATCACAATCGAACCGAGCATCGCCCAGCCGAGCGAAGTGATTGTCAGGCCCTCTTGGCTGAAGCCGTCAATCGAGAAGATTGGGCTGCCAATCAGCTGGCTCAACCACGCGACGAGAAGCAAAATCGCACCGTTGATCACAAACGAGATAAGCCCGAAGGTCAAGATGTAAAGCGGAAGTGCCAAAACCTTGATCACCGGAGCAACAATCGAGTTGACCAGCCCGAAAATGGCTCCAACCAGCAGGAATGAGCCGACGATTGCCCAGAAATTGTCGCCACCATAAGGCGCGAGCTTGATTGCTGGGATCAAGTTGGTGACCAACCAGAGGGCCAGTGCGTTGATAACGGTTCCGACGATAAAACGAATCATGTCTCGATTCTGCCACTGGAGGAACTAAATTGGACTAGATGAGTACACAAGATACTTCGCGTATTCCTATGGTGCAGTTTCTGTCACCGGACGGAACGTACGGCGTGCCCGCAGAATATGCCGAGTACGGAAAAATTATTGCCGACTTGAAGGAAGAAGACTTCCTAAAGTTCTATCGCCATATGACCCGCATGCGCCGCTTCGACAACGAAGCCACCGCGCTGCAGCGTCAGGGCCAGCTAGGCCTTTGGGTTCCTGCCGTTGGCCAAGAGGCAGCTCAGATTGGTTCAGGCCACGCAGTCGGCAAGAACGACCACATCTTCCCTAGCTATCGCGAACACGGCGTTGCAATCACCCACGACATCGACCTAATGGCGATTCTCAAGATGCTCCGCGGCGTCAACCACGGTGGCTGGAACCCAGACGAGACCCGCTTCCACCTGTATGCCATCGTTCTCGGCACCCAGGTCATCCACGCAACCGGCTATGCAATGGGCGTTAAGTTCGACGGCAAGGTCGGCACCGGCTTTGCAGAGCGCGACGAAGCAGTAATCACCTACTTCGGTGATGGCGCGACCGCAGAGGGTGACATCTCGGAGTCATTCCTATTTGCGGCCATCAACAACGCACCGCTGGTTTTCTTCTGCCAGAACAACCAGTGGGCTATTTCATCCTCGGTTGAAACCCAGACCACCGTTCCGCTCTACCAGCGCGGCGCAGGTTTCGGTGTCCCTGGAATCCGCATCGATGGCAACGACGTCTTGGCTTCATACGCGGTGACCAAGAAGCACATGGATGACGCGCGCAACGGCGCCGGCCCATTCATGATTGAGGCTTTGACCTACCGAATCGGTGCTCACACCACCTCGGATGACCCGACCAAGTACCGCACGCAAGAAGAAGTTGACTACTGGACAGCGCGTGACCCGATCACTCGCCTCGAGAAGTTCCTTCGCCGTCAGGGCATCAACGACTCATTCTTTGAGAAGTGTGCCGAAGAAAACGAGATCATGGCCGGCGAAATCCGCGCCCAGACCTTCGCACTTCAGGCTCCGCCGATCGAGAACATGTTCCAGCACGTATACGCCGAGAGCCACCCGCTGATTGAAGAGCAGGCTGCTTGGCTAAAGGGCTATGAAGCTTCTTTTGAGACCGAAGGAGGTGCCGCATAATGCCAAACTCAGTCGAAATGACAATCGTTAAAGCCATCAATGCCGGCATCCGCAAGGCTATGGCCGACAACGACAAGGTAATTGTTTTTGGTCAGGACGTTGCAGCACTGGGTGGCGTGTTCCGCGTCACCGAAGGCATCCTGGGTGAATTTGGCCCGAAGCGCATCTTCAACTCACCGATCGCCGAGGCCGGCATCATCGGAACCGCTATCGGTTTGACCATGCGCGGATACCGCCCGGTCGCCGAGATTCAGTTCGACGGCTTCGTCTTCCCGGCCTTCAACCAGATCACCACCCAGTTGGCCAAGCTGCAGAACCGCTCTGAGGGCGCGATGACCATGCCAGTGGTTATCCGAATCCCTTACGGCGGCGGCATCGGTGCGATCGAGCACCACTCTGAGAGCCCAGAGGCCTACTTCGCGCACACCCCTGGTCTGCGCGTCATCAGCCCGAGCAACCCGAACGATGCCTACTGGATGATTCAGCAGGCCATCGCGAGTGAAGACCCAGTGCTGTTCTTCGAGCCAAAGCGTCGTTATTGGCAGAAGGGCATGGTTGACCTAGAAAACCCGCCTGCCGGAATGCACCAGGCCACAGTTCTGCGCCAGGGCAAGGATGTGACCATCGCCGCATACGGCCCAATGGTTGCCACCGCGCTACAGGCCGCCGAAATCGGCACGACCGAGGGTCGTTCAATCGAGGTCATCGACATGCGCTCGATGTCACCAATCGACTATGCGACCATCCTTGAATCTGTCAAGAAGACCGGCCACCTGATTGTTACGCACGAGGCGAACATCAATGTGTCGATCTCATCCGAGGTTGCCGCTCGCGTTGCGGAACTAGCTTTCTATCACCTCGAGGCTCCGGTGCTGCGCGTCGGCGGTTTTGATGTGCCATACCCAGCGGCCAAGCTCGAAGAGAAGTTCTTGCCTGACGCCGACCGACTTCTTGAAGCGGTTGACCGCTCTTTGGGCTACTAGAAGGATTCGACTATGAGCCAGACTGCATTTTTCAACCTCCCGGATGTCGGTGAAGGCCTAACCGAGGCCGAAATCGTCACTTGGAAGGTCAAGGTTGGCGACCGCGTTTCGGTCAACCAGATCATCGTTGAGATTGAGACTGCAAAGTCACTTGTTGAGCTGCCTTGCCCGTTTGAAGGCGTAGTTACCGAGCTTTTGGCCAAAGAGGGCGACACCGTTGAGGTTGGCAAGCCAATCATCGCGGCCACCGTTGCCGAGGGCGCTGTCGGTGCGGTAAGCACTGCGACTCGCTCAATCGAGATCATCCCAGAAGAGTCATTGCCGGCGGTTGCCGAGCAGCACGCTTCGATCATCACCAATGTGCCAGAGGTTGCTAAGGCCGAGACCAAGACCCCGAACCTAGTTGGTTACGGCGCGGCTGGTCACGGCACCTCGCGTCGCCGCCCAGGTGCTGCGGTTCCTGCTGCCGTCGGCATCATCCCAGTTGTTTCGAACCCGGCAACCGCGCTGGCCACCGCAAGCGCGGCGCTCGCCGAAGACAAGGTTTTGGCCAAGCCGCCGATTCGCAAGCTTGCCCGCGACCTAAACGTAGACATCACCAAGGTTCGCGCGACCGGCCCTGGTGGCGAGGTGCTTCGCGAGGACATCCTTGCCGGTGCCGAGCAGGCTTCGGTGTTCCGCAACCTGACCACCCCGGATGTGCCGCAGGCGCGCGAGGAGCGCATCCCAGTAAAGGGTGTTCGCAAGGCAATCGCCAACGCGATGGTTTCATCAGCTTTCACCGCACCGCACGTGAGCATCTTTGTAGACGTGGATGCGACCCGCACCATGGAATACGTCAAGCGCCTAAAGGCCTCGACTGATTTCGCCGGCGTGAAGGTCACCCCGCTTCTGATCATGGCTAAAGCAATGATTTGGGCTGTTCGCCGCAATCCGATGGTCAACTCGACCTGGACTGACGAAGAAATCATCGTGCACAACTTCGTGAACTTCGGAATCGCAGCGGCAACCCCGCGCGGTCTGATCGTGCCAAATATCAAGGATGCCGACCAGATGTCGATGCTCGAGTTGGCCAAGGCCATCGAGAACCTGGCAGCTGTCGCTCGTGAGGGAAAGACCACTCCGGCTGACATGAAGGGCGGAACCATCACCATCACCAACATCGGTGTCTTCGGTGTTGACACCGGAACCCCGATTTTGAACCCGGGTGAAGTGGGCATTGTGGCACTTGGTTCGATTCGTCCGAAGCCTTGGGTAGTCAACAACGAGATTCAGGTTCGCCAGGTAACCACCATTGGCGCGACCTTCGACCACCGAGTCGTCGACGGTGACGTTGCTTCGCGCTTCGTCCAGGATGTCGCGTCTGTTATGGAAGAACCGGCGCTGCTGCTCGATTAAAAATTTCGCGCGAGCGGCTACGCCTCGGCAGGCGTGCCTCTAGTTGTCTGAGGTAAGCCAGAGAATGATTCCATGGCCACCCCGGTAAACGTCTACGTAGATGGATTCAATCTCTATTTTGGCGCGCTCAAAGCGAGGCCGCATCTAAAGTGGTTGGACCTCCGCAAATTCGCGGAATCCCTTTACCAGGGCAATCCGATAGGCACGGTCTACTATTTCACCGCAGAGATACATCGCCAAGATGATTTTGATCTCGGACCAAGTCGGCAAACCGCTTATCTAAAAGCACTTGCAGACTCAGGTGTGCAAATAGTTAAGGGCCATTTCAGCCGAAGGGAAAAGCACTTAAGAATTGTTGGCAGCCGTGGAACAAAACCAGAACTTGCACACGTTTGGCAGTTCGAGGAAAAGGGCTCGGATGTCAATCTCGCGTCGTACCTATTGCGAGATGTTTACGTCGGCGGTCTCAAGCGTGCCCTTGTTGTTTCAGGAGATAGCGACCTAGTCAACGCAATGAAATTCGCCCGTGATTCAGGAGCTCATGTTTCGCTAGCGATTCCAGATCGAAACGAAAACGGGAGTGCAAGCCTCAAAGCAGCAGCCGACTACGTTCAGTTCGTAAAGAGCTCGCAGCTAGAAGGCAGCCAATTCCCTAAAGCCATAATCATTGGCTCCGGGCGCGAACTGGTAAGGCCCAAGGAGTGGACTTAAAGTACAAGGGCCCAACTTTCGTTGGGCCCTAAGCCCCAAGATAGAAACTTGAAGCGCTGTATTTATAAGTTATCACTGGGCGCCGACATTATTCAAGAACTCAAAACAAAAGCGTATTGACAATCATTATCAATAAGACTTAGTGTGAAGCCATGAACATTTTTATGGCAGCAGGGCACGAGGACATGTCGGTGTGGGAAGAAGCTTGGAGCATCTTCACCGACCCAAGTCACATCATGGCTGAGCTTGGTTGGACCGTCATCCAAGACGTGGTTCTGATCTGGCTTCTTTACGGCACCCTTTGGAAAAAGGTGATCCTGCCTCGACTTCACGAGAAGTTCGACAAAGAGCACAAGATCACTCATCACGATGATGAGCACAAGCACGACCACTAAAAATGTCTGATTTGAAGCGTAGAAATACGTGGCA
>JBDLUE010000007.1:0-21941 GCA_039805505.1 Actinomycetota bacterium
GGCAACAACGAAGAGCGCGCATACATGGCCGAGAACTATCAGAGCAACTGGTTCTTCGACGCTCATGTTTGGCGCGAAGACAGCCTCGAACGCTACGAGCTCAGCGAGATTTTCCGTCAGCACGACGAGCACTTCAAAGAGATTCTGAACGCGATTCGCGATGGTTCTTGCACGCAAGAAATGCTGGATTACATCAATCAGTGCGGAAACCGATTCCCTCCGCACGACGACGTGATTCGCCTGGCGACCATTAATGAGAGCGTCAACTCGGTGAACCGCCACCGCATGTCACGCCTCGAAACAAAGCCAAAGACTTTCAACGCAGTTTTCAGTGCCGCGGATGAAAAGGCCTTCGGCCGCACCTTGCCGGCAGAGCCAGTTCTCGAACTCAAGGTCGGAGCTCAGGTCATGTTCATCAAGAATGACGACTCGAGCACCGTGAAGAACCCAAACGGCACCGGCCTTTTGAAGCGCTGGGTCAACGGCACAATCGGCACCGTGGTTGACCTGCCAAGCTCGGGCGGCGTTGTCGTTGAAGTTGATGGCGAAACCCTCGAGGTTGGGCGTTCGACCTGGGAGAAGGTTCGCTACGAGATCGACGAGCAGTTCGATGAAGCACTCGGCCGAGTAAAAGAAGTTTTGGTTGCCGTGCCGCTTGCCGAGTTCCAGCAGATTCCACTGCGCCTCGCCTGGGCGGTCACCGTGCATAAGTCGCAGGGCCAGACCTACGACGAGGTCGTCATCGATATGGGGCGCGGGGCATTCAGCCCGGGCCAGACATACGTGGCTCTAAGCCGAGTGCGTTCGCTCGATGGGCTTTATCTGACCCGCGCAATTCGCATGAGCGACATCATGGTTGACGCCGATGTTTTGCGCTTCATGGGTGGCAGCTCAAACAGCGCTGTTGCCAAGTTGTTCTAGAGACTGTGAGACTGAGACCATGCAAAAACTCGGAGCCTTCATAATTGGGCGCAGCAAGCTAGCGCTTTGGGGCTTCATTGCTCTCATCCTGTTCTCGACCATCTGGGGTTTCCAGGCATTTTCAGGCCTCAAGGCGGGCGGCTATGACGACCCGGGCAGTGACTCGGCGCGTGTGGTCGAAATCCTCACGGAGGACTTCAAGCAGGCCATCCCCGAGGTCATCATCATTGCTGACTTCGCCGACGGGGCCGACCTGCCTGCCAGCGCGAACACCGGCAAGCGCCTGACCGAAACGCTCGAGGGTTACGAGGGCGTGGAGACCGTCACCAGCTATTACAGCCTCGGCAGCCCGGTTTCACTGCGGAGCGATGATGGCAACGCGGTCTATTTCTTTGTCGACTTGAACGACGATGCCAAGCAGGTTGAGATCGGTGCCAAAATCTCGGAAGAGCTAACCGGAACCTTCGACAGCGCAGAGCTCTATGTCGCGGGCTACGCCCCGATTAACGCTGCCATCAACGGAGCGATTTCCACCGACCTAGCCGTGGCCGAATCCATCGCGATTCCGCTCACCATGATTTTGCTGATTTTTGTTTTCGGCTCACTAATTTCGGCGGGTCTACCGATGATGGTCGGCGGCCTGGCCATCCTTGGTTCGTTCTTCTTTATCTGGGTCTCGACCCAGCTGACCGACACCTCGGTGTTTGCACTGAACCTGATCACAGGCATGGGTCTCGGCCTCGGCATCGACTATGCGCTGCTGATAGTCAATCGCTTTCGTGAAGAACGCAAACTGGGCACGGATGTGTCGGAAGCAGTTCGCCGCACCCTCGCAACCGCCGGCCGAACCGTTTTATTCTCGGGTCTCACCGTTGCGATTGTGCTCGGCGCGATGCTGTTCTTCCCTCAGTACTTCTTGAAGTCATTTGCAATCGGCGGCGTGGTTGTTGTCATGTTGGCAGTCGCCGGCGCGCTGATTGCCCTGCCTGCGCTGTTGAACTTGATGGGTGATCGAATCAACAAGCTCAAGGTAATCCGCGGCGACCTATCGCCAAAGGATTCAGGAATTTGGAGCACTCTCGCGCGTTTCGTAATGCGACGCCCATTGCCGATTTTGCTAGTGACGATGATTGGCCTCGGTGGGCTAATGAGCCTCTCGAGCTCGGTGGTTTTCGGTCAGGTTGATGACCGCGTTCTGCCTCGCACTAATCCCGCCGTTATTGCCAGCGACGTAATCCGAGATCGCTTTAGCGCCCGTGAGGGTTCACCGGTTGACATCGTCATCGAAGGTGCCAGCCAGAGCGAAATCGTCGAGTACACAATTGCGCTTTCGAAGCAGCCGCACATCCTGCGCGTTCAAAGCACCGCGGGTATCGCACAAAAGGGAAACCTGGATGACGGCTACGCGCCAGCCTTTGCCGATTATGCGACCGGTTCCTATGAGCGCATCGTCGCGATTCACAACATCGATTCGCGCTCGACCGAGGGCTTGGCGCTAACCAAGCAGATTCGCGAGCTGACTGCTGGTGACAACAAAATTTTGGTCGGTGGTGCCGCCGCGATTTACACCGATTCGCAGCAGGGAATCGAAAAGAATCTGCCGGCTGCAGCAATTTGGATTATCAGCTGGACGCTGATTCTGCTTTTCTTGTTCACAGGTTCGGTGCTTCTGCCAATCAAAGCCGTCCTGCTCAACTTCATCTCGCTCGGCGCAACCCTGGGTTTCTTGACCTGGGTGTTCATCGGTGGAAACCTGCAGTGGCTAATCGGTGACTTCATAAACTCAGGCACCATCGACACGTCCTCGTTGGTCTTGATTGTGATCGTCGCGTTCGGTCTCTCGATGGACTACGAGTTGTTTTTGCTCAGCCGCATCAAAGAGCAACACGAGGCCGGCCTCGGCACCACCGAATCGGTCGCGATTGGTCTTCAGCGTTCGGGTCGAATCATTACGGCTGCCGCACTCGTCTTGGCAGTGAGCTTCTTGGCATTCGTGACCTCGGGAGTGAGCATCATGAAGATGCTTGGCCTCGGAATCGCGTTTGCCATCCTGCTGGATGCGACCATCGTTCGTGCGCTGTTGGTGCCTGCTCTCATGCGTTTGCTCGGCGACTTGAACTGGTGGGCTCCGAAGTGGATGAAGTGGATCTACCGCAAGGTCGGGCTAGACCACTAAGTAGACTTAAGCCATGCTTATGTCAGACCGCGATATCCGCGCATCCATTGAAGCCGGTGAAATTGGCCTAGAGCCACTCGACATGTCGTTGCTTCAGCCTTCGTCTTTCGACGTGCGCATCGACCGCTTCTTCAGACTTTTTGACAACCACAAGTATGCGTTTATCGACCCAGCCGAGCAGCAGGATGACCTGACTCGTTTCGTCGAGGTCGCGGCCGATGAGCCATTCATTCTTCACCCGGGCGAGTTTGTGCTCGGTTCGACCTACGAGTTCGTCAAGTTGCCAGACAACGTTGCGGCTCGCCTCGAGGGCAAGAGCTCGCTCGGCCGCCTCGGTCTCGTGACCCACTCGACCGCAGGTTTCGTTGACCCTGGCTTCAATGGCCACGTCACCTTGGAACTTTCAAACATGGCGACTCTGCCGATCAAGCTTTGGCCGGGGATGAAGATCGGTCAACTCTGCTTCTTCCAGCTCAGCTCACCTTCGGAGACTCCATACGGTTCAGAGAAGTACCTGAACCGCTACCAGGGTCAGCGCGGCCCAACCGCCTCGCGTTCATACATGAACTTCTATCGCACCGACGTCGGCAACGAGCCGCTCGAGCAGGACTAAAAACCAAAATTTAATCCGCCCCGCTGCGCGGGATTTGAGTTCTACGAAATGTAGAAATAGGATGTTTTACAAGACGTAAAACCAATATAGGAGATCATCTTGCGCCGCTCAGTTCTATTAGCAATCGCTCTTGCACCAGCTTTTCTTTTCGCATCAGTTGCTCCGGCAACCGCGGCGACCAAGGCCGAGGTAACCGTCAGCGGTGCCTGGGTTAAGTCATCCGAGTATTCAGACCACGTCGGTGGAATGACCGGCGTATTCGCGAAGATCACCAACAAGACTAAGAAGACCATCACTTTGGTTGGCGGCACCTCGAGCTTTGCCCCAATGGTTGACGTGCACCAGGTCGTCAACGGCGTCATGAGTCACAAGCCTGGCGGCATCAAGATCGCTCCGGGCAAGACTGTGGTGCTTCAGCCTGGTGGCCTACACGTTATGTTGATGGGTCTTAAGAAGACCATCCTGTCGGGCACCAAGGTTGACCTAAAGCTCACCTTCACCGGTGCAAAGGCAGTGTCATTGAAACTGACCGCTAAGTCATCGGCTTCGGGCGAGGAGACCTATACCCCTGGGCCAATGACTAGCCCAAGCCCAAGCATGACTCCAAACAAGTAAATTTGAAGCTATGGTCTCTCGTCGTCAACTATTGCTCGGAGCAGCCGGTCTTGCCGGTGGTTCAGCACTAGCTGGCGGCGGGGGCGCCCTAGCCGCCGAGGCCTATAAGCGCGGATTCGCGGAGGCCGAGGCTAAGGGTGAGATCAAGGTCGCCAAGGCGACACTCCCCTGGTCAGGAAAACATCAGGGTGGTGTGGAGGCACCGGCTCAAGCGCACACCAACTTCATCGCCCTAAATCTAAAGCCGGGCATCACCCGCGACGACATGTTGCGCTGGATGCTCCTGCTGACCGAGGACATTGCCGCCCTAGCCACGGGTGAAGCGGTGTTGGCAGACCCTTCTCCAGAACTCATTGTCGGCGCCGCAAACCTGTCTGTGACGGTTGGTTTCGGACCAACCCTCTTCAAGAAGCTTTCGCTTGAAGACAAAATGCCGATCGGCTTCGGCGAAATCCCAGCCTTCAAAATCGACCAGCTCAAGGATGAGTTCTCCGGCGGTGATGTCCTTCTGCACGTTGGTGCAGAAGACCTGCAAATTCTTGCTCATGCCACTCGAGCACTGCTGCGTGACAGCGATGACTTTGGCGATGTGAAGTGGATTCAATCAGGGTTCACAAACGCCGTCGGTACGAACCGCCCAGGCACCACTCAGCGAAACCTGATGGGTCAGGTCGACGGAACCGATAACCCCGAGTTCGGTTCAGAGAACTTCAGCAACCAGGTTTGGATCGATCAGGGTCCGGCTTGGGCGATTGGCGGAACCCAGTTGGTTTTGCGTCGAATCAAAATGAATCTTGAGACCTGGGACAGCCTTGGCCGCGAACAAAAAGAACAAACCATTGGCCGCAACCTGCACAACGGCGCCCCATTGAACGGCAAGAACGAGCGCGACCCGATCGACTTCGAGGCGACTAATGAGTTCGGCCAGAAGGTGATTCCTGAATTCGCACACATTCGCCGCGCCTCAGCCAAGAGCATGGATGAACTGTTCTTTAGACGCCCATTCAACTATCAGGCAGTGTCAGCCGACCAGCAGTCGACACCGGGCAATCTTGAGTCAGGTTTGCTATGGACTGCGTATGCCAAGAACCTCAGCAAGCAGTATGTTCCGGTGCAAGAGCGACTTGCAAGCTTCGATCTGCTGAATAAATGGACGACACCGGTTGGTTCGGCAACATTTGCGATCGCCCGAGGCGTGAAGCCCGGCGAGATTCTGGCCGAAGAGCTGTTCGCCTAGGCGCTCAAGAATTTCTTGCGCGTCGAAACTAGCAGTGCCCTGTCTACGTGCTTTAGCGCGAACCGATCGGCATCGATTTCACTGAGTCGATCAACCTCGTTGACGAGCGCTTGAGATGCGATCAGCCACGGCGAAACAGTTCGGATGAATCCAGCTAGCTGCTTGAGCTGGTTGTGGCGGCCGTGAAGGTGACCAATTTCGTGCCAAAGAACGGCGTGCAGTTCACTCTCGCGAAGGCTGCGAGCCGCGGTCGTGGAAACCAAAATCCGACCTTTAGCAACCGCTGCCACCATGACCGGCAACTCGATCTGCATAACGCGATAGCCGTTGAAGTTCATCCAAGGGCGAAGCGCAGCATCGAGCATCGGCGTGACCGATCGAGCACTCGAAATCAGGGGCTCAATTCGTTGGTTGATGAGAGCGAGGGCGATGCCAGAAATGGCCAGGATGAACCAAGGCGCAAAGCTGATCCCGAGTGTCTGAAGCCAGCCCGCAGAGCCCAGAGGTGCGGCCGAGAGCCGTACATAGGTCTCAAAGATTGATACGACGGCAACAAAGACTGCCACCAAGGTTGCTAGGCCGCTAGACAGGAAAGCCGCGAACCAAATGGTGAGCCCAAATTTAGGCGATTTATTAAAGCGCCCAGTCAGAAGCATCGGGGCTGCGGTGGTCACCAGAATTACCCATTCGATGGCGATCGGGATGATGAGCGGGGACACTCTTTAAGGTTAGCGTTCCAAGCTCTTGCGAAGTGCAGCCAGGTCGCTTTCGCTTAGACCTGAGGCAAAGTGGCTGAACGCAAGCGCCGGGTTGCCTGCACCAGAAACCATCTTGAGCATGAGTTCGGCAGCGTGCTGTTCACGGCTAGTCGCGGCGCTAAACAACAGCGAGCGGCCGGAACCAGGTTCGCGGGTCACCAGGCCCTTTTCGGTCAAGCGCGAGAGCACGGTCAAAACTGTGGTCAACGCGAGCTCGCCGTCAGGGCTCACAATTTCGAGCAGTTGTTGAGACGAGAGTGCGCTGGAGGCATCCCAGAGGGAATCTAGGATGAGCTGTTCCAGTTCACCTTGAAGGCGCGCGCGCTTAGTCATAGAATCATTCTACATAATGTCGAACGACTCGAAAGGTCGAGATGAACAAGATTGCCAAGGTCATTGCAGCGATTGCACTAGTCGTAGCGGGGGCTCTTCCAGCACAGAGCGCATACGCTCACGCCGAGCTCGAGAGCTCGAACCCGGAGGCCAACTCTGTCATCGGTGCAGCACCCGAGTTCGTTTCGCTAACCTTCGGCGAGAAGTTGATGATCATCGAGGGTGAAGCCGGAGCAAACCTGGTTCAGGTGACCGACAGTTCGAAGGCTCGCGTCGACAACGGTGACTTCCAGGTGACCGGCGAGGTGCTCACCGTTTCACTGAAGCCAGAGCTAGCCGACGACACCTACATGGTGACCTATCGCGTGGTCTCCGAGGATGGCCACCCAATCGAGGGCGTCCTAGAGTTTGAGGTCAGTGCAGCTGCGCGCTCTGGCGAAGCTGCCCCGATGCCGATTGCCGAAACCCCAGAGGCGACCTTGTATGAGGTGCCAGGCGAAGAGGAACAGCCGGCAAATGGGCTAGTTATTGGCATCAGCGTTATGGTCGGTGCAGTAGTGGTCGCCGGTGCGATGTTCTTCGTGTTCCGCCGATTCAAGGCAGACAAGAAGAGCTAAAGCTCAGCAAAAATAAGCACTGCGATTGCAGCAAAGGCGATTGCGCAAACCACATCCATGATGCGGTTGAAGCGAGCCGACTTCATGGTTTCACTGAGTTTGACCGCGCCGTAGACAATCACGCTCTGCCAGATCAAGGCCATTCCGATGAATATGCCCGACAGCATTGACAGCTGCAGAGGCACGTTGGAGGCCGAGCCAATGAAGAGCGGGAAGAACGCTAGGTAAAACAGCAGCGGCTTCGGGTTGGTGACGTTGCTGATCAAGCCCTGCATGAACGGCGAACCGGATTTAACGCGAGCGCCTTCGGCGCTAGGAGTCGCAGCCGGGTTGGCTGGTTTGATTGCAGCGCGAGTAGCCACTACGGCTAGGTAGGCCATGTATAGCCCGCCGAGAATCTTCAGGGCAAAAATCGCCGTCGCGCTCTTTGACACGATGAGTCCGATACCCGAAATCATCAGCAGCGCCTGGGTGGTGTTTCCGAGATTGATTCCCCACAGCGCAGCCATCCCAGCTTTGACACCGCGGGAGTGTGCGATTCGCAACAGCACGAATGAATCGGCGCCAGGCGACAGGATCAGAATCAGCGAGGCCAGACTGAACGGCAGCAGCTGGGTGAAATCGAGCATGACCTACTTGGCTTCGAGAACCTGCGGGCGCGGATGAACGCGAAGCAGCAGCAGTAGACCGACGATGAGGATGACCATGAGTCCAAGCACACCGTAGATGGTCGCGTTTTCGGCACCGGTGACGGCACCTCCGATGAGAATTGAGGTTGACCAGAAGGCGCCCGACAAGAACGAAACTGCACGACCGGTGGTTTGGTAAAGCCCGAAGACCTCACCCTCGCGACCGTGCGGGGTGAAACGCGAGACGAAGGTTCGGCTCGATGCCTGGGCAGGGCCGACGAACAAGCAAAGCAGTAGGCCGCCGATCCAGTATGTGATGACGCCCTGGCCGGCGAAGATGAACACACCGCTTCCGGCGATGATCAAACCAACCAGCGAACCGATGATCACACTGCGGCTGCCGATGATGTCATCAAGGCGACCTCCAACGGCGGCACCGAGACCCGCGAAGATGTTCGCTGCGATGCCGAACAGGATGATTTCGGTCTGGCTGAACCCGAAGGCCAGAGAACCCAGGACCGCGCCGAAGGTGAAAACACCGGCAAGCCCATCGCGATAGATGGCCGATGAAATCAAGAACTTTAGAGTTTCAGGTGCCTGAGCTTGCAAGCTCTTCAGCTGACCCCAAAGCGCCTTGTATGACTGCAAGACGCTCTCGCGGCCTCGGCCGCCATCCTTGACCGCAATTTCTGGCACGTTTAGCAGCATCGGAATCGAGAAGACCAGGGTCCAAGCGGCCGAGAACAAGAAGACAATTCGAACGGCCATGCTGTTTTCGCTTGGCGCACCGAAGACGGTGTCAGGCAGGATGAAGCCGAATAGTGAGACGCACAGAAGGATGATTCCACCGGCATAGCCGAGAGCCCAGGCGTAGCCAGAGACGCGGCCGATGTTCTTTTCGGTGGTGACCGACTTGAGCATCGCGTAGTAGTTGATGAAGGCCGACTCTTGCACCACGGAACCGAGGCCGTATAGCACGAGGCCCATCACGAAGTATTCAGGCTTTGGTTCGATGAAGAAGCTCGCGACCATGATGGCAACCAACACATATGTGTTGAACATCAGCCAGAACTTGCGCTTGCCGCTCTGATCTGAGCGACGGCCTAGAACCGGGGCAATCAGGGCCAGCAGGATGCCGGCGATGGTGGTGGCCCAGCCCAGTTTGGTGTCTGCGTTATCGCCTGCGGTGGCAACAGCGCCGGCCAAATAGACCGGGAAGATGAAGGTCTGCATGATCGTCGGGTAAGGCTGTTCCGCCCAGTCCCAGAGTGCCCATGAGAAGGTGCCGGGTTTCTTCGTGATTGCTCCAGTGGAAGTCATGGCTTCAGGCTAGTGGCTCAGCCTCGCCCGTTTAGTGAATAAAAAGCGAAAGTTGTGAGTTTGCTGAAAGTTGAGTCAACCTCACTCAACTTGCTTGACAAGATTTGGCGCTGGTGCGAAACTTGAGTCAACATCGCTCAAGTTCGAGCGAGAGGGTAGAAAACAGGCGGGCTCACAAGGCCCAAAAGGAGAAATATCACAATGGCACGTGCAGTAGGCATCGACCTCGGAACCACCAACAGCGCAGTTTCTGTTCTAGAAGGTGGCGAGCCAACCGTCATCGCTAACGCAGAGGGCTTCCGCACCACCCCATCCATCGTGGCTTTCACCAAGGATGGCGAAATTCTCGTCGGCGAGACCGCAAAGCGTCAGGCAGTCACCAACGTTGACCGCACCATCGCATCGGTTAAGCGCCACATGGGAACCGACTGGACTTTCGCAGTCGATGACAAGAAGTTCACCCCACAGGAGATCTCGGCTCGCATCCTTGCGAAGCTAAAGCGTGACGCAGAGACCTACCTGGGCGAGGCTGTCACCGACGCAGTTATTACCGTTCCTGCATACTTCAACGACGCAGAGCGTCAGGCAACCAAGGATGCCGGTGAGATCGCGGGCCTAAACGTGCTTCGCATCATCAACGAGCCAACCGCTGCCGCACTTGCTTACGGCCTAGACAAGGGCAAGGAAGACGAGCTCATCCTCGTATTCGACCTTGGTGGCGGAACCTTCGACGTTTCACTTCTCGAAGTGGGCAAGGATGAGGGCTTCTCAACCATCCAGGTTCGCGCAACCTCTGGTGACAACCGCCTCGGTGGAGACGACTGGGACCAGCGTGTAGTTGAGCACCTAGTCAAGAAGTTCAAGGAGACCTCGGGCGTCGACGTCTCGAAGGACAAGATTGCGCTTCAGCGTCTAAAGGAAGCAGCCGAGCAGGCAAAGAAGGAGCTTTCACAGTCAATGACTGCGAACATCCAGCTGCCTTACCTATCTCTAACCGAGAACGGCCCAGCCAACTTGGATGAGACCCTAACCCGTGCACAGTTCGAGCAGCTAACCGCTGACCTACTAGAGCGCACCAAGAAGCCGTTCAACGACGTAATCAAGGAAGCCGGCGTGAAGGTTGGCGACATTGCTCACGTAGTTCTCGTTGGTGGTTCAACCCGCATGCCTGCAGTGTCTGAGCTTGTAAAGAGCCTGACCGGTGGCCGCGAGCCAAACAAGGGTGTAAACCCGGATGAGGTAGTCGCCGTTGGTGCATCGCTACAGGCTGGTGTTCTAAAGGGTGAGCGCAAGGACGTTCTGCTTATCGATGTGACACCTCTTTCTCTCGGCATCGAGACCAAGGGTGGCATCATGACCAAGCTGATCGAGCGCAACACCGCTATCCCAACCAAGCGTTCAGAAACCTTCACCACTGCTGATGACAACCAGCCTTCGGTTTCGATCCAGGTTTACCAGGGTGAGCGCGAGTTCGTTCGCGACAACAAGTCACTCGGCAACTTCGACCTAGCCGGCATCGCTCCAGCACCACGCGGCGTGCCACAGATCGAGGTCACCTTCGACATCGACGCCAACGGCATCGTCCACGTTTCTGCAAAGGACAAGGGCACCGGCAAGGAAGCATCTGTCACCATCACCGGTGGCTCATCGCTTTCAAAGGAAGACATCGAGCGCATGGTTCGCGAAGGTGAAGAGCACGCTGCCGAAGACAAGAAGCGTCGCGAAGAAGCCGACACCCGCAACTCAGCTGAGCAGATCGTTTACTCAACCGAGAAGCTAATCAAGGAGAACGACGAGAAGCTTCCTGAGGACGTAAAGACCGCAGTTCAGGCAGACGTCGACGCTTTGAAGACCGCGCTCGCCGGAGAAGACATCGATGCAGTCAAGACCGCATTCGACGCTCTTGTTGTTTCACAGCAGAAGCTGGGCGAGGCAATTTATGCAGCGCAGCCAGCCGAAGGTGAAGAGGCAGCAGCCGAGGCTTCGGCCGAAGATGTTGTTGACGCCGAAGTTGTCGACGAAGAAGACGAAGCTGACAAGGACAAGAAGTAATGAGCGAAGAGAACATGAACCCTGACGGGTCATCCGATTCGATTCACGATGCTTCGCAATCTCTCGAATCTGACAACCCTTCGGTTTCTGATCCTCTTGACGCAGAGCTGAAGGACCTAGTCGAAGACTTGGGCCCGCAGAGCAAGGAGGCCGAACTGTTGGCCGACTTGCAGCGTCTGCAGGCCGAGTTCGTGAACTACAAGACTCGCGTTGAACGCGACCGTGATGTAGCTCGCAACTCTGCCATCGCAGAAGTGCTTCGTGCAATCCTCCCGGCACTAGACGACCTGTCACGCGCTGAGGCACACGGCGACCTTGAGGGGTCACCGTTTGCCGCGGTGGTCGGCAAGCTTCGCAATGCCGGAGACAAGTTTGGCCTAAAGGCGTTTGGTGAGAAGGGCGATAAGTTCGACCCAGAAATCCACAACGCCCTAGTTCAGACCCCGTCTGCCGAGGTCACCGAGAACGTCATCGCTGACGTTGTCGAGCCGGGCTTCATGCTCGGTGACCGCCTGCTTCGACCAGCAATGGTTGCAGTACACATCCCGGCATAAATCAAAACCGCAAAATCGTTCACACCAACAAAGAGGTTCGCTAAAGATGGCAAGTCAAGACTGGTTCGACAAGGATTTCTACAAGATCCTTGGCGTTACTAAGGGCGTGTCTGAGGCCGAGCTAAAGAAGACCTATCGCAAGCTCTCTCGCCAGTTTCACCCAGACACAAACCCGGGTGACGCAAAGGCAGAGGCTCGCTTCAAGGAAATCTCCGAGGCCTATTCGGTGCTGTCTGACAAAGATCAGCGCGCCGAGTATGACCAGATGCGTGCAATGGGCCCTGGTGCCCGTGCCGGATTTGGTGGCGGTGCCGGAGGCGGCTTCCCTGGTGGATTCCAGGGCGGCAACTTCGGTGGCGCAGGCTTCGAGGATGTCTTCGCGAACCTCTTTGGTGGCGGTGGAGGTGGCTTTGGAGGACCTCGCGGTCCGCAGCGCGGACAAGACCTGACCACCACTCAGACCCTCGACTTCATCGACGGCGTGAAGGGCACGACTATCAAGTTGTCGCTTCGTGCCGGCGCAGAGCCGACCACAATCAAGATTCCAGCTGGCGTTCTAGACGGCCAGAAGATCAAGATTGCGGGCAAGGGCAACCCATCACCAAACGGCGGGCCTGCCGGCGACCTAATCATCACCGTCACGGTCAAGCCGCACCCGGTTTTCACTCGCGATGGCAACAACATCCGTGTAGTGGTTCCGATCACCTTCGCAGAAGCCGTTTTGGGTGCCACCATTCAGGTGCCAACTCTCGGCGGCGACCCGGTCAAACTCAAGGTTGCCCCTGGCACCCCGAATGGCCGAGTGCTTCGCGTGAAGGGTCGCGGTGTCGTCACCGCAAAGGCCGAGGGAGACCTGCTGGCCACCGTCGAAATAGCAGTGCCAAGCCACGTGAGTGACAAGGCCAAGAAGGCTCTCGAAGAATTCGAAGGCTTTCTCCCGGATGAAGATCCACGCGCTGACCTTTTGATTAAGGCCGGCCTTCTCTAAAGATTGGGAGGCATGAGATGGAACAGTTCGATGAGAACACTCCGCTCTTTGTGATTTCGGTTGCCGCCGAACTCGCAGTCATGCACCCACAGACCCTGCGCCAGTATGACCGCATGGGCCTAGTGACGCCGAGCCGAACCTCTGGTTCGAGCCGTCGCTACACAATGCGCAATGTCGCCCAGCTTCGTGAAATCGCCCGCTTGTCGGCCGAGGGAGTGAGCCTCGAAGGCATCCGCCGCATCCTTGAACTTGAAAACCAGAACGCTGAACTCTCAAAACGAGTTCGCGATTTGGAACAGGCTTTGGCCAACGAACTGATGAACCGCCCGGGCAACCGAGTGTTCGCAGCCGGTGACCAAGGGGTCGAGAGTTTGACTCGCGGCCAAAGACCGTCGAAGCACACCCAGGTAGTGCTTTGGCGAGCTAAGTAAGTAGTGCAGGAATCCTGCGCGAAAGGAGAACCAAATGAACAACCAGAACATGCAGCAAGAAGACCAAAAGAGCGCTCTCGAGAAATATGGCATCGACCTAACCGAGATCGCCAAGTCCGGCAAGCTCGACCCGGTGATCGGCCGCGATGCCGAAATCCGTCGAGTTTCACAGGTGCTTAGCCGTCGCACCAAGAACAACCCTGTGCTCATCGGTGAGCCCGGCGTTGGCAAGACCGCGGTGGTCGAGGGCCTAGCCCAGCGAATCGTTGCGGGCGACGTGCCAGAGAGCCTCAAGGGCAAAAGACTTATTTCACTGGACCTAGCCGCAATGGTGGCCGGTGCGAAATATCGCGGTGAATTCGAAGAGCGCCTAAAGGCGGTTCTTGCGGAAATTAACGCTGCCGAGGGTGGCGTGATCACTTTTATCGACGAACTTCACACCCTGGTTGGTGCCGGTGCCGGCGATGGCCAGGATGCCGCCAACATGCTCAAGCCGATGCTTGCCCGAGGCGAACTTCGCCTGATCGGTGCAACCACCTTGGATGAGTATCGCGAGCGAATCGAAAAGGACCCGGCGCTTGAGCGTCGCTTCCAGCAGGTTTACGTGGGCGAGCCATCCGTGGTTGACACCATCGCAATTTTGCGTGGCCTTAAGGAGCGCTATGAAGCGCATCACAAGGTCGCGATTGCCGACAGCGCGTTGGTCGCTGCCGCTACCCTTTCGAACCGATACATCACCGGTCGCCAGCTACCAGACAAGGCCATCGACTTGATCGATGAGGCCGCATCGCGCTTGCGCATGGAGATCGACTCGGCGCCAATCGAGATCGACGAACTTCGCCGCCAGGTTGACCGACTCAAGCTCGAGGAACTCGCGCTTAAGAAAGAGAAGGATCAGGCCTCGAAGGAGCGTTTGGAAAAACTTCGCGAAGACCTTGCCGCCAAGACTGAGAAGCTCGAAGAGCTCAACGTTCGTTGGGCCAAGGAGCGCGCTGAACTTAACAAGGTCGGTGACCTCAAGACGAAGCTCGACGGGTTGCGCATCGAGGCCGAGCGCGCGCAGCGTGAGGCAAACCTCGAGCGTGCTTCACGTCTGCTTTACGGTGAGATCCCGGCCCTTGAAAAGCAGCTTGCCGAAATCGAAGCCGCCGAAAATATTTCGAGCGCCGATGGCGCTAAAGAAGACCGCATGGTCAACGACCAGGTCGGCGAGGATGACATCGCGGCAGTGGTTAGCGCTTGGACGGGTGTGCCAACCGGCAAACTACTTGCCGGCGAAAGCCAGAAGTTGCTCAACCTTGAGGCTGAACTCGGTCGCCGCTTGATCGGCCAGAAGGCTGCGGTCAAGTCGGTTTCTGATGCGGTTCGCCGCACCAAGGCCGGCATCAGTGACCCTGATCGCCCGACCGGCTCATTCCTGTTCCTCGGCCCAACCGGTGTTGGCAAGACCGAGCTGGCCAAGAGCCTCGCCGAGTTCTTGTTTGACGATGAAAAGGCGATGGTCCGAATCGACATGTCGGAGTATGGCGAGAAGCACTCGGTTAGCCGCCTGCTCGGTGCCCCTCCTGGATACATCGGCTATGAAGAGGGCGGACAGTTGACCGAAGCGGTTCGCCGCCGCCCATACTCGGTGGTCTTGCTCGACGAGGTCGAGAAGGCTCACCCAGAGGTGTTTGACGTGTTGCTTCAGGTCTTGGATGACGGTCGCCTGACAGACGGCCAGGGTCGAGTTGTCGACTTCAAAAACGTGATTCTAATTTTGACCTCGAACCTCGGTTCGCAGTTCTTGATTGACCCAGATTTGAACGATGCACAAAAGAGCGAAGGCGTGATGGCGATGGTTCGCGGTCACTTCAAGCCAGAGTTTTTGAACCGCCTCGATGACATCGTGATCTTCTCGGCTCTTGACCGCAGCGAGCTTGGCCAGATTGTTGAACTCAACATCGACCGCCTTTCAAAGCGTCTCGAGCAGCGTCGCCTTCAGTTGGCAGTGACCCCGGCCGCACGTTCCTGGTTGGCGGACAAGGGCTACGACCCGATTTACGGTGCCCGCCCACTGCGCCGCCTAATGCAGCAGCAAATTGACGACAAATTGGCCAACCTCTTGCTTGCCGGCACCATCCACGATGGTTCGCTGGTTCGCGTTGATGTGGCCGAGGATGGCGTTGCGCTGATTGTTGAGCCTGGCGCTCTTGACTAACTCTGTAGTTATCGGTTAACCGAACACAGTCTCAAACGTGTTCGGTTTGCCAAGCTAGGAAATTTTAGACTCGAGCCTGAGCCAACTATCAAGAAAGCAGTTGCCGGTGCCCGGATCGAATTTGAAAGTCCTTCTAGTCGAGGATGATTCGTTCACGCGCCAGCTAATCTCGAACGCACTCGAACAACAGGGATTCCGAGTTTCCAGTTGTGACAACGCCGCCGCCGCGATTGATTTGGTTCGTTCGATTGAGCCGCACGTATTGGTCAGCGATCTCGACCTTGGCAAAGGTGCAACCGGTCTCGACTTGATGCGATTGGTGAATCGCGAGTTTCCATGGGTTGGGTTGGTCGCGATCTCGGCGCACTCGACCTCGATGTTGGTCGGCGAAGGTTCTCTACCCGAGGGAACCCCATACTTGGTGAAATCGGCAATCAAGGACTTGAGTGAAATTGGAGCAGCAATCCAACTCACGCTCTCTGAACTTGCGGGAGACAAGCAGGAAAAATCCAAGGATGACAAACAGGCCGGCGTGTTCTTTGTGACTCAGGCGCAAGCAGAGACGCTTCGTTTGCTTGCGCAAGGGCTAACAAATCAAAGCATCGCAGAGGTGCGAGGCACCTCACTCAGAGCCGCAGAAACGATCATTGGCCGAACGTATTTGTCGTTGGGGTTGAGCCGAGAGTCAAAACGAAATAATCGCGTTGAAGCTGTCAGCCTGTGGCGTCAAGGAAAAGTCATGGTTCGTTGATTCAATCGGCCAAACGCCTAGAGGGCTTTTTACAAGGCAATCGAGCCTTAGATTGGCGCGCGATTGTCTTCATCCAAGTTCTCTTCTTTCTTTTCAGCATTGTGACTTTTGACGGCTGGATTGGGCTAAATTTTCTTGAAATCGTTGGCCGAGTTTCAGTAGGGCTAGTTCTCGAAACTCTTGCGGTTTTGACACTTGGCAGAGTTTGGCTGAGGAGCAGTGCTCGAAACCCCCTGTGGCGCATCTGGCTGATTTATTGGTTGGCGGGCGAATTGACGGCGACCTATCTGGTGCTTGTTTTCGGGTTGCCATTCAGCCCACCGGGCACGGGTTTGTCTGCCGTCACTCTGCTTGTGACTAACGGATTTCTAAAAATTGCTTGGTTCTCGATCGCGCATTTGGCAACCAGCCTGATTGGCGAACACCTGCAAACCCTCGCCCAGCTGCAGGCTAAAACGGCTGAACTGAGTTCGCTGCGGAGTGAAGTGAACGGGCAGGTCTCGGCGGAACTCAACGCCTTGCGCAGTGCCATAAATGACAAGATCATGGCTGCGCTCAGGCTTATCTCTCGCCAGTTGGCAGAGCTAACCACCTCAACGCCGCGAGAAGAGCTGACCGAGCGAGCAAGCATGGTGGCCAGCGTTTGCGACTTAGAGGTCAGGGCGTTGAGCCATGAAATCTCCGCCAGTGAGTTCGAACCGCGCCTGAAGTCATTTGAGCCCAAAAAATCTTGGAGCATTTTGCTCGCAACGCACCCTGGCAAGCCAGACATTCAGTTGCGTTGGGAGTGGGTTGCTGCAATCGGTTCGTTGAATGCAGTTACCCTTGCCCTTCAGCACGGCGGTTGGCTGTCGGCGTTGGCTGCGACCGCGGCTATCTTGCTGGGCATACTCATGGTTCGACCCCTAGATAAATGGCGCTTGAAATTCTTCAAGACTCAGTCCGCCAGATTCAGCACGGCCTTAATTCTTGCGGAGTACGGTCTTCTCAGCGCTGCGATTCTCAGCATCCTGTGGTTTGTCGGTCTTGCTGTTCCTGTGATTGGTTCTTTCATATCCTCCGTTTACCTGGTGACCCCGATTGTCATCCTGGTCATTTGGGTGCTCGTTCAGATCATTCACAATTTCGCCGACCGCCTTGCGTTTGCTCAAAGGGAGTTGGCGGATCAAAACAAGCAACTCGAGATCGAAGTGCGACAAGCGCGGTCGCAGGCCGCCTCAGCAAAAGGCAGATTGGGTAGGTTGCTGCACGGCACAACACAGGGGCGCCTGGCTTCCGTGTCGCTTGCCCTCACTGCCGCCGCAACCTCGAAGTCACCGACGGTCACGGATGAGCTTCTCACCCAGGCGAGGCAACAACTGGCGGTTGCCGAAGTTGAATTGCGCGAGACTCTGAGTGCCGATGCTTGGCAAACCAGCCTAGATTTGCGCCGCGAATTGGATGACCTCTCGGCGGGATGGAGAAACCTGGTCTCGATCGAATACGACCTGGACCCTCAGGCAATCGATCTATTGGGCAACCGCACTGAACTTGCCCACGCCGTTTTGGATGCGGCGCGAGAGTGCATCACTAATGCGGTTCGACATGGGCGTGCGAAGAGTGTCGACATCCGAATCGAACTTCGGCAAGGACTTCGGCTCATCGTCAGCAACGACGGCAAGCAAATTGATCGCCTGGTGCCAGGCTTTGGCGTGAGTTCGATATCGGCGACGGGTGCCGACTTCGAGTTCTCAAAAGAAGGCGAAAAAACCACTGTTTGCTTCGCATGGAACATCGATTCCTAAACCAAAATGATCGCCTAGGCGAATAGACGGCACGGTAGCGGCTCACAGCAGGGGCATTTCGCTAAACTTTGGCGTATGACTGAAAACAACCGCTCATATGGCCAAGGTGCAAAGGGCGAACCAGACGCCCCAATCGCAAAGAAGGTCGGCTTCCTGACCCGCCTTCGCTATAACTTCGACAACTCAATCGCAAAGAGCGGCGCCTTCGTCGCATACATGTTCGGCGGCCTCGTCATCATGTCGATTCTGGTTGTCTTCATCAAGTACGCGCTTTATTCGGTTCCGTTCCTTTACTCGGGAGACAAGCTTCCGACCCCAACCTTCGAGACCTTCTGGGGTTCATTCGCAGGTCTGCTTGGCAAGGGCGGCGAGGCCACTTGGGCTGACCGCATCCTGGGCATCATCGGCTGGGCAGTCACCATCACTCTGGCCGCTAGCATCACCGGTTTCATCGTCGGCGCAATCGGCCGCACGTTCGAGCGCCTGCGCAAGGGCAAGAGCCCGGTTGTTGACTCAGGTCACACCCTCATCCTCGGATGGTCAAACCGCGTGTTCCCAATCTTGAAGGAACTCGCAATCGCCAATGAGAACGTGCGCAAGCCGCTCGTAGTGATCTTCAGCGACAAGACCCGTGAGTTCATGGAGGACGAGATTGAGTCTCGCGCCGAGGGTCTGGGCAAGCTAAAGGTGATCACCCGAACCGGTGACCCAACCAACCCGGGCGACCTCAAGCGTGCAAACATCTCGGGCGCTAAGTCGATCATCATCTTGGATGAAGACGAGGCCGGCGACGCCACAATCGTTTCGACCGTCCTTGCAGTCAAGTCGGTCAACACCAACCCGAACACTCGGATCATTGCCGAAGTTGATGACCCGCACACCGCCGAGGCTCTTGAGACCGCAACCGAAGGTCGCGTCATCTCGGTTCGCTCTCACGACGTCATCGCGCGCGTCACCGCTCAGGCATCACGACAGCCAGGTTTGGCTGCAGTTGTGCTTGACCTGATCGACTTCGCTGGCGACGAGATCTACTTCAACAGCGTTCCGGCTCTTGCGGGCAAGACCTATGCCGACGCCATCCTGGCATTCAACGAAGCTTCGGTTATCGGAATCGTTGACGACCAGGGCGTTGCTCACATCAACCCGAAGCAGGGCACCAAGCTCACCGCAAAGACTCAAATCATTGCGGTTGCTGCCGACGACGACAAGGTGGTTTACACCGGAGTTCGCGAAGACATCGCGACCAAGAAGATCACCGCGAAGAAGGCCCCGGCCGCCAAGGCAGAGCACCTGTTGGTCATCGGCTGGTCATCGATGGGTCGTTCGGTGGTTGCCGAGCTAGCCGCGTTCTTGCCAAAGGGTTCATCGGTTCACATCGTCGCTCAGAGCAAGTATGTCGCTGCTGAGGAACTAACCGACTTGAAGTTTGGCGATGTAAAGGTGACTCACGCGACCGTCTCAGGCGACATCGACGATCTAATCGCCGCTGCTTCTGCGAAGAAGTACAACGAGGTCATCATCCTCGGTTACCGCAACGCAATCAGTGAGTCTGAAGCAGATGCGCAGACCATGCTGACCATGCTGCAGATGAACCAGTTGTTCGCTGCCGACGGCAATGGCGTTGAGCCGACCCGTTTGGTTGCCGAGATTCTTGACAGCCGCAAGGCCGAGCTTGCTCGAGTTGCCGCAGCCGACGACCTAGTCGTTAGCGACAACTTGGCTGCACTGCTCATCGCCCAGGTTTCAGAGAACCCAGCGCTTGCTCCGGTGTTCGAAGACCTATTCGATGCGGAAGGCGCTTCGATCAACGTCCGCCCAATCGAGCTTTATGCCCCACTCGGCAAAGAGATTGAGTATGCAGAACTAGTTGCAATCGCTCGCGCTCACGGTCAGTCAGCAATTGGCTACCGTTTGCTAGCTAACGCGCCGGGTGACGCGGCTTCTGGCGTTGCGATGAACCCAGCGAAGACTGCGAAGTTCACTCCGGTGGCTGGCGACGCACTGGTTGTGATTTCTGACCTATAGTTTCAACATGATTGAACAGACAGTGGCCGGTGCTAAAGCAGCACTGGCCACTTTCGTTAACCCCGAGAAGCGCGCGTTTTTTCCGACCTTCTTCAAGTCAGGGCCGGGCCAGTATGGCGAGGGCGACGAGTTCCTGGGCGTAACCGTGCCTAATGTGCGCACCGTTGCGAAGGAGTTCGCCGGCTTGACCGAGGCCGAGATTTACGAATTGATGAATTCGTCAATTCACGAACATCGACTGCTTGGTTTGATCATGCTGGTGGCCAAGTGGAACAAGACCCAACGCAAGACCGGTGCGAGCGCCCAGTCGGCTGACGCCCAGCAAGAACTATTCGATTTCTACCTGCGCTTGGTCTACGAGGGTCGAGTCAACAACTGGGATTTAGTCGACACATCTGCCCCTTATTTCGGCATGTTCTTGGTCGGCAAACCAGACGCGATGGAGCTTCTCGAATCGTTGGCCCGCAGCGAAAAACTCTGGGAGCGCAGAGTCTCAATCATGTTCACTTTTGCCTCGATTCGGGCGAGCAAGCTGGGAGCCGGCGCAATCAAGGATGATTTCGCTCCCACCATCCGGATTTCCGAGATCTTGCTTCACGACAAGCACGACCTTATTCATAAGGCCGTTGGCTGGATGCTTCGCGAAGTCGGAAATCGCGATCTCGGCGAATTACGAAATTTTCTGAGCCGCTACGCGGCTGAAATGCCCCGCACCATGTTGCGCTATTCAATCGAGAAGCTCGACGCCGAGGAACGCAAAGAGTGGCTGGGCATGGCCGGGGCGGCGCCTAGGGCGACGAACGCTGCCACCAAAGCGAATTAGCAAATCGGTCAATTTGTTCGTATTTGCGTATTTATCTCACCCTGCTAAAGTTTAAAAACTGGGGATAACCCCATATTCGGCGGGGGCACGAGAAAGTACAACGCTCCATGCGCAAAATTTCTGCGATTCTCACTTCATCCCTGTTGGCATTTGCTGGTGTAGTTTCATTCGGTTCACCGGCCTCAGCGGCCGACACCGTTGATCTCTTCTTGGATTCCTTCCCCGGAACACAGTCTTACTCAACGCCAGAGTCCATCCATGTCTTGGGTGACAAGTTGGTGTTCTTGCAGCAGGGCTCAAAGTTGCTCGCCTACGACAAGACCACCCAAACCACCGAAAGCCTGATGCCCAATGGCGCCGTGATGCAGAGCCCGACTTATGCTGTTGCCGGCGGCAAGCTGGTTTTCAATGCTTGGGTAACCACTAACCCGGGGCAAGAGCTTTATGTGACCGACGGCACTCTGGCCGGGACCGGCCTTCTGAAGGACATCCTGCCCGGCACCGCCGAGTCGCAGCCTAGAAACTTCATGCAATTCGGCAATCGTGTGGTCTTCAGCACTCTGACCGCAGGCAACGCATCTCAGGAACTCTGGATCACCGATGGCACCACCGCCGGGACAACGAAGATTCGAGACATGAGCTACGTAGTGAACTACGGCAGCGCAGTGCTCAATGGGCGCTTGTATTTTCAGGGCGCATCCTCCGGGTATGCCCCAGTAATTTGGTCGACTGACGGCGTTACCGCCTCGCAGGTCGCTGCAATCACACCGCAGGAAGCAAACCTAACCACCTACGGCGACTGGGTTTACTTCAACGGTGACTCGACAAACGCAGCGCTTTCAAACCGTGGCGGTGGCGTGACCGGATACGAGCTTCTTCGCACCAATGGAACGGTCACGGAGATCGCCTACGACATCAACGCGACAGCCAATAGCGGTTCATGGTCTAAGCCGACGAACCTGGCCGTGTTCAACAACGAACTCTATTTCTCTGCAAACGATGGAACCCACGGCTATGAGTTGATGAAGTTCAACGGTTCGACGGTCACTTTGATCAAGGATGAGTTTGCGGGCGCTGGTTCATCGTCACCTTGGCACATGAATGTGTTCAACGG
>JBDLUE010000008.1:0-20893 GCA_039805505.1 Actinomycetota bacterium
ATTGGTGGGTCCTCCTGTGAATCCATCTATAGCGTAATCTGCTTCCATGAGCGATTTGAATGAAGTTGGCACCAAGGATGGTTGGCGTTGCTGGTTGTGTGATGCAGCGGTCGACCCGGATGCCTCAACCAACTCAGATCTAGGCCCGAGCATCGACAACTATGCGGCAGCTAAGGCGAAGAAGGGTTCGGCAACCGTTGAGCGTCTAGCGCACCGCGCCTGCAACACCATGAAGGGCAAGATTTCACCGGTTGTGCCTTGGTCGCCGGATTTGTTCGTGGTTGACCCATCGCCAATCTTTGAAGCAGTCGAGCGCCTCGGTCGCAAGGGTGGTCGCGAGATCGTCGCTCGCTGCCCATCTCAGGCAGATGCCGATCAGGCTGCCGAGTGGTTGCTTGACCGACTCTCGCGCTTCGCGCCCGACCAGAGGTTTGAAACTCAGATCACACCTGGCGGCGGCCAGTTCATGCTCGCCCTGCGCGCCTAGGTAAAGTTCCTCACCGGCAATCTACATCATTGACAATAGTCCCAATCTGGGACTAACTTGGTACTATGCGCCTGATTGCGACTTCGACTGTCAAAGCTTTCTGGGGCGCTCATCCCGACGCTGAACAGCAGTTAAAGGCTTGGGTTGACGAAGTCACTGCAGCAAATTGGAACTCTCCTGCTGACATCAAGGAGAGCTATCGCTCGGCTAGCATCCTAAAAAGTGGCCGGGTTGTGTTCAATATCGCTGGCAACAAATATCGTCTGGCCGTCGATGTTGCCTACAAGTCACAAATTGTTTACATCAAGTTCCTGGGCACACACAGCCAATACGACAAGATTGACGCCCAGACAATTCGTTTCATCAAAGGAGGAAAATGATGGAGATTAGTCCGATTCGTAATGATGCAGACCTCATGGCTGCTCTCGCCGAGGTTGACCAGCTCATCGAGGGAGATCCGGAGCTTGGAACACCAGCCGGAGACAAGCTTGACGTGCTGGCAACGCTGATTGAGGCATACGAGGCGAAGAACTACCCGATCGATAAGCCTGACCCAATCGAAGCAATCAAATTTCGCATGGAGCAAGGTGGGCTCGGGGTAACTGATCTTGTGCCGCTCATCGGAAACTCCAACCGTGTTTACGAAGTGCTCAACGGAAAGCGACCACTAACCCTTCGCATGATTCGTAATCTCAATCGAGAGCTGGGTATCCCGGCAACCGCACTGATTGCCTAGGTCGAGCATTGGTCTACCGACTAATTCGCCCAAAACCTAGAGCATGGATGAGCGGCAAGACCGAGATACCTAGTAACCAATAGCTCAGCGTTTCGTTCTGCGCATTAATCATCAGGCCACCGAGCAGCAGACCGATAAACACTAACCCTGAGGTTGCCCGACGAACGCTTGAATCTAGGGCTCGAATTCGGCTTTCCAGTTCAGGGTTTCGAATGGTCACCTGACCGGCATCGACTCGAGAAATCAGATCGTCGATGCGTCTCGGAAGACGGCCCACGGTTGATGCGAATGACAAGAATTCTTTGCCGAGGTTCTTAGCGACGCCCGAACCGGCGCCATTGAGCAGGCTACGAGCAAACGGGTCGATTGCATCCCAGATGTTGAAGTCGCGGTTCAGTGAACTGGCCACGCCAGAGATGAGTGAGAGAGCGCGAATCAAGAACAAGAAATCGTTTGGCAGCTGGAACGGCAGGGTTCGCAGAATCTCACTGAATCGCAATGCAAACTCGCGAAGTTCACGAGGGTCGGTCTGAACCAAATCGCCTACCCCAACGCCACCGAAGCGATCGAACAGCTCCGAGATTGCCTGCTCGAGAATCACGGTGTCAGCAGATGGCAGCAGCACTCCGAGGCGTTCGCAAGCGGCAACCCATGCTCGTGCGTCTCTCGATGCCACGGCGAATAAGAAGCGCTGGAGGTTGTTGCGAAGATCTTCGTCGACCTGGCCCATCATTCCGAAGTCGATGAAGGTCAGTGTGAAGTCGATTTCCGAATCGGCAGGCATCGGCTTGACGAAGATGTTGCCAGGATGTGGGTCTGCGTGAAAGAACCCTGTCACGAAGAACTGCTCGAAAGTGACTCGTGCCAGTTCGGCCGCTACCGCATTCGGGTTTAGACCAGCTTCAATTAGGGCGTCAACATCTGAGATTTTGATGGCCGACACATCACTGAGTGTGAGAACGCGTCGAGCGCTGCGCTCCCAGATCACATCCGGGGTGCCAATGCGCGGGTCGCCGGCGAAGTTCGCTGCAAAGCGCTCGAGGTTTTGAGCCTCGTGCAGGTAGTCAATTTCTTCGAGGGTGGTGGTCGCGAATTCTTCGACCAGAGCTGGCGCATCGGTTCGGCGCGAGACCAACTTCACGCGCGCGAGCCAGCCGCCAATCTTGCGCAAGGCCTTTAGGTCTACCTCGACGATTTCTTCGATGCCAGGTCGCAAAACCTTGACAATCACATCTTCGAAGCCGAGATCGGCAGCCAGCCCGGGGGAGAGTTTGGCGCGGTATGCCTGACCGAGAGATGCGGCCGCAATCGGCTCTGCATTTATCGAAGTAAAAGCAACCGACGCGCTCATACCGAGTTCGCTCTCGATCAGCGAAACGATCTTGCTGAACGGTTCGGGCGCAACCTCATCCTGGAGGCCTTCGAGCTCTTTAGTAACCGATTCGGGCAACACGTCGAGGCGAGCAGAAAGGAACTGCCCAACCTTGACCATCAGCCCACCTAGATCGGCGGCTAGGTCGTGAAACTTGCGTGCCAGTCGCTTTAGGCGACGAATTCGACCACGGGCTCCGAGTTTGGCGAGGCCAATCTGGGGCAAAAATAGTTCGAACCACCAAAGTTCGGCAAGGGCAAGCGACGCAAACCTTAGGATGCGACGGTATCTCGCCTTCAAGGCGTTGCTTTGTGGTTCGTTGCTGGTCAAAAGTTTGTAACTCGCTTATTTGCCGGCAAGGATGCCGTGCAGTTTGTGGCGCATCTCATCGAGAACGGTTGCGGCGGCCTGCTGCTGCTCGCGGGTTCCGGTCTGGGCAACATCGAGCATTACTGGGCCAAGCTTCGAAGCACTCTTCAAGAAGGTTGCATCGCAGTTCATCAAGTTCTTGGATGAGCCCATTGAGCTAGTCGTGCCGGCAGCGGTTTCCTGCGCCGGGTTCTCGGCTGCATCCTTGAGAGCTGACTTGCCTGTCTTGGTAATCGAATAGACCTTGCGATCACCATCGGTCTTTGCGGACACCTTTTTTTCTTCGGTCAACTTGGCCAGAACCGGGTGAATCTTGCCGGTCGAAGGAGCCCAAACGCCAGCGCCAGCGAGTGCGAGCGCGGCAACAATTTCAGTGGCGTTCTTCGGGGTCTCGGTGATGGTTGCCAGAATGGCGAGTTCGATCTGCGCTGCGCTCGGCTGTGCTGTGCCACGTGATTGCCCAACATCCTTGGCGCGGTCTTTCACCAGCGTCACGAGGTCGCCAACTAGCTCGCGCAAATCAAAATTCTTCGGTGAGGTGCTCACGGGTTTCCCTTCGAGGTGCAATCAAATGCTTCCTCAGGGTCAAGCCTCGGTGCGGCTGTTTCATTCCTAGTGGACCTTCCGATTTCACGTTTGCGACATCACAAGTGGCTGGCGAATTTAAAGATTGTCCGAAATTGTCCGAAGTCTGCCCGAAATTGTCCAAGTTTGGTTAGCGTCTTGAATTAGTCAGGGTCTACGTTCAACTTACTGACTTGCAAGGTCCAAAAGTAGAAAGGTATCAAATGAGATCTTTGACAGTAAAACGCTGGGGCAACATCGCATCCGCTGTGATTCTCTCCGTGGTTGTCACTTTTTTATCGGGAGCGCTGGTGGAGTGGGTAAGCAAACTCTCTGATTTTGAGTACCCGGCCGAAGAATTTGGTTTGGCTGTAACTTATCCGGACGGATTTTGGTTGTTTGGGGCAACGCTGTTTTTCGCGGTTACGATCGCTGGAAGTTTCCTTTCGATTTCTATTCGCCGCGCAGTCATCACGGTGGATGGCTACGATAGGCCAACGGGCTCGATGCAACTTCAAATTTGGGCGCACCTTATCGCTGGTTTGGGGGTTGCGTGCTCCTCGCTTAACCCTGCCTTGGGCCCTGTCGTCTTCATGATCGGGCTTGGCTGTTTCGTCGTTTCCATCCAACAGAAGTGCCCACATCACTCGCATTTGCTAGAGTCCTAGCGAAGCCTGTTTATGTTAATTATTTTTTGCTTCACTCAAATCAGATAACTACGAAGAAAGTGAAGAAACATGAATGAGGAAAAGAAGGCTAAGAATCTCCAAGAGATGTCCGAATGGGTTGAACTGAGAGATTCCTGGACCAGAAAGCGTTTTGACTATCAAGAACGCTGGCACGGATGGCGTTCGCCATTCGGTCTAGGCCTCGGGTTCGTCCTTTTGAGTGCTGGGTTATTTTTGCTCAGCCTCGCGTGGACCAACCTAGTTCGCTAGCTAACTTGAGAGGCCCTCGACGAAAGTCGGGGGCCTTTCTGCATTCCGAGGAGTAATCTTTAGGTCATGACCGGTCAAGACATCATCGAATACAACCAGGGTTTGGCTGCAGCCGAACGCGAACTAGCCGATGCTCTAGTCGCACTCTTTGCCTCTAAGTTGCCTAACGAAGAGGCCAAGGTCTGGCATGGCCACCCAGTATGGTTTGTCGACGGCAACCCAGTATGCGGTTACAGCCTCAAGAAGGCCGGTCTCGAGGTTCTGTTCTGGAGTGGCAAGTCATTCAAGACTTCGGGTCTGAGACCAGTTGGCAAATACCAAGCGGCTGGCATTGCGGTTGAAACCCAAGAAGATCTAAACAAAGTCGAAGCGTTCATGGCAGAAGCCACAAAGATTCAGTGGGATTACAAAAACTTGTCAAAGCTCCGCAAGCTCGAAAAACTAACCGACTTCTAGTCGACCGCTCGGGTGTATTTCACGAACTCTGAGAGTTCGGCTACCGAGTCATAGAGACGGCGGGCAACCGCGTTGTCCTTGTGGGTCTCCCACCAAACTTTGCGTGCACCTTCTTCGCGGGCAACCCCATCCAAGGCCAAAATAAGCGCGTTGCCGAAACCCTGACCGCGAACGGTCGACGAAACAAAAAGGTCTTCAAGGTAGAGGTCGCGGTTCTCTGCCCAAGAAGAATGCGTGAATGAAAAGTGAGCAAGCCCGACCAGTTCGCCATCGAGCTCGACGACTAATCCATGCATTTCAAAATCTTGATCGATTAGCCGACCCCAGGTGAGTTCGGTTTGCTCATCCGTGAGCTCGGTCTCATAGAACTCGAGATAGCCCGCCCAAAGCCCGTTCCACTGGCCTCGGTCTGTTGCTTTAATAGGTCGAATAATTGCGCTCATATTGGCAGTCTATCTAGACCATCCAAGCGCTTCGCGATAGCCTGCTTTCATGATCGAAGTTATTGAGTTTCCCTCGCGCACAATCGTCGGATTGAAGCGCAACTTCATTGGCGCTGGCCACACAAACTCGAATGCTATGCAGGTGATTGGCCCGCTCTGGGGTGAGATGCCCAAGCTGTTCTTCAGCCTTGGGCTGACCGATGACGAATACCCGCTCGGTGTTGGCGCAATGTGGCCTGCCGAGTCGGGCGAGCCTGGGGAAATGACATATTTTGCCGGGTATGAAGTGCTCGCTGCCGACAAAGACCTCGGTGATTTAGAAGCGCTAACCGTTCCAGCTGGAAACTACGCTTCGATGACCCATCCTGGTTCGATGGAGAACTTCTCCGAAACCGTTGTCTCGTTCTATACCGATTTGCTGCCGAACAGCGGGCATCAGCGCAGGGCCGGGATGGATCTCGAGCTCTACATCGAAACGGGCGCACCAGACTTCTCGAGCAAGGCAATAATCGCCGCTCCGATTATTTAGCCGATTCCCACCAGTTCAAGGCCCGAAGGGCGAAGAAAGTAAGCCACTTCGACTCCTCGCCGATCGGCACATCGACATCAAACCAAACCGACCCCGGGATGCGATCGTTGGTGACCCAACGCCAATTTTCGTTTGCCTTGGATGCCAAAAATTTCGCGGCTGCCGTGAGTCGCGGGTCTGCCTTTTCGCCCGAAAAGAGTGCTGAGTCTCTGAAATAGCTCAGCGCTCTAATGACTGAGTAGTTCCACCGAAATGGGTAGGCGAGGTCGCGCAACCAAGGGCCGACTTCCGACCCATCCGACAGCTTGAACATAAGTTGGCGAGCCAATAGGTATTCCTCAGCTCGTTTTCGCGCCGCCGTGATTCGCGCATCGGCGCCCATGCGCTGCTCGTATTCGAGCAAACCGATCAGAGAGTTCAGGGTCGAGTGGAAGGATGACTTTGTCGCGCCTTCGACCCAATCGCAGTTCCAGCCACCATCGACAAGTTGGGTTTCCAGGAACCAATCGGCGAGTTTCGAGACGTCAACGCCCAGCCACGCTCCATTGCAGAGGGTGAACGCATTGATGCAGCAGTCGACTTCGCCGCCCCAGTATGGAAGGTCGTCGTATTCCCAGCGGCTGTTGGCCGCGAGACGATCGGAAGTGTCGCCAAGGCTCTCGGCTGAAACACCCCACTCGCGCAGCGCGTTGAGCGTCCATGTGGTTGCAATGAAAGGCTGTTTTTTCTCTTCGCCTTCAAGGGTGAGCGCGCGAGTCTCGTTGCGGCCAGGAAAGTATGCTCCGCCAGCCCACTGCCCATCCTCGTCCTGAAGGCTAAGTAGGCGAGCGCCGAAGCCGCTGGTGTCGGTCAATGCGCGGGTAGCCGACCATACTTCCTCGGGCAACGCGAGCAAGTCGCGCTCAACCTGCCACTTTAGAGCCGCGTCGCTGTCGAGCAGCCAGGCACGATTCTCTTCGCTAGTTTTCACAAGTCAAGCCTAAATTCTCGATGCGATGGCAAGTCTTACCCCTCGACATAGGTCTTGAGGTGTTGGCCAGTAAGCGTTTTAGCATCTGAAACAAGTTGCTCTGGGGTGCCTTCGAAGACGATGTTTCCACCGTCGTGACCCGCTCCCGGCCCAAGATCAATGATCCAGTCGGCGTGGGCCATAACCGCCTGATGGTGTTCGATCACAATCACTGATTTGCCCGAGTCAACCAATCGATCTAGGAGGCCAAGGAGATTCTCGACATCGGCAAGGTGCAGACCTGCGGTCGGCTCATCGAGGATGTAGACGTCACCCTTTTCTGCCATTTGGCTGGCCAGCTTTAGTCGCTGGCGCTCGCCGCCAGAAAGGGTCGATAGCGGTTGACCTAGGCTGATGTATCCAAGGCCAACGTCGACGAGGCGGTCCAAAATCGTCACTGCAGCAGGCAGCCTAGCCTCGCCCTCTCGAAAGAATGCGAGGGCATCTGAAATTGAAAGTGACAGCACTTCGCTGATGTCCTTACCGCCAAATTTGTAGTTCAAAACATCGGCCTGAAAACGCTTGCCTCCGCATTCTTCACAGACACTCGAAACCGTGGCCATGACGCCCAGGTCGGTGAATATCAGACCCGCTCCGTTGCAAGTAGGGCAAGCACCTTCGGAGTTAGAGCTGAACAGCGCTGGTTTCACTCCGTTTGCCTTGGCAAATGCCGAGCGGATTGGGTCGAGCAACGAGGTGTAGGTTGCAGGGTTGCTGCGTCGTGAACCCTTAATTCCGCTCTGGTCGATTGCCACGACATCCGGTTGGGTGGCGATGGAACCGTGCACCAACGAGCTCTTTCCGGAACCCGCGACGCCTGTGAAGACCACCAAAACGCCCAGCGGAACATCGACGCTAACGTTTTTGAGATTGTTGGAGTTCGCGTTTTTGATTGAGAGTTTGGTCTTCGGTTTGCGAACGTCATGTTTGATCTTGACCCGGTCGTCCAAGTGGCGACCGGTTAGAGTTTCGCTGGCGCGAAGGCCAGAGACGGAGCCTTCGAAACAAATTTCCCCGCCGAGTGACCCGGCACGTGGGCCGAGGTCGACTATGTGATCGGCGATTGCAATCGTTTCAGGCTTGTGTTCGACGACTAAAACGGTGTTTCCCTTGTCTCGCAAACGCAAGAGAAGTTCATTCATGCTTTGAATGTCGTGGGGGTGAAGCCCGATAGTCGGCTCGTCAAATACATACGTGACGTCAGTCAATGAAGACCCCAGGTGACGAATCATCTTCACTCTTTGCGACTCACCGCCTGACAGGGTGCCGGCGGGGCGATTGAGTGAGAGGTAGCCGAGACCGATCTCGACGAAAGACTTCTGCAAATGCTTCAGGCTCTCAATCAGCGGGGACACGCCAGCATCGCTAATGCCATCCAGCCAAGGGGAGATGTCGCTAATCTGCATGGCGCAGACCTCCGCGATGTTGAGCCCGTTGATTCTCGACGAACGAGCACCCGCGCTCAATCGAGTGCCTTCACACTCTGGGCAACTCGTGAAAACTACTGCCTTGTCAACGAACGCACGGATGTGCGGTTGCATGGCTTCGCGGTCTTTCGAAAGCATCGACTTTTGGATCTGCAGCACCAAACCCTGGAAAGTCATGTTGATGCTCTCAACTTTTACCTTGGTCGCCTCTTGATACAAGAAAGCCTGCATCTCTTTCTCGGAGTAATCCTTGAGCTTCTTATTCACGTCGAATAATCCCGACGCGCTGAATATCCTTACCGACCATCCGTCGGAGGTGTAACCCGGGATGGTGATCGCGCCTTCGGCTAGGGATTTGTTTTCGTCAAAGAGCTTCGATAGATCAATGTCCGTGACATTACCCATGCCTTCGCAGCGCGGGCACATGCCCCCAACAACGCTGTATGTCTGCTTCACTGCCGTGCTATTGGCCTTGTCCACCTTCATTACGCCCGATGCCGTAACCGATGGCACGTTAAATGAGTAGGCATTCGGGCCGCCAATTTGCGGCTGGCCAAGGCGACTAAACAGAATACGAAGCAGTGCGAGTGCATCGGTTGCCGTGCCGACGGTAGACCTTGAGTTAGCGCCCATCCGCTCTTGATCCACCAAGATTGCAGTGGTTAAACCATCCAATAAATCAACGTCAGGCCGTGCCATTGAGGGCATGAATCCTTGCACGAATGCGCTGTAGGTTTCATTGATCATTCGCTGTGATTCGGCGGCGATGGTTCCGAAAACGAGTGAACTCTTGCCCGAACCTGACACGCCGGTGAACACCGTGAGCCGACGCTTTGGGATGTCAACGCTCACGTTCTTCAAGTTGTTTTCCCGTGCGCCTCTTACGCGAATTAAGTCGTGGGTATCTGCTGGGTGAACGGCATTAGATTCAACGGTCATTTGTGCGCCTTTTTCTCTTCATTTTGTTCAGCCAACTTTTCACCTTGGCCCAAGTTCGATCGACTCGATGATTAACTGCTCGCGCCCACTTGAATCGCTCACCAAGCAGACGGGTTCCCATTAGCACCAGCGGTGCCCCGATTTCAGGCAAGATAAATATCGTTAGAGTTCCTGGAATTAGCAACAAGAATCCGGCGATGTGCCGCCAAGTTCTTTTATTCACGGTTGAGCTTATGCGTTCATCCAGATTAGGTTCCAAAGGTGCCCGTCGAGGTCTTCAAATCCCCAGCTGAACATAAAGCCAAGATCTTCTGGCTCATTGACTGCTCGAGCCCCGAGCTCCAAGGCCTTGCCAGCAATTTCGAGAACCTGCTCTTTGGTTGAGCAGGAGAAGCTCAAAATAACCTCACTGGTCTTGGAATCGGCAATCGGTTTATCAATCAAGCCGAGATATTTGGCGTGCTCACCAAGCATCACGTAGATAGTTTCGCTGAGGACCATGCAGGCGGTTTCTTCGTCAGAGAAGTCTTGGTTGAACTTGAAGCCCAATGCAGTGAAGAAATCAATCGAGCGGGTTAGTTTTTCAACTGGCAAGGTAATAAAGACGGATGTAAACATGGCTAAACACTATCGCCCGGGCATCGCTTTAGTAACCATGGTTTGACTACTCGGTTTTACTCTTGAATTTATGAAGGTCAGCAGAAGGCGCAACGGATGACGGTAATGCCAATGTTTCCGCTCGGCAATGTATTGATGCCAGCGATGCCGCTTTCCCTGCGCATCTTTGAGGAGCGCTACTTAAAGCTTCTGGGTGACCTAATGCTTTCCGACCAGCCCGAATTTGGCGTCGTGCTCATCGAGCGTGGCCCCGAGGTTGGTGGGGGAGATAGACGCCTCGAATTCGGAACCCTCGCCTCGGTCACAGACATTGGCACGCTCGATCAGTTCTATGGTCTCGAATCGTCGGGAACACAACGTTTTCGGGTAAACGCTTGGTTGCCTGACGACCCGTATCCGATGGCAGACATCGATTTCATCCCTGATTTGGTTTGGAATGACTCGCTAATGCCGGCAAAGGTTCACCTCGAAAACAAGGTCAGAAAAATGTTGGCACTGGCGAGCGAGTTTGGCGACCTGCAATACGGCCCAGACACCGAACTCAGCGACAACCCCATGGATGCCTGCTGGCAGCTTGCGGGCGTTCTGCCAGTGGGCGCCTTGGATCAGCAGGACCTATTGCAGTCGCAGTCAGCGGACGAACTAATCGCAAGAACTTACGAGGTGGTTGTCGCTCTTGACGAAGCCCTAGAGGCGATGGTCGGCGAGCTCGGCGATTAGGGCCTCGACCTTCGCCCGGATTTCATCTCGCACTCTGCGAACTCCCTCGAGATCCAACTCGGCCGGGTCTTCAAGTTCCCAATCCAAGTATTTTTTTCCTGGATAGAGAGGGCAGGCGTCGCCGCAACCCATGGTGATTACGACATCTGCAGCCTGAACAACGTCGTCGGTGAGTGGCTTTGGAAAAGCTTCAGTCAAGTCGAGACCGATTTCCTTCATGACCGCGATGGTTTTTTCAGAAACCTCGCTGGCAGGCATTGAGCCAGCTGAACGAACATTGATTGCCCCGTTTGAAAGGTTCGCCATTAGCGCCATGGCCATCTGTGACCGACCTGCGTTTTGAACACAGACGAAAAGCACCTCGGGCTTGTCCTTGGCCACGTTTCCCTTTGCGGTTGCTAGCGCGCGCAAGCGGTCTTTCGAAAACTTCTCCGCGAAGACTGTCACCGAAGATGCTTTGGTTCCAGTGCGCAACAGCGAGGCATAAGACTCGAAGACGACTCGTTCGATGGTCTCGGCAGCAAACACGCCGACGTACTTCTCGGCGAGTGCCGAAACGACGCGATTTAGTCGGTCGATTTGGTGAGTGTTTTCAGACATCACGTCTCCTACTGGTTGGTTAGTTCGTTGAATAGGTAGTCGACGCGACGAACAATGTCGTCACGAATGATGCGAGTCTGAGCCAACTTGTCGCCGACTTCAGGGCCCGGCTCTGGTGTCAGCCAAGTCTCGATGGTTCCGCGCATGCCTTCAATTGGCGTGAGTTTTGCCTCGTTGCCAAGAATCACAATGCGGTCCACATTCATGAAAACTTCGTCGGTGATTGACTTCGGGAACTCGCCATCCAGGGATGCCCCAAACTCCTCAGCCGCAGTCTTTGCAGGGCCGTTCAGTTCGTCGCCAGGATGGGTGCCGCCCGAGAGAACGTTTACCGAGTCGCCAGCCTTGGCGCGCATCAGCGCTGCGGCCATCTGAGACTTACCGGCGTTATGAACGCAGACGAAAAGTACTGTTGGTTTGGTTTCAGGCACGTGCTGCTCCTTTGGCTATTGCCATGCCGATCGCAGCGCCCACGAGTTGAGCGAGGATGTATGGCAGGACTGACGCCGGTGCGATTCCGGCGAAGGTGTCTGTGAAGAGCCGCCCGATGGTGACGGCTGGGTTCGCAAACGAAGTCGATGAAGTGAAGAAGTAAGCCGAGCCAATCCAGGCGGCAACAGCCACAGGGATGTACTTGCCCTGTTCGCGACTCGACAAGATGCCGATGAGTGCGACCAAGCCCGCGGTCGCGATAACCTCGCCGATCAGCATGCCCGAGCTCACGCGGTCGTGCGTTGAAAACTGGATTGCAGGCAGGTCGAACATCGCGTTGGCAAGAATCGCGCCAGAGATTGCACCCGCAATCTGAGCGACGATGTAGATCAGGGTTTCGGCGATTGGTTGCTGACGTGAGAACAGTTGAACGAGCGAAACGGCTGGGTTGAAATGGGCGCCGCTGATTGGACCAATGGTCAGAATTAGCAGAGCCAGAGCAAAAATCGTTGAGAATGCGTTGATGATTAGGGCAAGGCCAAGATCATCCGAGAGGTTCGTGCCCATGATCCCTGAGCCGACAACAACGCTCACTAGCAATGCGGTTCCCGAGAACTCTGCGACTGGTTTTCCGACAAGTTTTGCCATCTAGTTCAGCCTTCCTTACATAGACGTCTATCTATGTTCTACACTAGCGAACATAGACATCCATCTATGTTTACGGAAAGTTCACTTATGAACCTTTTGACTCTGACTCCGGTCGATGTTGCTTCATGTGCACCCGAGGGGCTCGGTGCGCGTATTGAACGCCCGCAGGCCGAACAGCTCGCAACCCTACTCAAGGCGATTGCCGACCCAACGCGACTTCAGCTGATCAGTTATATCAACGCGAGTAACAATGCGGAGGCTTGCGTTTGCAACTTGACCGAGCCTTTGGCGCTAAGTCAGCCCACAGTGAGCCACCACCTCAAAGTTCTCGCCGAAGCGGGGCTTATCGAGCGCGAAAAGCGCGGAACTTGGGTTTGGTACTCGGTCAACCAAGAACGCTGGCAGCAGCTAGCAAAACTTTTTGAGGTTTAGCGAAGCTTGCAGACCGCTTCAATGTGCCACCCATCCGGGTCGGTTAGATACGCCGCATAGTAATTCGGGCCGAATTCTGCCCACACCTTTGGTGCCCCGCGATTCGTTGCTCCCATAGCGATGCCATTGGTGTGCCATGCGTCCACAGCTTCGCGGCTAGGTGCGGCGAAGGCGAGGTGAAATCCGGGCCCTGGTGCGAGTTCGTCCGCGTGACGCTCCTTGATTGCAAACTCATCCTTGTCGAGTTCGTAGCCGTAACCGATGGCCTGATGCCTCTCGCCCGGTCGCAGATCCTCGAACGCACGGATGTAGGCCAAGGGCGTCAAAATAGCGTCGTAAAAGCTGCCCGCCGCGACGATGTCGGAAACTCCGATGCTGATGTGGTGAATCATCCACTCAGGATACTGGGCTGGGTAACGACGATACTTTGGCTCGTTGTGGTAGACAGAAACCTCCAGTCTTGAATAGGGAGTAAGTGATGAGTCTGAAGGTTGCTGTTTTCATCTACGAGCCAATCAACGGCGATTCCAGTCGGGTCTACCGCGGCTTGCGCACGGCATACGAGTTTTTGAGCGCCGGTGATGAGGTCGCGCTGGTCTTCGATGGCTCCGGCACCGAGGCGCTAGCCGAAATCATTAAGCCTGGTGGGCAGTTCCACTCGCAGTTCTTGCTGCTTCAGCCCGCCATCGCTGGCGCCTGCAAGGTTTGCTCAAAGTCTCACAAAGTGGCCGACGAGATTTCAGCTGCCGGCATTGCACTCTTGGATGAGTTCGACGGCGAAGCATCGGTGCGACAGTACGTTGCGGCCGGTTACACCGTTCTGAACTACTAGAAGATGAAGACTCAGCAGAAACTATTTATTGCTCTGGGCGCTGTAGCGCTCGCCGGAACTCTGTTGTGGTGGTTTCAGCCTTGGCTTCTAATCGTTGACAGCAAGGTGTCCGAGTCTGCGCCCGTTTCCATTTCCAGTCCCTCAGCGGGTAGCTCTACTGAGTTACTTGCCGGCAGTTTCATTTCGCATGAGCATCAGACCATCGGAACAGCCAGAATCATCGAACTTGCTGATGGCTCAAGAGTCTTGCGCCTCGAAAACTTCGAGACGAGTAATGGCCCCGATCTCGAAGTTTGGCTCTCGGATGCCGCGGTGATTGAAGGGCAGGCCGGCTGGTTTCTCGCCGATGACGGCGACTATGTGAGCCTGGGTAAGTTGAAGGGGAATAAGGGGGATCAAAATTATGTGATTCCGTCGGACCTAGATTTATCCCGATTTAGCTCGATATCGATTTGGTGCGTGAGGTTCTCTGTGTCATTCGGTGCGGCCGAACTAACTGAGTAACCTCCGTGAATAGCTAGTTAGGCATCGATTCGGGTAGCTGTCCCTGAAACACTGCAGAAGTCGGAGCCAACGGAGACATTCAAAAGGCAAGGCTGGCCCATTTTGAAGCCTTGTTTTATGGTGAAAGTTTCGCCGTGTTGCGCTTTTCCTGTTTGATGCAAATAAACGCCAAATGCCAGAGCAGCCGAACCCGTCGCTGGGTCTTCATAAACGCCCCCAAAGGCAAATGGGTTGCGGGATTGCCAGACGCCGGGGGATTCCTCGGCGACCAGTTGAATTGTCGGCCATTTGTATTCTCGGCAGATGAGTTTGAGCGCGTCGAAGTCGTAAACGAGGTTTTGAAGAGCCTCGACCGAGCTCAAAACCAGAACAGGGTGCGAGTTGCCGGCGTTGGCGATCAAGGGAACATAGTCATTGGAAAGCACATCTTCATCCCAGCCAAGAATTTCCAGCAACATCGCTAAGTTTTTAGCGCCCAGCTCAGAAACCGTGCCTGTGCTGGATGTTAGTTCGGCGGCGAAGCCGGTTGGGTCCTCCGAGACACGCACAAGAACTTCGCCTGTGTTGGTCTCGAATACATACTCGCCTGGTCCGTGAACTTCACCCAGAGCTACTCCAGCTGCGATGGTCGCGTGCCCGCAGAAATCAACTTCCATTTCGGGTGAAAAATATCTGACTCTAAGGCGCAAACCTTCGCTTTGTTCGATGAAGACTGTCTCGCTGTAGCCAACTTGAGCAGCAATCTCTTGCATCGTTGAATCGCTCAATTCGGAACCATTCAAAACAACCCCAGCCGGATTTCCTCCACGGCCTTCGAATGGAAAGGCTGAGAGTCTTTCTACCTGAACAGTCATAGATAAGAGTTTAGGAACATTCGAGTTGCCAGCGAGGTTGTTCATCGAGTCGGCATCATGAAGGGTCAGATTTGTCTGAAAAGGTTCCAGCTGGTCCACCGCAGGTGGTCTGGTTCAAGCGTGACCTTCGGATTCAAGACCACGCGGCACTGTCACGAGCCGCAGCCGCTGGACCAACATTGTGCCTTTACGCAGTCGAACTTGAGCATTGGCAGCAGCCTTCAACCAGCGACCGACAGTGGCAGTTCGTGCGCGAATGCCTTTTTAGCCTGGATGAACAACTCGAATCGTTGGGCACTTCGCTTGAGGTTCACGTTGCGTCAGTCATCCAAGTGTTAGATGCCCTTTACCTTCGACTTGGTCCATTCACTCTTCATAGTCACCAGGAAACCGGTGGGCTTTGGACATACGCACGAGACCGTGCGGTGGCGGCATGGTGCCGTGATCACGGAGTGGCCTGGCGAGAGTATGCGCAAAACGGCGTGGTTCGGCCAGTGGCTCGACGGGGGAGATCATTCAAAGAACACTGGGATGCTTGGGTTTCCTCACCGCTAGAGCATCTGTCAGACAATCCTGTTTGGTTAGAGCCAGCCAAAGATCAGACAGTGCTTCTGCTTCCAACCTCAATAAAAACTGACCCGTTGCCTTGCGATGGTCGACAAAAGGGTGGGGTGAAACCAGCCCTCGAAATCCTCCAGAGTTTCATTGATGGCCGCGGGCAGGGATACAGCGCCAACATGAGTTCCCCTTTGACTGCCGAGCGAGGAACTTCGCGCTTGAGCCCACACATCTCCTACGGCACTCTGAGTTTGCGCCAGATTGCGCAGACTGCCTTGAGAGCCAAAAACGTTGCTCCGCGAGGTCATTGGCATAATCAACTAAATAGTTTCGTGACTCGGCTCTGGTGGCATTGCTCCGCCATGCAGAAGTTGGAAAACCGCCCTCACATGGAAGTCCAGGCCCTGGTGCCAGCTATGGCAAAGTTGTCGCGACCGATGGACTCGGAGCGATTTGATGCTTGGTGTCTAGGTCGCACGGGCTGGCCACTGGTCGATGCTTGTATGCGACTTTTGCATCACACCGGCTGGCTCAATTTCCGAATGCGCGCGATGCTCGTGACTGCGGCCACGCACACATTGTCTTTGCCGTGGCGACCAGTGGCCGATTGGCTCTCTCAAATGTTTGTCGACTTCGAGCCGGGCATTCATTACACCCAGATTCAAATGCACAGCAGCATGTCTGGCAACCCTGTGCTTCGCATCTACAACCCGACAAAGCAGGCAATCGACTTGGATCCGAAGGGAGATTTTGTGCGCCGCTGGGTTCCTGAGCTGGCCGAAGTGCCCGATGAATGGATTTTTACTCCCTGGCTCATCCCTGAAGGGCTTCGGCATCAGTTTGGTTTGTTTGGAGAGAGAGATTACCCCGCGCCAATGGTTGACTTCGAGCAGGTGCATCGTTCGGTCAAAGCAGACATAACCGCGATCAGGTCCAGCTCGGGCCTGAAGGCTGCTCAGGGTTTCAATGAGCGCGCCCGACAGGCCACGCGCGGTCGGCGCAAAACCGCGTCAAAGCCGAAGGAAGAAAAGCTCTCTACTCAGCCCACGCTTTTTTGAGACTACAAATAGGGTTTTTGGGCAATCTCCAATGTGCTTGATTCAAGTTATTGACCAATCGTTCACTTATTGCTAATCTTCTTCCATGGCAAGACCAAGAGCCTTTGATGAGGCAACAGTTATCTCGCAATCGCGAGCCCTATTCGCGGCTCAGGGATACAACGGCACCTCTATTGATGACTTGGTCAAAGAGACGGGGTTGCTCCGAGGCAGTCTCTACAAAGCTTTCGGGTCAAAGCGAAACCTTTTCGTAAAGTTGCTATCCGAAGTCTCATCCAATTTTGAAACCACCTCGGAGAACCTAGATCTTCTGACAGTGGCGTTGAAGGACCTCGCAAAGGATGACGAACAAATCAGGCAAGTCTGTTTGACCATCGTTGGCAAGGATGAGCTTGCCTTTGCAACCCTGCTGGGCACAAACCTTTTGGAAAAAATGAAGGAGAACTGAAATGGCCAAAATCACAATCAAAAATCACAGCCTCCAGGTTTCGATTGGAGCATTTGAAGCCGTGCAAGCGCTTCAAGCCAGCTTTGCCGTTCCCTTAGCCAACGTCATGGGTGCAACAGACGATCAGAATTTCATCACCTCAGGCGGTTTGGGGCTCAGAAGCCCAGGAACTGGGCTACCTGGAGTAATAGCTAGAGGCACTTTTAGGAAGCCTGGGGAAAAGACGCTATCACTTTGGGGTACGGGTCAGGAGATCGTCGTTATTCAGCTCAATAACCACAAGTGGGACCGGCTTGTTGTCGGCTGCGATGACGCCAAGTCCTTGGCAGCGATGATCAACAAAGCGATTACAAACTAGCAAAGAGAGTTGGGTCCAGGCGGGGGCACCCCACTTGTCGAAAGACTTTAAGGCGATTTAGTTCGTCAGTTTCTCGAGTTGTTTTCTGATCTTCATCGATTCGCGCAAAATGAATGCCAACAAAACGGTCGTTACCACAGGGAGTAGCGAGAGCGCCCCGGCAAGAATCCACCAAAAGTTGAAAGAGTTAGGTAGCTGCGGATCCATAAGTTTTCCCCCTTGTTTGTCATCACAATAGCAAAAAACCGCCGGCCTTCGGCCTCCCAAAAGATACGGAGGAAGAAACGACCGGCGGTTTCGCACTCGAGTGTCTCTGACACTCGCAATGCTTGCGGAGAATAGGTGAAACGCACTAATGCTCTACTTGCCGCAAGAATACAGGCTTCATACTTTTTCTAAACAGTTTCTACGCCATCTTTCTACGCCAACAGGTGGGTTGCCTGCTGAAGCACAAGACCGTCATAACTTGCGGGCTATTGATAAACAATGTATCGTTTATCAATAGTGAATCAAAGGTAAGTAGGGGGAACCGTGAATAAGTTAGAAAGAATCACACACGCAGGTGCTAACGCTGTCATTGGGGTATTGATGCTTCTCGGCGCTTTGTTTGCGATATCCGTGCCATTTGTGGCGTCTTCGCTTGTTGATGAATACAACCAATACGCAAACGATTTATGGGTAATCACCGGATTACTGTTTATCCCTATTCTTCTCGCCGCGTCCCTGCTGGCAATCATTTTGGTTTTGCTTCGACGGATTCGAATCGATCAGATATTCTCGGCTACTGCACATAAATGGGTTCGTGCGCTTTCTTACAACGCGGTGGCTCTTTCAGCGTCCTTCGTAGTCATTCTGATTTGGCTGAACATCAAAAACACACTTCCCCCAGTCATTGCGCTAGTCCTGTTGATTGGATTCTTTGTGCCTTTGGCGGTCGCATTGGTGACTAGAACTTTGCTGTTTCTGCTGAAACGTGCGACGTCTGCGAGTGAAGAGTTGGAAGGGGTTGTGTAATGCCAATCATTGTTGATTTCGAGGAGCAGCGAGAACGGAAGGGATTTACGGTTGCTCAACTGGCCGATGAAGTGGGAATCACGCAAGCAAACCTCTTTGTATTGAAAAGCAACCGCGCCAAAGCAATCAGGTTCTCGACTTTAGAAGCACTATGTGTTGCTTTGGATTGCCAACCTGGCGACATACTGAGGTATGAATCAAAATGAAATCTCTGCCTAAAGTGATTTTCGGTTCTTTGGCCATCGTGTTCTTTGCCATTGGCTTGGCCTACTTACCGTTCTTCGTCTGGATTGGTGATGGCCAAGGCTCTAATCCGCTTCTTGGTTTACTCATCGGTATCGCGAGTGTTTTGATCCCCTGGGCAATAAGTTATTGGTTTGCCAGGCTGGCACTTAAGGCGAAAAGATAAGCGGGTTGTTAGCCGCGTGAAGGAAGTTCGCCAAACACTTTTTGGCTAACCTGAGCCATTTCTAGTAGTCGCGCCCCAGATATTGAGAGCCTTTGGCCCCGCAGCGGTGTGCCGTCGCCGGTGATGACTCGAACTCTCACGCGCGGATATTCGGTCTCACGGTAATGGAATGCGAGGTGCTTCCAAACTTCATCGAAAAAGAAGCGCCATTCATAGTGATCGTGGGCTTCGATTGTGCGCACTGTCTCGTTATTTGCACCTTTTGCCCTTGTGATTGGCTCTTTTCTTTTGGTGTCGAATAGTTCTACGTATTCAACATTGAGGGCACTGGCGCCGGAGCGATTGACTCGCACACTGAGAGCAACGAAGAAGTCTTCACGATGGACGGCTTCTCCTTCTTCGCTTTGGCGCATTATCCCTATTCGTAAGTCCTGCTCTAACGATTTACGCCCAAGCAAGAATGGCAGCCCCCAAGGGTAGATGAGGTGTTCGCGAATCAGAACCTTAGTTCGCGATGTCCCTCGCAAGAATGTCAAGGCAGCGATCAATAATGTGAACTGGCTGATTATGAGGGTCCCGATTGCGCTCCAGGCGCCAACTATCGAGAGCCAATCTTGTGGTGATGATGTGGTGTTATTCAAGACAAACCTTTCTACTCGACAAGTCTTGCCCATGCCTGCGACTTAGAGCGGTGAATGGGTGCCTTCTCAGGGATTTTAGAGCCTGGCTAACGCTGTTGCCCAAATAAGCAGAGCGTTAGGTGCGGCTCTCAAAGTTAAATGTGACACGCACCTTAGCGTTGTCGTATGAGGATATTTTTCTTTGACGACAGTGGCCAAAAGAAGGGCCACGACATTGACCGATATTTATGCGTTGCGGGATTCAGTATTGAAGCGCCTGATTTACCGTTGCTCACTCATTATCAACAAGAAATGTGGTTGCTTCACGAAGATTTGGGCAAGCCAGGCGATGAGTTGAAGTTCTCCCACGTTGGAAAAGGTCGCGATACTGAGAAAAAGCCGAACCCTTTGGTCAGGGTGGGAATGACAGATTTTTCTGAGCGAAGGCACTTCGTAATGCAGGCGTTGTCAAAACTTGTGCAGATCGAATCTCTAGAAGTTATCGGGGCTGTCGTGGATAAGAAGAAGTCATTCGGACCCCCTCCTATGCATCACGCACTTACGGTCCTATTTGAACGCGCTGAGTTATCGCTCCAGGATAAAAATACACATGGGCTAATGTTTTGCGACGATGAAAACAAGAATGAGGTGCCACTTAGAGCCCTACTTGACGCGGGTTCCACAAACTATGTCAAGTTTCAAAACATCAAAGAAACCATCGCCTTTGTGCCCTCTGTTTCAAGCCCCGGAGTTCAGTTTGCCGATCTAGTTGCGGGTTCAATCTTTCGAGCCGCGAACACTGGCGACACAGGTTATATGGAAAAGTTGATGCCTCACGTTAGGACGGACTCTTGGGGCAGGTGGCGGGGGCATGGAATCAAGATGTATCCAACAGCGCCGTTTCCTGTGGAAATAAAGAAACCGGGTGCCTAATGGCAGCGGGGCATCAGAACCCCTCCCGGTTATTCACAGAATACTGATTTAAGCAAGTTAAGTCGAGAGATTTATCGTGTGTCCTGAAGACCCTCTTGGGCACCGGACAGGACATTGTCTGGCCTGACACATATACTCGGACGTCCTATCGAGAGGCGTCCCATGACCCGAGTTTCCACAGCGCTCCTATCTATCGGCCCAAAATCAGTTGGACCTTGGGGCGATAATGCTTGGCGTATTTCTGGAACTGCGCAGCTCGTGGAGGGTTCATCACCTTATTGGATCGTTACGTCGACTCAACCCGTTCAGCATCGAGTCACCCCAGACGAAATCGAAGTTGCTGCGCCACAAGATGCCTGCGTTGTAGAAAGCATTCTGTTTCTCCTCGCGTCTCATTTTGGAGGCGACGTGGTGGAAAAGTATCTCGTCGAAACTCACAACATTTCGGTCGGGCAGGACGGCACTCGCGAACTCGCACGATTTTATGAAGTCGTCGATGATGCAAAGGATTTTCTCGCTCGCCATCTTTGTGAGGTCATTCGCCTGGGAATCACCAGATTGGACGAAACAAGCCTTGTGAATGACG
>JBDLUE010000009.1:0-17323 GCA_039805505.1 Actinomycetota bacterium
GGCGCTTGGTACCAGCGCGCCGGCCTGACCAACGGAAAGACCTACGTAATGAACATCGGCGGGTTCAAGACCGAAGCCGAATTCCGTTCACAGGTGGGCAAGGGAAAGGAAACACCGGTGACCTTCGCGAGCGTTGACGCTTCGGTAAACGGTGTTGCTCAGAACAAGGCAGCGGCCTTGGTTGGCACCTCGCTAGCCCGAGTTGAAGACGGCGCTTTCGACCCAAACGATGCTCGCAACTACTACTTCGTCACCACTGAATCAAATGGTGACAAGGGCGCTACCGCACTTGACCCTAACAACAAGTTGGTCACGAAGCGCGACGGTGGAGCCCTATGGAAGCTGCGACTAGCAGATGCCAAGAACCCAGCACTCGGTGGCACCATCACCATGCTGCTCAACGGCTCAGAGGCCCCATACATGAACAAGCCAGACAACATCGAGGTCGATGGCTTCGGGAACATTCTGATCGAGGAAGACCCAGGCAATAACCCTCAGATCGAGCGCATGTTCGCATACCGAATCTCGGATGGCAAGATCGCTGTTCTAACCCAGTTCAACGAGAAAATGTTTAGCAAGGCAGCTGGCGACGCTTCATTCATTACCGAGGATGAAGAGCAGAGTGGCGTTTTGAACGTTACCTCATTGCTGCGTAAGGGTAAGACCGATAAGAACTCGTACTACATCCTCAACGCACAGGTTCACGCAACCGGTGCGGCCCTTCTGAAGGCTCGTCCAGACATCACCAACCTAGATGAGCAGACGGTTCTGGGTCGAGCAATCGAAGCCGGTCAGGTCTACGTCCTCACCATTCCAAACTGGTCTGCCGTATACGGCAACTAGTCCAGACGAAGCAAAAAGAGGCAGTCACTCCGGTGGCTGCCTCTTTTTTGCTTCTGGTGGGGCGTGCGGGACTTGAACCCGCGACCGACGGATTATGAGTCCGCTGCTCTAACCGGCTGAGCTAACGCCCCCTTCGATCGATTCGCGGTCGACCTGGGGTATTGACTAAGACTAGTCGTCTTCGCCCTTCAGGATCTCTGTGGCGCGATTCACGGCTTCCTGAGCCTTTTTCGCAGTCTTCTTTGCAGTCTTCTTGACGCGAGTGTTAACCGCCTTTGTACGCTCTACAGCTTCGTCCCGCAACTCGGTCAGTGTTTCTCGAACTTCTTCGCGAGCGTCTTCAACGCGCTCTTCAACGCGCTCACGGAACTCCTGGGCGCTTTCGCGCAATGCCTGGGCACGTTCGCGCAAGGCAAGCACTCGTGCATGGAGGGTCGGGCTCAGAATTCCGATCGGGCGGAGGTAATCCTCACTGTTGTCATCCGATGTGGCCGACTCGAAGCCTTCACCCCTATACAAGCCCTCAAAAATATTGATCGTGCGCTCGATGTCGTGACTCTGAATGAGGTGCAACGAGTTCTCAGAAAGTCGCTCTAGTTCCTCCGGCGAAGCAGTCAGAACGAGTTTGAGCTTCTCGCTGAACTCAACCACATCGTCTGGCTCGAAAAGATAACCGTTGTCACCGTCGTGAACCAAGTGTGGAAGCGCCATTGCATTAGCGGCAACTACTGGACGCCCAGATGCCATCGCCTCCATGGTCGCGATGCTCTGAAGCTCGGCGATGGAAGGCATGGCGAACACGGTTGCGCGCTCATAAGCCAGCGGCAACTCCTGCTCGGTGACGTGCCCGAGGAACTTAACGTTCTTCGCGATGCCCAACTCAAGAGCAAGGTTCTGCAAGTACTCGCGCTCCCCGCCGTCTCCAACAATCTCAACCTGAGTGTTGAGCGACTTTGGCAGCATGGCCACAGCCTTCAACAGGTTGTGAATGTGTTTTTCGTAATCGAGACGGCCCAAGAACAAGACGCGTGGCTCGGCGTTTGAGGTTGGGGTTGTGTTTGCAAACTTTGAGGCATCGATGCCGCAGCTGATCGCGAGGACATCCTTGACGCCGGCGGCGGCCTCCAGCAAGTCGGCCGCGCGACGAGTTGGAGTGGTGACGAAATCAACCTTTTTCAAGATTCTGCCGGCATCAGCCCAGGCCAGCTTCATGGCCGTTTTTTCAAGGAAGCTCGGGATGATCACCGAATACTTGATTAGGTTTTCAGGCATGATGTGGTTGGTTGCCAACACGCGAAGACCCTGTCGCTTTGCGCTCTTCACAAGCGCTCGCCCCATGATTAGGTGCGACTGAATGTGAACAGCGTCCGGCCTCACGTCGCGCAGAATTTTTGCAGTTTTAGATTCGAGTGTGAACGGCCAAATCCAACGAAGTGTTTTGTGCTGTGGAAGCTTGTAGCTCTTGATGCGGTGAACAGTCATCGGCGAACCGTCGATAATTTCGGTGAAGGTTCCGTAATTGTTGTCGTAGGCGGCAGCGATTACGTGCACGTCATTACCGTGACGGGCGAGACCGCCGGCTAAACGCTCAGCAAAGCGTGATGCCCCGTTGATGTCAGGCGGGAAGGTGTCACAACCAATAACCACCGTCAACGGCTGGTTTTGATTGGTCTTCACAGTAGCTTCGGTCACGCCAAATCTCTCAATAGTGGTTCACGGGTATGGCTATATTTTATCGCGGCAGCAGTTAAATGACTGACTAAACCAAGTGTTTGCGGGTTAGGGCCTTTGTGGCAAGTTCTGGATGCACCTTCGATAACAGGTAGACGCCAATAATCGCAATGACCGCAGCAACGAACCATCCCAGCATGGTGACGAAGTCGGCCGACTTTGCCTCACCAAGGATGACGATTCCAATGCTCACGGCTACCAACGGGTCGATTACCGTTAGCCCTGCGATGACCAAATCTGGTGGCCCGGATGAGTAAGCGTTCTGCACGAACCAACCGCCGAGGGCGACAGCACCAATTAGTGCCACGAGACAGAGAATCGTAAGCAACTCAAACTGCTGCTGATAAATACGTTGGATGACCACCTTGGCGAGAGTCGCCACAAAACCGTAGAGCACTCCAGCGCCGATGACATAGGTCAAGGCTTTAGCGCGACTTCCGATAGTGAAGAAAAGTGCGCCGAAAATGGCAAGAATGACCACGAGCACACCGAGCACTTCGCGAAGGCGGTCGTCATTAAGTTCGGTTTCTTTAGCCACTCCTGATGCCATCAACACGAAAGCCGCAATTCCGACGGTGCAAAAACCAATCGCAATGAGGGTTGGTCTTGTTAGGCGCGACTTGGTAGATCGTGCAGTGAGGATGGCTGTAATAACCAGAGCAACCGCGCCAACGGGCTGAACTACGATTAGCGGCGCGAGAGAAAGAGCGCCGAGCTGAAGCACGATGCCAGCGCCCATGAACGCCGTTCCCGAAAGCCATTTTGGGCGAGAAACGACGGATAAGAGTTGCTTGAGGCTAAGTGAGCCCTGCCCCTTAACCTTTGGAGTGCTGTCGGCTACAACGGCGGCATTTTGAAAGTGGGCTCCATAAGCGAGCGCAACAGCCGCAGCGACCGCCAAAATGATGGCGAGCGAGCGAAAGCCCTCTGACGGTCCCATGAAACTCCAAACTATTACTTCATCTCGACTCTAACCCGAAAATAGGGCTTCAGGGGGTAGGTAGCAGGCTAAATTTGACCCATGACAATTCGACCTATCTGCATTACCGGAGAGCCAGTTCTGCACGAACGCGCTCTAGAAGTAACCAACTTTGGACCCGAACTTCGGGCGTTGGTGGCTGACATGTTTGACACCATGGACAAAGCACCGGGTGTTGGCCTTGCTGCGCCGCAGATCGGTGTGGGGCTGAGAGTTTTCACTTATGACTACGACGATGACGAGGGCAACGAACGCCGTGGCGTGATTGTGAATCCGGTGCTTGAACGTGGTCCGATTGTCGACGAACCAGCCGACGAGGACACTGAGATTGAAGGTTGCCTTTCAGTTCCAGGTGAAAGGTTCCCCCTAAAGCGAGCCGAAAACGTGACCATCACGGGTGTGGACCTAGACCAGAATCCTGTCTTCATCGAAGCCGATGGTTGGTTCGCGCGTATCTTCCAACATGAGTTTGATCACTTGGATGGAACTTTATACGTTGATCGTCTAGCGGAACCCTGGCACGAAATCGCCTTCGACATAATCGCCGACAACGGCTGGGGTAAGCCTGGACTCACCTGGCTACCGGGCAAGGACAATCTCGAAGGCTAGAAAACTAGCCGAATCAATGCAGCCGCTCCGGCAGCAACGGCGACCATCACGATAAATGGAACGCGGAAAGCAAGCAAGACAGCCGCAACCAGCAACGCGGGAATCCTGGCGTCAAACTCAATCTTGCTGCCGCTGGTAAGCATCTGCACACCGGTGAGTGCGGCCAGTAAAGAAATCGTCAGTAAGCTGGCTACCTTCGCAATTTTCGGATTGTCGAGAACAGTCTTCGGCACGACGTATCCGAGAAGCTTCCAGGAGTAAACCGCAATCGAGGCGATGAAGATTCCGAGCCAGAGCGACATCTACTCCCCCTTGCCTTTGCGCTCGAAGATGTTGAGAACGCCAACCACGACGGCAACGATTCCGGCAAGCATCACCGGAACGCCGGCAGGAAGTGCGGGAGTTGTAACCACCGCCACGAAGAAGGCGAGAGCCGCTACTGCCAAGGCCTGGCGCTCCTTCAACCTGGGCCATAGCAGCCCGAGGAACGCGGCTGCTGCAGCCGCATCCAGGCCCCACTGCTTTGGATCACCAAGCGCATCGCCAAGCACTGCACCTAGAAGAGTCATCGAGTTCCAGAAGATGAACACAGACATGCCGGTGATCCAGAAGCCAGCCCGCTTGTCCTTGAGACTCTCTTGCGATGTGGATACGCCGGTCGACTCGTCAATTGTTAGCTGCGCAGCGACAAGTCGCTTCCAGCCAAAAATCTCCAGAAGCGGGTTCATGCTGACCGCGTAGAAACCGTTTCTGACACCCAAGAGCCAAGCTGAGATAACAGCTGCGCCGACGGCTGCCGGCCCGCCTGCGGCGATAACACCGATGAAAGCGAACTGAGATCCACCGCTAAACATGAGAAGGCTGAGAACCTGTGTTTGCCAAACGTCTAGGCCGGCAGTGGTCGCGAGTGCTCCAAATGAAATTCCATAGAGCCCGGTGGCAAAACCCACACCGACCGACATAGTTGCAACCGGAGAGAACCTAGACACGGAGCATGTCCGATTCATACAAGGCGAAGAAAAGTTGAGTCAGCGTTGCGAAGCCGCATTTACGCTGGGCAGATTCAAGAATCTGACGTACTCGGTATTTTGGAGCCTCCAGAATGCCAGCCACCTCATCCTGAGGGATGCCCTCAGCGAATAGATCGAGCACCCACTTCTCTTTCTCTGTGAGATCACCGAGCCTCAACATGAACTCGGGTGAAACCACCTTTGGGTGATTCATTTGGTCAAGGAACTCGCGCAACTTCGCGTAGTTCGGCTGGTCCTGCTTGGTCGCACTGGCTCTAATGGCCCGCAATAAAGACTCTGGCCTTTGATCTTGTGTCACCAGGTCGGTAGCGCCGGCTCGCATCGAAGCTAACTTGAGCTCCTCTGAGAAATAGGATCCTGTCATGACGATTGCCGGAATCTTTGAATCATCCGCCAGGTACTTGTTGATTAGCTTCGTTGCGAGCGTGATGCCGTCACCACCACGCAAGCGGTGGTCGATAACCAAGACATCGATGAGAGCGTCGGGTACACGCTCGTAGGAACTCTCAACCGAGCTATCCTCAAGCACAACCTTCAAGTCAGCCTGAGAGTCGATGATCTGACGACGTCCAAACCGAATGTCGTCGTCGCCATCAACAAGCCCAATGCGCAGATCTAAGCCCATTTAACGTCTCTGCGGTGCGATTGCCGCGAACTCTCGAAGCCTAGGGAAAATCGCAGAAACAGTGAAACCAACGCCAGGTACCTTGGTTACTTCGACTGAGCCACCATAGATCGCAGCGCGCTCGCGCATCGCTGTAAAACCTGGACCCGAGATCGGCTCTACCAAGGCTTTCAGGTCGTCCTCCGCGGTGTATCCGACTTCTTCAAGCTCGATGTCAACGAGACCGCGGTTCGAGACCTCGATGCCGTTGTCCTTAACCAATACCTGCAGGCCGTCTTCAACCCATGAGAAATCGACGGTCACATCTGTGCCCACAGGGGTGTGCTGCTTTATGTTTTCGAGGGCGTCGAAAACTAGCTTGAAGATGGTCAAAGCGGCACCCTCGTTGATTGCGAAGCGAGGACCTTCGTGACGCAACGAAGCGTTGTATCCAAACTCGCGGTAGGCAACCATCAGTGGCTGCAAATCATCCAAGCCAGGGGGCGCCGCAGAAACCGTGTGCCCTCGGTGCAACATGTCATACAGCCTGCGAAGTTCAAGGTGTGCGTCTCGGGCGCTTTGAGAGACGCGTTCGAGGGAACGGAGGCCTGCACTCGGATCAGCTTTAACTGCGTATGTTCCGCCATCTGCGAGGCTGATGACCGCGGTCACTTTTTGAATGATGAGTTCGTTGATGTCTCGGGCAATATCGAGGCGTTCGTTCTGCTCAGCAATTTGAATCGAAAGCTCTGCCTGCTTGCGGCGCGCTACAGCCTTGTCTCGGCTGGTGCCAACGTGGAAATACTGAGTTGCTCCAAGGCGGCCCAGGATCCAGAAGAGTGTGTTGAAAGAGGCAACAATGGCGAGACCCAGCAGCAGGCCAGTCCAACGGCCAGCGTCGTCAACAAGACGCAAACCATAGACATCGGTTCCAAGCGGCAAGGTGAAGCTGACATAAAGGGTGATCGCTACGCCGGAGACTAGCGAGACTAACAAAGCCACGCGCCGCCAGATTTGCTTTGCAAAGACAGCGATGATGAACAAAGTCGCGCAGGTGATGAGGCTTGAACCAACCGGTCGAAGCTCGAGAAGCACCTCAACTAGAGATGCGATGGCGATTAGGGGAACCGCAACCTGAGGCAGTCGGCCGGAGGCAGCCAAAGATGAGGCAAAAATCGCAGCAGGGATAAGAGCAGTGGGACCCTGAATGATGAAGTCCAGGCTTCCGAACAGGACGAAAAGAGTTGAAGCAAGGATTATTGGGGAGAGCCACTTGTGACCTTGGATCCACTGAATCACGTGGCCTCCTGGTTTCAGAAAGATTGGCTCCCCGGCTTGGACTCGAACCAAGAACCTATCGGTTAACAGCCGATTGCTCTGCCAATTGAGCTACCGAGGAATGTTGCTTTCGCGACTAGACAACATTACCAAATAAATCTTGCCGCGTTGCCACAAATCGAGATTTAGTAACCGAGTTCTAGATTTACAAGACCATCCAAGGCTGAGCCGTCAATCAGCGCTCGAACATTCAACTCAATTCGATCGGCAAGCAGACGAACGCATTGCTCCGGGGTATCAGCCGTATGCGGGGTGATTATGAGGTTTGGAGTATCCCAAAGACTGTGGCCATCCGGCAGTGGTTCAGGATCGGTAACATCCACACCGGCACCGGCGATTTGACCAGTGCGAAGCGCCTGTTCCAGAGCCTGTGTATCCACAATCGCACCGCGCGCGACATTCACGAGATAGGCCGACGGCTTCATAACTGCAAATCGATTGGAATCAAAAAGCCGTTCGGTCTCATCAGTTAGCGCCGAAGCAATGAAAACGAAATCTGCATCTGGGAGGTGAGCGTCAAGTTGGTCTAGCGGGACGGTGATGTTAGCGCCAGCTAGCGGCAAGTTCGAACGGCGAACGACTGTTGCATCAACTCGAAATGCGGCTAGAAGCCTCAGCAACTCCTCGGCAATGCCGCCACCGCCAATGATTAGAACCCGTGAATCAAATAGCGAAGCAGCGAACTTGCCACCCCAGGATTTTGCGGCTAAACGTTTGGGCAAGGCGCGACCAAGGGCAAGGGCGAGCATTAGGGCGTGCTCCGCTACAGGCTCCCGGTAAGCGCCTTTAGCGGAGGTGAAAGTCACAGAACGACCTGCCGCTAAAGATGCATCAAACACAGATTTGAAGTTGTCAACGCCCGCAAATGGTAGTTGAACCCAGGTGATCTGCGGGTTATTAGAGAGGACTACCCCGAGCTGTTCAGAGCCTTGGCTGTCTGTCCATACCAGGCCTGTCGTGCTATCGCCAAGATCAGCACAGACTCCACCGCCAAGTGCGATTGCGCGCACATACTCTGGATGCGGGGTCGGCAGAACTGCGACGAATGGCCTCATTAGAGGGCTCTGCGCTCTGATTCGAGAGTCATAAGTTTCCTCTGCACCTCGGCAGATTCTACCGAGCCTGGCTCTACACGTCGCAGTTCAGCCAATAGATCAGCCTTCTCTCGTGAAATCGCGTTAGTGATTGCTCGAGCAATAACGCCTTGACCATACTTTGCCAAACCTTCAGCATCGGCCGCTGGCAGCGTTTGTGCCGCTATCTCTCTAAGCACCTTGTGAATACTCGGATCGCAGTTTGAAGCGATGCTATTCAGCCAGGATGGTGATGCCTGGTCGGTTGCGGAAGCCTCAAGTGCCTTGAGGACGGCATTATGCGCCGGTGCGCTCATTCCCGCCTTGCAAAGCTTGATCAGTTGCTCGCCGGTGAACGTGGTCGGTAACTGCACCAGAACTTCAAGTGTTTGTCGCTCGAAGCGAGTGATCGGGTCATTCAGATTCATTGGCGGCAGGGTTACTTGTTCAGGAGCATCCTCAGGCGGAGCCTCACCATCGAGCAAGGGTTGGGCTGGCTGAGATGGAGCAGCAGCGTCCTTACGCATTTCGGCGACTGCTTGCTGTCTTCCAGCCTTGGCGGCCGAGTCAACGAGTGCCGCAACGTCGTTTCCATCCAGGTTGACCCAGCCCGCTAGTTCACGCGTGTAGGCAGGCCGCATAGCAGGGTCCTGAATCCCGGCAACTACTGGAGCCGCCGCCCTGGCGGCCGCCACTCTGCCCTCGATGGTTGATAGGTCGAACTTAGAGAGCTTCTGTTTGATTGCAAACTCAAAAAGCGGCTTCTTCACTTCGATCATGGCGCGAACCGCTTCGTCACCCTTGGCGGTGCGCAGATCGCATGGATCAAGCCCCTCGGGGCCAACCGCAACGAAGGTTTGAGCCGTGAACTTAGAAGAATCGGCGAACGCGCGCATCGCTGCCTTCTGGCCCGCCGCGTCTGGGTCGAAGGTGAAAATTACCTCGGAAGGTACATCCTTGTCCGCCGAAAGCAGACGATTGATGATGCGAATGTGATCGTCACCAAAGGCGGTTCCACAGGTTGCGACAGCCGTCGTAACCCCGGCAAGGTGACAGGCCATGACATCCGTGTAGCCCTCAACCACGACCACACGCTGCTGCTTCGAGATGTCTCGTTTAGCCAGATCGATTCCGTAGAGCACCTGTGACTTGTGATAGACGAGAGTGTCGCTCGTGTTTAAGTACTTTGGGCCCTGGTCGTCGTCAAACAGCTTGCGCGCACCAAAACCGATGACTTGCCCGGTTGTGTCGCGGATTGGCCAGATTAGGCGACCACGGAACTTGTCGTAGGCTCCCCTATCGCTCTTAGTGACCAAGCCGGCCGTCACAAGCTCGTCGATTGTGAAACCTTTTTTGGTCAAGTGATCGAATAACCCGTTCCAGCCCTTAGGCGCAAAACCGATGCCGAACTGATCGGCGGCAGCCTTGTCAAAGCCACGACCCTTTAGGAATTCACGGCCTGGGATGGCAGCATCCGTCATCAGCTGTTCCTGATAGAACAGTGCGGCGGCATTATTGGCTTCCAGCACGCGAGATTTCTGCCCGAGCTCCGGGCTTGCGCCGCCCTCTTCGTAACTCAGTTCAAAGCCAATTCTCGCTGCCAACTTTTCGACGGACTCGGTAAAGCTGAGCTGATCTAGCTGCTGAATGAACTTATAGACATCGCCGCCCTCGCCGCAGCCGAAGCAGTGGTAGAAACCCTGGGCAGGTCGCACATTAAACGATGGTGACTTTTCGTCGTGGAAGGGGCACAGGCCCTTAAGTGAACCGGCTGAGGCGGGTCGCAGCGACACGTACTCGCCGATTACGTCCGCGATGTTGACACGAGTTTTAACTTCCTCAATGTCGCGCGCCTTGATTTTGCCTGCCATGCCCTTATCCTATTTCGCGATCGAGCCGACGAGTCTGTGGTGCAGCGTGAGCGCGCTCTGGTCGGTCAGACAAGCAATTTGGTCGACAATCACGCGGTGCTTGGCGATGTCATCCTGGGCGTTAGACCACGCCTGCGAGCTGTAGGAGTCAAGGTTCGCGCCATTTGAGGCCAATAACGCGTCGGCAAGTTCGGTTAGCAACCCGCGCTGCCACTCATAAAACGGCCTACGAGCTTCGGTAGACATTAGGTAGGCCGAAACGATTCCCTTGAGAACCGAGATCTCAGCTTGCACCTCAAGGGGAATCGACAGCGACGAGCCGAATCGAGACAAAGAATCGGCTGGTGAACTGTCGATAATCGCGTCTACCGTGCGGCTAACAAGGGACCCGATGAAAGAGCTCGTCAGGTTCTTCAGAGTGCCAAGTGCAGCTGGCGAATAGTCAAATGCGCTCAACCAGTACTCATTTGACCGAAGTCGGTTAAGCGCGGCGGCCAACTCATCACGGCTTATCGCCCCACCGTTCCACGTGCTGATTTTCTCGAGGAGATCGGCGTCGTTGCCTGTCTCGCCAAGGGATTGAACGTCTATGAACTTAGAAACGATTGCGTCTTCAAAGTCGTGCACCGAGTAGGCGACGTCATCAGCAAAGTCCATAACCTGAGCCTCGGCCGACTTCACACGCGCAGGTGCACCGACCCGCAACCACTCGAAAACCTCAAGATCGTCGTCGTATGCCCCAAACTTGACGGCACGATCGGCACCAATTTCGGCGCTGGCTTCACTTCTTTGCCATGGATATTTGCAGGTTGCGTCTAGGCTGGCTCTGGTCAAGTTGAGGCCGTATGACCGGCCGGTCGGTGAAATGACCTTGGGTTCGATTCGAGTCAGAAGTCTCAAGGTTTGAGCGTTTCCCTCAAAACCACCAAAGTTCGCGGCCCAAGCATCCAGCGCTTTTTCGCCGTTGTGCCCAAAGGGCGGGTGACCGAGGTCGTGCGCTAGACAAGCCATGTCGACCATATCTGCGTTGAGATTTAGGTCAATTGCCATCTCGCGACCGATCTGTGCGACCTCGAGAGAGTGCGTGAGTCGAGTTCGAGCGAAATCGCCACCAGATGGACTCAGTACCTGTGTTTTCGCACCTAGACGACGAAGCGCAGACGAGTGCACCACACGTGCACGGTCGCGGGCGAACTCACCTCGTCTAGCACCGACTGAGCGTTCCTCCGGAAGGAAGCGCTCACGATCAAAGTCGGAGTATCCGAGCTCCGATGCATGTCTGTTGTCCATTTAGCCCCCCGAGACAGAAAGTTCTGCCTCTTGCAACATTCTTCGCTGGTCGCCAACCAGCTCTCGCGAATCAAGCCAGTTCTCGGGCAAAGCCGTTTGCTTGGCTCCACCGAGTCGACCGCGTGGGCCCTCTGCTTCCTCGCCCGGATACGGCTGAGAGCGGTCTAGCGTGCCGAGGATCTCATCCATGTGGGTAAGAGACTCGACCTGCGCCAGTGAAGCACGGAATTCGCCACCGACAGGGTAACCCTTGAAATACCAAGCAACATGCTTTCGAATGTCGCGGCAGGCCTTAGCCTCATCTTCGAAAAAGTCGACAAGCAGTTCACCGTGACGCTTGAAAGCGTCCGCGACCTCACCAAGGTTCGGCTGGATCGGGTCAATGGCCGCATTTGAGTTTGGGTCGCGCTGATATTCGTCGAACGCCGCTTGAAGGTCTCCGAACAACCACGGTCGCCCGAGACAACCGCGCCCTACGACAACGCCGTCAACACCGGTTTCACGCATCATTCGGATTGCGTCCGCCGCAGACCAGATGTCGCCGTTGCCCAAAACCTGAACATCAGGCAGGGCCTCTCTAAGCGTCGCGATTGAAGACCAGTCTGCGTGCCCGGAATAGTACTCAGAGGCGGTGCGCCCATGAAGTGCAATCGCCGTTACGCCAGCATCTCTGGCAGCCTTTCCGGCATCCAAGTAGGTGAGGTGATTGTCGTCGATTCCCTTGCGCATTTTTACGGTCAGAGGAATGTCACCAGCCGCCTTCACCGCTGCATTCACGATAGAAGAAAAAAGATCCTGCTTCCAAGGCAATGCAGCGCCGCCACCCTTTCGGGTGACTTTCGGCACTGGGCAACCAAAGTTTAGGTCGATGTGATCAGCGCGATCTTCAGCGACCAAGATGGTTACAGCCTCAGCGATCGTCTTTGGGTCGACGCCATAGAGCTGAACCGATCGAACTTCCTCGGATGGATGGTGACCGACCAAACGCAGCGATTCTTCATTGCGCTCGACCAGGGCACGCGAAGTAACCATCTCAGCAACGTAAAGCCCGCCACCAAATTCGCGACAAAGCAACCGAAACGCAGTGTTTGTGATGCCAGCCATCGGCGCCAAAACCACTGGGGTCTTGATCGCAATTTTGCCGTACTGAAGGGCCGGCGCTGAGATCTGCTGCGTCATCGTGTCTAGGAAACTAGCTTTGCGCCTAGGTATTCACGCAACTTGGAGAGCGAGACGCGCTCCTGCTGCATGGTGTCACGCTCGCGAACGGTCACCGCCTGGTCATCCAAGGTTTCGAAGTCTACGGTGACACAGAACGGGGTTCCGATTTCATCCTGGCGACGGTAACGACGACCGATGGCGCCTGAATCATCAAAGTCGATGTTCCAGTAACCGCGCAGCTCCTGGGCCAGATTGCGAGCAACCGGAGAAAGGTCTTCATTTCGTGAGAGAGGAAGAATCGCAGCCTTGATTGGCGCCAAGCGGTAGTCGAGACGAAGGACTGTGCGTACGTCCACGCCACCCTTGGTGTTAGGCGCCTCATCCTCGTGATATGCATCAACCAAGAAGGCCATCAGCGAACGAGTGAGCCCAGCCGCAGGCTCGATCACGTATGGAGTCCAGCGCTCACCCTTGACCTGGTCAAAGTAGCTTAGGTCAGCACCAGATTCACGCGAGTGAGTGGTCAGGTCGAAGTCGGTGCGGTTAGCGATGCCTTCCAGCTCGCCAAACTCACTGCCCTGGAAACCGAAGCGGTACTCGATGTCAACGGTTCGCTTCGAGTAGTGCGAAAGCTTCTCTTTGGCGTGCTCGAACAAACGGAGGTTCTCTGGGTTGATGCCTAGATCGGTGTACCAGTTCATGCGCTGTTCGATCCAGTAGTCATGCCACTCTTCATCGGTTCCTGGCTCGACGAAGAATTCCATCTCCATTTGTTCGAATTCACGGGTGCGGAAAATGAAGTTTCCCGGGGTGATTTCGTTGCGGAAAGACTTGCCGATCTGGCCAATTCCGAATGGCGGCTTCATGCGAGCTGCGCCGACCACGTTGGCGAAGTTCACGAAGATTCCCTGAGCGGTCTCAGGGCGCAGGTAGTGCAACCCCTCTTCTGCTGCTACAGGGCCAAGGAAGGTCTGTAGAAGGCCATTGAATGCCTTTGGCTCGGTCCAAATGTTCTTGCCACCACAGTTCGGGCAGGCAATGTCGTTCATGCTCTCAGGAGCGCGACCCTTCTTCTCTTCGAAGGCTTCTTCAAGGTGATCCTGGCGGAAGCGCTTGTGGCAAGAGGTGCACTCGATGAGCGGGTCAGAAAACTCTCGAACGTGGCCCGAGGCCTCCCATACCTTGCGAGGAAGAATGACCGATGAGTCTAGGCCGACGATGTCTTCGCGGCTCTGCACGACGGTGCGCCACCACTGGCGCTTGATGTTTTCCTTGAGCTCAACGCCCAAAGGTCCGTAATCCCAAGCCGATCGGCTTCCACCATAGATTTCGCCGGCCTGGAAAACGAATCCACGGCGCTTTGCGAGAGAAATTACTGAATCTAGACGATTTGGGGTAGCCACTTAAACTCCTTGCCCAGGCTGGATGCCTGGCACTTGTTCGAAGTTCTAAGTCTACTTTGCCTTCTTGCTTTTTGGCTTGTCTACGGCCCCACCGAAACGTCGGTCTCGGCTCACATACTCGCCGATTGCAGACCAAAGTGATTCTCGGTCGAAGTCAGGCCAGAGCGTGTCCATGAACACAAATTCGGCGTAGGCCGATTGCCACAATAGGAAGTTTGAGGTGCGCTGCTCCCCCGAGCTTCTGAGGAACAGATCAACATCTGGGAGATAACTCGAGTTCAGGTAGCGCGACACAGTTTTGTCGGTCACTGAGCCGGGTTTCAACTTTCCCGAGGCAACATCCTCGGTGATTGCATTAATCGCGTCGGTGATTTCGACTCTTGAACCGTAGTTGACACACATTGTCAGAGTGAGGGTGTCGTTCTTGGCGGTGAGCTTCTCGGCAGCCTTAAGCTCGTCAATAACTGAGAGCCAGAGTTTAGGTCTACGTCCCGCCCAACGAATCCGCACGCCCCAAGCATTTAGCTGGTCGCGACGACGACGAAGTACCTCGCGGTTGAAACCCATCAGGAACCGCACTTCGTCCGGCGAACGCTTCCAGTTCTCGGTTGAAAAGGCATAAACGGTTAGATACTTGACACCCGCTTCGAGAGCGCCTGCGACAACATCGAGTAAGGCGGCCTCGCCAGCCTTGTGGCCTTCTACGCGAGTAAGCCCTCGCTGATTAGCCCAGCGGCCGTTGCCATCCATGACGATGGCGATGTGTTGCGGAACAGACCCGTTTGGAAAAAGTGGAACAACCTTGTCAGGTTTCTGAACCGGCACTAACTCATTCATTGACGCTCCATGTGTTGCAGTGATTTTAGGCCTCGTTCGATGTGCCATTGACTATAGGCAGAAACAATACCCGAAGCCGCTCCTCGGATGCTCTCTGGCGCAGAATCGGCGATTTCCCAGTCTCCGGCGAGGAGCGCACCGAGAAGTTCGCCTGTGTGTGGGTCGATAACAGCGGCTCCGGCTGGCCGGCAATCCCGACAAACCACGCCTCCCAATTGCATAACGAAGGCCTGATGCGGGCCCGGGCTGCTGCAGCGTGCACAATCGACGAAATTAGGTGCCCAACCTGCAATAGACAATGCCCGAAGCAAGTATGAGTCAAGAATTAGCGAGGCATCGTGTTCTTTATTGGCCAAGGACCGAAGAGCGCCAACCAGAAGTAAGTATTGCTGGGGTGTGGAATCATCACCGGTCAGTTTCTCGGCCGTCTCAACCATCACAGTCGCCGCCGTGTAGGTGCGATAGTCCTCGATGATTTCTCGCCCGTACGCGCCGATCGTTTCGGCTTGGTTGACGATGTCTAACGTGCGACCTTCATAGAACTGGGCCTCGACGACCATGAAGGGTTCGAGACGCGAGCCGAACTTCGAACCGGTCCGGCGAACCCCCTTGGCGACGGCACGAATTTGCCCGTTGTATCGCGACAAAAGGGTGACTATTCGGTCTGCTTCACCCAGTTTGTGGGTGCGCAGAACAACCGCTTCATCCTTGTATGTAGGCACCAGACAAGTATCCCCCGACAGAGACAACTATCGGGGGAACTCGGTTGCGTCCTCTTAGACGCGAAGTGCTCGGTTCACTGCCGAAATAACGGCCTTGAGCGAAGCCGTAGAGATGTCGCCGTCGATGCCGACACCCCAGAGGGTGTGCCCGTTGACTTCGAGTTCCACGTAGGCAGCTGCCTGGGCATCGCCGCCCTCGCTAAGAGTGTGCTCTACATAGTCAAGAAGTCGGACTCCAACACCCTGCTTGTCTAGGACGTTGAGGAAAGCCGAGATTGGGCCGTTGCCAGTGCCGGTCGCCTGCAGTTCGCCGACGCCATCACGGAGCACAATGTTGAGTTCGACATGGCCATCCATGTTGCTCTCGGTGCGCATTTTCTTGAGCTCGAAGCGACCCCACTTGAGGTCAATTCGGTCAGCTGGTGCCGGCAGGTATTCATCGATGAAGATGTCCCAGAGCTTGGCCGACGAGACTTCGCCGCCATCCTGGTCGGTCTTGTTCTGAACTACACGCGAGAACTCGATTTGAAGCTTGCGCGGAAGGTCAAGGCTGTGGTCGGTCTTCAAAAGGTAAGCCACGCCACCCTTGCCAGACTGTGAGTTGACTCGGATGACTGCCTCGTATGAGCGGCCAACGTCCTTAGGGTCAATTGGCAGGTAAGGAACGGCCCAAACTAGATCATCAACTGAGACGCCCTTGTCGGTTGCCTCTTTGTGCATGAGCTCGAAGCCCTTCTTGATTGCATCCTGGTGAGAACCAGAGAATGCCGTGTAGACCAAATCTCCACCGTATGGGGCGCGTTCAGGCACCGGCAACTGATTGCAATACTCGACCGTTCGCTTAATCTCATCGAGCTGACTGAAGTCGATGTGCGGGTCGACGCCCTGGCTGAACAAGTTCAAGCCCAAGGTGATGAGATCGACGTTTCCAGTGCGTTCACCGTTGCCGAAGAGACAGCCTTCGATACGGTCAGCACCAGCAAGGTAACCCAACTCGGCAGCCGCAACAGCTGTTCCACGGTCGTTGTGCGGGTGGAGCGAAATGAGGATGCTGTCGCGGCGAGCGATGTTTCGGTGCATCCATTCGATCGAGTCTGCATAGACGTTCGGGGTGGCCATCTCGACCGTCGCCGGAAGGTTGATAACCATTTGGTGGTCAGGCTTAGGGTCGATAATCTCGATCACCGCGTTGCAAACCTCAACGGCATACTCGAGCTCGGTTCCGGTGTACGACTCTGGCGAGTACTCGTAGAAGACTTCTGTCTCTGGAATCGAAGACTCCATCGAACGACACTTTCGGGCACCGGCCAAAGCGATGTCCATGATGCCTTGCTTGTCCTGGTTAAAAACCACTCGACGCTGCAAAACCGAGGTCGAGTTGTAGAAGTGAACAATCGCCTTTTTCGCACCCTTTAGAGATTCATAGGTGCGTTCGATCAGAGCATCGCGCGCCTGGGTGAGAACCTGAATGGTTACATCGGCAGGGATGTGCCCATCCTCGATGAGCAGACGAACGAAGTCGAAGTCGGTCTGGCTGGCAGAGGGAAAGCCAACCTCAATTTCCTTGTAACCCATGGTGACCAATAGCTTGAACATCTTCAGCTTGCGCTCTGGGCTCATCGGGTCGATCAGAGCTTGGTTGCCGTCACGAAGGTCTACGGCACACCAGCGCGGGGCTTCGGTGATTCGCTTGGCAGGCCAAGTGCGGTCTGGCAGATTGACTTCGATCTGCTCGTGAAACGGAACGTATTTATGAACCGGCATGCCCGATGGGCGCTGGGTGTTTTCCATGAGAAGTTCTTCCTTGATGAGTGTCGAGTCAGCCAGCAGA
>JBDLUE010000010.1:0-16940 GCA_039805505.1 Actinomycetota bacterium
GACCACATGCAACTCCTGCGTCGCATGCAGGGCGTCTTGGTCGCACGTGAATACGTGATTTTTGATTACGACTGCCCAGCGGAACTTGTTGCAGAGGCCTCGGCAATCACCCCGGGAATCGAGTCTCCGACCATTTCACCGATGCGCGATAGCGACTGGGTTGCTGTGCGATCACTGGTTCTTGCCAATGAGATCAACGCCAAGATGGATGAACTCTACGCACTTGGAGCCCGCGCTATTTTGGTTAGCGCGATTCACGCCGCGAGAATCTAGTGTCCGTTTCGATCCGCGTCATTCCCTGCCTCGACGTTGCAGACGGCCGAGTGGTGAAGGGCGTCAATTTCCTCAATTTGCGCGATGCCGGCGACCCAATTGAGCTGGCTGCGCGCTATTACAAGGATGGAGCGGACGAGCTCACCTTTCTAGACGTGCACGCGACTGTCGACAACCGGTCCACGATGTACGACTTGGTTACCGCTTGCGCCGAGCAGGTTTTCATTCCGTTGACCGTTGGCGGCGGCATTCGCGAGGTGGACGACGTCGCAAAGCTCCTCGGTGCTGGTGCCGACAAAATTAGTGTCGGCTCTGCAGGAATCGCCAACCCTCAGTTGCTCAATGACATTGCGAATCGATTCGGAAATCAGGTTCTAGTGATTTCGCTGGACTTGAAGCGCTCTTCTAAGACCGAATCCGGCTACGTTGTCACCACCCATGGCGGGCGAAACGAGACTGAGCTCGACGCACTTGCCTGGGTCAAACAAAGCATCGATCTGGGTGCTGGTGAACTCTTGGTCAACAGCATCGATGCCGACGGCACCCGCTCGGGCTTCGATGAAGCGATGCTTAGAGACATTCGGGCGATTGCCAAGATTCCGATGATCGCCTCAGGCGGGGCGGGCAAGGCCTCAGATTTCCCTGTCGCCGCCGCTTCCGGCGCTGACGCCATACTGGCTGCCTCAATTTTTCACGAGGGTTCGGTTTCCATCCAAGATGCCAAGGCCGCCCTCAAGGCTGCCGGTTACGAAACGAGATAGACATGCCTTTTGACAGAGCGGCAATTGCGAATCTGACCTACAACGAATTGGGTCTTATCCCGGCGATAGTTCAGAGCGCTTCGACTGGCCGCGTGTTGATGATGGCCTGGATGAACCACGAGTCTCTGCTTCAAACTCTAGAAATCGGCGAGACCGTCTTTTTCTCCCGATCTCGAAGTGAGTTGTGGCACAAAGGGGCAACTTCGGGGAACACCCAACAGGTCATGTCAATCGAGGCTGACTGCGACGCCGACACCTTGCTGATCAAAGTTCTTGAGAACGGCCCAGCTTGCCACACCGACGCCGAATCTTGCTTCGATGTCAGCACACTCTTCATCTCGCCCGAATTTCCAAGTGGCGAAGACAAGGATGGGGGAGCAGTTGCCTAAGGTTCAATACACGCTTCAGCAAGTCAGAGAGCTGGCGACCAAACACAAGGTCGTTCCGATAATCGAGACCCTGTTCTCGACTACCGAAACTCCGCTATCCATCTTCGAAAAGCTAGCTGCAGACAAAAAGGGCAGTTTCCTGCTCGAATCTGCCGAGCAAGGCGTTTGGGCTAGATACAGCTTCGTGGGCGTGAACAACCGCGGCTCGCTCCTGAAGACGAATGAGGGCGACGTTACCTGGCATTCAGCAGATGGTTTGAGCCCGCTTCCGAGTCAATCCGAGATCCTGGTGAATTCGGCCCTAGGTGCAGTAAATCAAATTCAACAGGCGTGGACGAGCGAGCCCCTTCCCGGCGTGCCACCCCTGAGCAGCGGTTTGGTTGGTCTGCTTGCCTGGGATGTCATCCGTGAAATTGAAAAGCTGGGGCAAGCTCCGGCCAAGGACTTTCCGAGCCCGACAGCCGCGATGGTGATGTTCCAGGACCTCGTGATAATGGACCACCACACCAGCAACATCCTGCTGGTGTCCAACGTGTTTGTCGAAAACGGTGTCGACCTGAACGCAGCTTATGAAAACGCGCTCATTCGAATCGATCGAATGCGAAGCGACCTATTCAAGCCCTCGCAGGTTTTACTCGCCGACGTTGACATGAACAGCGCCTCAAACATTCAGCACCGCGTGAGCGAAGAAGCGTTCATTGAAATTGTCGAGAAGTCGAAGCACTTCGTGAGAATTGGCGATGTTTTCCAAGTGGTTCTTTCGCAGCGCTTTGATCACGAAGTGAAGGCTTCGCCACTAGATGTTTACCGTGTGCTTCGTGCTCTCAACCCGAGCCCATACATGTACTTGTTGAACTTCCAGGATGACAACGGCGAATATTCAGTCGTGGGCTCCTCGCCTGAAGCCCTGGTTACAGTGCAGGGCAAGAGCGCGGTCATGCACCCAATCGCTGGCTCCCGACCTCGTGGCCAAGGCTCGGAACAAGACGATGAGTTTGCCGAAAACCTCCTAGCTGACAACAAAGAGAAGGCCGAACATTTGATGTTGGTTGACCTGGCTAGAAACGACCTACTAAAGGTTTGCGAGCCGAGTTCGGTCAACGTGACTGAGTTCATGAAGATCCACCGATTCAGCCACATCATGCACCTCGTTTCAACTGTCGAAGGTGAGATTCGCTCGGGGCAAACCCCAATCGACGTATTCAAGGCAACTTTTCCGGCCGGAACACTGTCTGGAGCACCTAAGCCTCGAGCCCTCGAGATCATTGATGAGCTCGAGACTTCAAACCGCGGCATCTTCGGTGGTGTGGTGGGATACTTTGACTTTGCAGGCAACGCGGATGTCGCGATTGCGATTCGCACAGCCTTCATTCGAGACGGTGTCGCACATGTTCAGGCTGGAGCTGGAATCGTTTTGGATTCGGTTCCAGCTTCGGAGCACGCGGAAACCATTGCTAAGGCTGGCGCACCGATGCGCGCTGTTGTAGCAGCTAATCACATGGTTCGGAGAGAGCAGTGAACAAGTCGCGCGCTCTGAGTCTGTGGGCCGCGCTAACTATATTGAGTTACATCTTCGCGAGCCAAGATTGGTACACGCTCGCGATGTCTCCAAATGGCGAAACCGTAGAACTTGCATCCTTCGATGGAGTCAGTACCTATGGAAACCTATCGCCGCTGCTGATGCTCAACTTCGCTGCAATCCTGGTGGTCAGCTTCGTCGGAAGCCTCGCCCGCAAGGTTGTCACCACAGCGGTTGCCCTGGCTAACGTTTCCGCGGTGATCTGGACTTTCCTGCGCGTTCAGCAGCAGGACATCTCAGGGCTGTCAAAGCAGGTCGAACAAATGACTGGCATCGCAGCTGCTCACGGAATCGATGACATTGCCGTGACGACTCTTTGGTCAGCATCCGGCTTCCTTGTAGCACTGCTTCTGAGCACTGCAATCGTCGGCCTAGTGCTTTTCACTGAAAAGTCTTGGCCAAAGCGCTCGGCAAAGACCGAGAGGTCGGTTGGTGCGGTCAAAGCCGAAGAGCCAAACGATGCCATTGGTATTTGGGATTCGCAGCGCTGATTCGTCGCTGCTGATTGATAAGATTTAGTTAGATTTCTAGAAAGGCAATCATGTCGGACAAAGCAAACCTTCCAGTCGGCGACCCAGGTCACGGAGACTCAGTAGCCTCTTGGGCCGCAGTCATCACGATTATGGTTGCATTCGCTGTAGGCACTCTTGCTTTCTGGTTCGACATGGCAGCTTTGGTTTGGGCTTCTGCTGGTCTAGCGGTTGCGGGCGTCATCCTTGGCTTCGTCCTCAAGCGTGCAGGCTACGGAGTTAACGGCTCCAAGAGCAAGCACTAGTGCTAGACGAACTCTTCGCGGGTTCCATTGCCGACGCTCTTGCGCGTCGCGAAATTTCTCCAATCGAGAAAGTGGAGAGTGCTGCACTCTCACAATCCCAGGCTCTCGACACCCTTGCGTTCCTAGCGCCAAGCACTGAGATCAAGATTCTGGCCGAGGTCAAGCGCGCCAGCCCGAGCCGCGGGCAAATGGCTGAGATTGCCGACCCGGCCGAACTAGCAAAGGTTTACGCCGACAACGGTGCCTCGGCAATCTCTGTTTTAACCGAGGAACGCAAATTCAAGGGTTCGCTCGATGACCTTATCGCCGTTCGCGAGAAGGTTTCCGTCCCACTTCTGCGAAAAGACTTCATCGCCAACGAGTACCAAATCCTCGAGGCACGTGCCGCCGGTGCCGACATCATCCTCCTGATTGTTGCCGGCCTGCCACAAAAAGATATTGCTCGATTGAAACACTTCACCGAAGAGCTGGGCATGACCGCCTTCGTCGAAACACACAGCGAGGATGAACTGAAGCGCGCCTTGGATGTCGACACCAAGTTGGTGGGAATCAACGCTCGAGATCTCTCCACATTCGAAACCGACCGCAACCTATTTGGCAAGTTAGTGCACCTCATCCCAGAGGGCGTCATCAAGGTTGCTGAATCAGCGGTTCGTAACGCGGATGACGTTGCTCACTACCGGTCAGCCGGTGCCGATGTTGCACTGGTCGGAGAAGCGCTGGTAACCAACGATCCGGCCGCAATGCTCCAGTCATTCCTGTCCGCTGGCAAGTCTTAGGATATTTACATGTCTGATCAAAACCTTCGCAGCCAGGTTGGCCCCTATTTTGGCGAGTTTGGTGGCCGTTTTGTTCCGGAATCGCTAATCGCCGCGTTGGATGAATTGGAAGCGACGTACAACGTCGCGAAATCAGACCCAACTTTCGCAGCCGAACTTGCCGAACTACACCGCACCTACACGGGGCGCCCTTCGATCATCACCGAGGCAAAGCGATTTGCAGAGCACTGCGGCGAAGGCATCCGTGTTTTCCTAAAGCGTGAAGATTTGAACCACACCGGTTCACACAAGATCAACAACGTAATCGGCCAAGCCCTGCTAACCAAGCGAATGGGCAAAACCCGCATCATCGCAGAAACCGGTGCAGGCCAGCACGGCGTTGCATCCGCAACCGCAGCGGCCTTGTTCGGGCTCGAATGCGTGGTCTACATGGGTGAGGTCGACACCGAGCGTCAGGCGCTAAACGTTGCCCGAATGAAGCTCCTCGGGGCTGAGGTGATTCCGGTGAAGACGGGTTCGCGAACTCTGAAAGACGCAATCAACGAAGCGCTACGCGACTGGGTAGCAAACGTCGAAGAGACGCACTACATGCTCGGCACAGTTGCCGGCCCACACCCGTTCCCGACAATGGTTCGTGACTTCCACAGTGTGATTGGCACTGAGGCCCGCCAACAAATGCTTGACGAATTTGGGTTCCTACCGACCGCTCTCGCCGCCTGTGTCGGCGGAGGCTCAAACGCAATCGGTCTATTCCATGCATTCTTGGATGACGAAGACGTCAGAATGTTCGGCTACGAGGCTGCAGGCGATGGCATGGACACCCCTCGACACGCAGCAACTTTGAACTACGGCCGCCCAGGTGTACTTCACGGCGCGCGCAGCTATATGCTGCAGGATGAAGACGGTCAGACGATGGAGAGCCACTCGATTTCTGCCGGCCTTGACTACCCAGGCGTTGGCCCTGAGCACTCTTGGCTGAAGGATCTAGGTCGAGTTGAATACCGAGGAATCTCAGACGCTGAGGCCATGGACGCACTTCGACTACTGAGCCGTACCGAGGGCATCATCCCAGCGATCGAAACCTCACACGCTCTTGCAGGAGTCATCAAGTTGGGCAAGGAACTGCCAGCCGGCTCCTCGGTCCTGATCAACCTGAGCGGCCGCGGAGACAAAGACATGGAAACCGCCGGCAAGTATTTCGGGCTTCTAGACGCTGCGAAGGCAGGCAACTGATGATTAGCCAGACTTCGGCAGTGCTCAAGGCCAACAAAGCTGCCGGCAACGGCAACCTGATCGGCTATTTCCCAGCCGGGTACCCAACCCTAGATGAGTCAATTGAAGCTTCAATCGCAATGTGTGAAAACGGCGTGGATGTTCTGGAGCTTGGAGTCCCTTACAGCGACCCGGTGATGGATGGCATCGTCATCCAAGAAGCCACAATGACCGCTTTGGATAACGGTTTCAAGTTGAAGCAAACCTTTGACGCGGTTCGCGCGATCACAGCCAAGGTAGACACTCCGGTTTTGGTGATGACCTACTGGAACCCGGTCTTGGCCTACGGGGTTGAAAACTTCGCTCGCGACCTAGCTGCCGCCGGGGGAGCAGGCCTTATCACCCCGGATTTGATTCCAGATGAAGCGGCCGAGTGGCTCACCATCTCGGACAAGTATGAACTTGACCGCGTGTTCCTAGGAACCCCGAGCTCTTCACCGGAACGCATGAAGACCGCTTGCGACCTTAGCCGCGGTTTCGTCTATGCCGTTTCAACCATGGGCATCACCGGTGCGCGTGCCGAGGTGGACGCAAACGCTCGCAAGGTAGTTGCCAAGGTTCGAGAAGCATCAACCTCGGCGAACACTGCTGTTGGTATCGGAATTTCGACTGCTGATCAGGTTGTCGAAGTAAATTCATACTCGGATGGCGCGATCGTCGGATCAGCTTTCGTCCGAGCCTATGCGGAAGGCGGCGTCGAGGCTTTAGTGGCCAAGACAGTCGAACTTTCTGCGAGACTCAAGAAATAACCCAGGGAGTAGTTCGTGAACCAGATTCTTGCCAGCATTCCAAGCCCAACCGTGAGTTACTTCGATCTGGGGCCGGTGCGCATTCACATTTATGCCCTCTGTATTCTGACCGGAATCGTTTTGGCGATTCTGATCGCAAACCAGCGTCTAACCAAGCGCGGTGGCGAGAGCGGCGTCGCAATCGACATTGCACTCTGGGCGGTGCCATTTGGCATCATCGGTGGTCGAATCTTCCACGTGCTAACCCACCTTGGCGACTACTTCTATGACGGCGCTGACTTCACAGCGATTTTCCGAATCTGGGAGGGTGGCCTTGCGATTTACGGCGCAATTAGCTTCGGCCTTCTTGGTGCGTGGCTGGGCGCGAGATTCGCCGGAATCCGTTTCTGGTCTTTCGTTGATGCAGTTGCTCCTGGCGTCTTGCTCGCGCAGGCAATCGGTCGCTGGGGCAACTACTTCAACCAAGAACTCTATGGAACTCCAACCAACCTTCCATGGGGGCTAGAAATCGCATCTGACAACGCCGCGTACCCACTGGGTTTGCCAGCTGGTGTCTTGTTCCACCCGACCTTCCTCTATGAGTCGCTCTGGAGCCTGGCTGGAGTGGCACTGTTATTGACCCTCGACAAGAAGTTTGAGCTTCGCTGGGGCAAGATGTTTGCGCTTTACATTGCGTTCTATTCCGTTGGTCGCATTTGGACCGAGTCGTTGCGAATCGACCCAAGTGAGATCATCCTTGGCCTACGCACCAACATCTGGAGCGCACTATTTGGAATCGTCGCGGCGATCGTGATCTGGCGAGTTCAGAGTCGCCGTCACCCGGGTCTAGAAACCTCGGTCTATGTTCCCGGAAAAGAGCCAAAGCCTGCGGTTCAAACCGCAGTTAAGGTAGACTCTGAAGCCTAACCTTCGAGTTTTTCCTTGCCTTTCTACAAGGCGTTTTAAGTTCGGGCCAGCGTTGTCCCTCTGATAATCAATGATTGGAGTGTGGCATGCCAGAAATGTCGCCGTTTGAGCGGTTCGGTACAGCACCTGCTAAGACCGGCCTCTACGACCCAGCCCGCGACAAGGATGCCTGTGGCCTCGCCATGGTTGCCACCCTTCGCGGCACTCCAGGGCACGACATTGTTGACACCGCACTAAACGCACTTCGCAACCTAGAGCACCGAGGCGCTGTTGGCTCTGACGCCGGAACCGGTGACGGCGCGGGCATCCTGACTCAAATTCCAGACACGTTCCTACGCGCAGTCGCTGGATTCGAACTTCCTGCCAAGGGGCTTTATGCCGCCGGTTTGGTCTTCATGGAGGCTGGCAAAGAACAGACTCTAGAGGCGAACTTTGCAGATCTAGCCAAGGAAGAGAACCTCGTTGTTCTCGGCTGGCGCGACGTGCCGACCCGACCTGAACACCTGGGTGACCTTGCCCGTGCTGCAATGCCGGTTATTCGCCAAGTTTTCGTCGGCTCTGACGACAGCGCCACCGACATGGAACTTGAGCGCCGTGCGTTCCGTCTGCGCAAGCGTTCTGAGCGCAAGCTTGGCGCATACCACCCGTCACTTTCATCACGCACCATTGTCTACAAGGGCATGGTCACCACTCTTCAGCTCGAGCCGTTCTATCCAGACCTCAGCGACGAGCGCTTTGAATCAACACTTGCATTGGTTCACTCTCGCTTCTCGACCAACACCTTCCCGTCTTGGCCACTTGCACACCCTTTCCGCATGATTGCGCACAACGGTGAAATCAACACCGTCAAGGGAAACGCCAACTGGATGCGCGCCCGCGAAGCACAACTTGAAAGCCCACTAATCGGTGACTTCGATGGTTTGACCCCAATCATTACCCCTGGGGCCAGCGACTCTGCATCATTCGACGAAGTCGTCGAGTTGCTGTACATGGGTGGGCGTTCATTGCCTCACGCAATGATGATGATGATCCCAGAGGCCTGGGAGAAGCAGAGCGACATCGACGAAGCTCGCAAGAACTTCTACGAGTACCACTCGATGCTCATGGAGCCATGGGATGGCCCAGCTGCCGTTGTTTTCACCGACGGTTCGCTTGTCGGCGCAACACTAGACCGAAACGGTCTTCGTCCTGGTCGATACCTAATCACGGACGACGGTCTCGTAGTTTTGGCATCCGAAATCGGCGTTGCCGACATCGACCCAAGTCGCATCGTGCGAAAGGGCAGACTACAGCCTGGCCGCATGTTCTTGGCTGACACCGTCAACGGTCGTCTGATTGATGACAACGAGATCAAGGCTGAGATTTCTGCTCTGGAACCATGGGGAGAGTGGCTCGAAGAGAACCGCATCAACCTCAAAGACCTTCCGGACCGCGAACATATTGCACACACCGCATCTTCGGTGAACCGTCGCCAGCGCACCTTCGGCTACACCCAGGAAGAGCTTCGTATCCTCCTAGCCCCGATGGCGCGCACCGGCGCTGAGCCGTTGGGCGCAATGGGTTCAGACACCCCAATCGCTGCAATCTCAGACCGCCCTCGCGTTCTATTTGATTACTTCGTTCAGCAGTTTGCACAGGTCACCAACCCGCCTCTTGACTCAATCCGCGAAGAGGTTGTCACCTCGCTCAGCACAGGCATTGGACCTTCACGCAACCTGCTAACGGCGACCCCTGAGCACGCTCAGCAGGTCATCCTTGACTTCCCAGTTCTCAGTAATGACGAGCTTGCCAAGATCAAGCACATAGACGAAAAACCTGGCGTCGGTCAGGCATACACCGTCAAGGGCATTTACCGAGTCGACGACGGAGCCGAGGGTCTAGCCGCTCGCATCCGTGAGATCTTCGAAGAAGTGACCGCGGCGATCCAAGATGGCGCCACCTACCTCGTAATCAGCGACCGCGACAGCAGCTATGAGTCGGCACCGATTCCGTCACTATTGCTAACTTCCGCAGTTCACCACCACCTGATTCGCCAGGGTCTTCGCAACGATGTTGGCCTTGTCGTCGAAGCTGGTGACGTGCGCGAGGTGCACCACGTAGCCGCCTTGGTCGGCTATGGAGCCGCAGCGGTCAACCCATACTTGGCTCTGGAATCTGTCGAACAGATGGTCAAGTCGGGTGAAATCGCTGGCATCACATTCGAAAAAGCCTCCAAGAACCTCATCAAGGGTCTAGGCAAGGGCGTTCTAAAGATCATGTCGAAGATGGGAATCTCGACTGTTTCTTCATACGCCGGCGCACAGACCTTCGAAGCCATCGGTCTGAGCCAAGAGTTTGTCGACACCTACTTCACCGGAACCACCAGCCAACTTGGCGGAATCGGTCTCGAGGTTATTCACGACGAGAACAACGACCGTCACACCAAGGCTTACCCGGTAGAGCGCGCTACGAACGTTCACGAGCAGCTTGAGACCGGAGGCGAATACCAGTGGCGCCGCGAAGGTCCGCCGCACCTGTTCAACCCCGAGACAGTCTTCAAACTTCAGCACTCGACACGCACCAAGCAGTACGACGTGTTCCGCGAGTACACCAAGTCTGTTGACGACCAGGCCGAGAATCTAATGACCCTTCGCGGACTATTCACGCTTCGTGAGGGCGTTCGCCCGGCTGTGCCAATCGAAGAAGTTGAGCCGATCTCGGCAATCATCAAGCGCTTCTCAACCGGCGCGATGTCATACGGCTCGATCTCACCTGAGGCTCACGAGACTCTCGCAATCGCGATGAACAACATCGGCGGTAAGTCAAACACCGGTGAGGGCGGTGAGGACGTAGAGCGTCTTCTAGACCCAAAGCGCCGCAGCTCCATCAAGCAGGTTGCATCTGGCCGTTTCGGCGTAACCAGCATGTATCTAACCCACGCGGATGACATCCAGATCAAGATGGCTCAGGGAGCAAAGCCTGGCGAGGGCGGTCAGCTTCCGCCGAACAAGGTTTACCCATGGATCGCGAAGATTCGCCACTCGACCCCTGGTGTTGGCTTGATTTCACCGCCTCCTCACCACGACATCTATTCGATCGAGGACCTCAAGCAACTGATTTTCGATGTCAAGCGCGCGAACCGCGAGGCTCGCGTTCACGTGAAGCTGGTCTCACAGGTTGGCATCGGAACAGTCGCTGCGGGTGTGGCAAAAGCGAAGGCCGACGTCATCCTGGTTTCAGGCTTTGATGGCGGAACCGGCGCAAGCCCATTGAACTCGCTAAAGCACGCCGGAACCCCTTGGGAGCTCGGTTTGGCTGAGGCGCAGCAAACGCTGATGATTAACGGTCTTCGTGACCGCGTTTCGGTTCAGGTTGACGGTCAGATGAAGACTGGTCGCGACGTTATCGTGGCGGCCCTGCTTGGTGCAGAAGAGTACGGTTTTGCGACCGCTCCGCTAGTTGTCGAAGGCTGCATCTTGATGCGCGTTTGCCACCTAGACACCTGCCCGGTTGGAGTTGCAACACAAAACCCGACTTTGCGTGCGCGTTTCACCGGCAAGCCAGAATTCGTTGAAACTTTCTTCGAGTTCCTTGCAGAGGAAGTTCGCGAGTACCTAGCCAAGCTCGGATTCCGCTCAATGGACGAAGCTATCGGCCGAGTAGAGCTAATCGATGTGAACCGGGCAATCGAGCACTGGAAGGCAGACGGTCTAGACCTAACGCCAATTCTTGCCGCTGCTCCGGTTTCAGCTGATTCCTCTCGTCGTCGTTTGACTGTTCAGGACCACGAGCTCGAGCACCACTTCGACCACAAGTTGATTGCTGCGGCGGGAGCGGCCCTCAAGGATGGCAGCGCTGTCTCAATCGAGTTGCCGATCACCAACGTAGATCAAGCGGTTGGAACGATGCTGGGCAACGAGCTGACCAAGCGATTTGGTGCCGAGGCACTTGCCGAAGGAACAATCGACATTCACTTGACCGGTTCGGCCGGCCAGTCATTCGGCGCATTCGTTCCTCAGGGAATCAAGCTCACTCTCGAGGGTGACTCCAACGACTACGTTGGCAAGGGTCTCTCAGGTGGAACCATTGTGGTTCACCCGAGCAAGTCGAGCGTGTTCCCAGCGGAAGACAACATCATCGCCGGAAACGTAATCGGCTACGGTGCAACTTCGGGCAAGATCTTCTTGCGAGGCATCGTTGGCGAACGTTTCTTGGTGCGAAACTCTGGAGTCACAGCCGTTGTCGAAGGTGTCGGAGACCACGCCCTCGAGTACATGACCGGCGGAACCGCCGTGATTCTTGGCCCAACCGGCAGAAACCTCGGTGCTGGTATGTCGGGTGGTGTCGCATACATTTACAAGCTGCGAGGCGACCGAATCAACCACGAAGCCCTGGCTGCTGGAGAGCTTCACATCGGTGCACTCGAGGCCGAAGATGAAGCCAAGCTCAAGTCGTTGCTGGAGGCTCACCTAGCAGAAACCGGCTCTGCGCTGGCAAAGCAGTTCTTGGGCGACTTCGCAAACGAGGTAAAGCACTTTGTTCGTGTGCTGCCTCGTGACTATGCAAGCGTGCTAGCAATTCGTGCAAAGGCGGTTGCAAACGGTGTTGACCCAGACAGCGACAGCGTCTGGCAGCAGATTCTGGAGGTCACAAATGGCTGATCCACGCGGATTTCTAAAGGTAACCAACCGAGAGACGGCAAAGCGTCGCCCAGTTGAGGTTCGCATCATGGACTGGAAAGAAGTCTATGAAAAGCGCGACCAGGGAACCCTAAAGCAGCAAGCCGGGCGTTGCATGGACTGCGGAGTGCCGTTCTGTCACCAGGGCTGCCCGCTGGGCAACCTCATCCCAGAGTGGAACGACCTTACTTGGCGCGGCGACGGCAAGGGCGCGATCGAACGTTTGCACGCGACCAACAACTTCCCTGAATTCACTGGTCGTCTTTGCCCGGCGCCTTGCGAAAGCTCCTGCGTGCTTGGCATTAACCAGCCGGCGGTAACCATCAAGGAGGTCGAAGTTTCAATCATCGACCAGGCCTTTGAGAACGACTGGGTAAAGCCGCACGCTCCTGAGCGTCTAACCGGCAAGACCGTGGCGGTCGTTGGTTCAGGCCCGGCCGGTCTCGCAGCTGCTCAGCAACTTACCCGAGCCGGCCACACTGTTGCCGTGTATGAGCGCGACGACAAAATTGGCGGTCTACTCCGCTATGGAATCCCTGATTTCAAAATGGAGAAACACCACATCGATCGACGAATCGAGCAGATGGAAGCCGAGGGAACCCGATTCCGCCCAGGTGTAAACATAGGCGTTGACATCACTTGGGAAGACCTTCGGGCTCGCTTTGATGCAGTGGTTGTCACTACCGGAGCCACTAAGCCTCGCGACCTTTCGGTCGCTGGTCGTGAGCTTTCAGGCGTTCACTTCGCGATGGATTACCTCGTACAGGCGAACCGTGCAGTGGCCGGTAACGTAGTCGAAAACCAGATCCTTGCCGATGGTAAGAACGTCGTCATTCTTGGTGGCGGTGACACCGGCGCTGACTGCCTCGGAACAGCAACTCGCCAGGGTGCAATCTCGGTGACCACGCTAGCCATCGGCCAGCAGCCACCGACAGAACGCACTGAAAACCAGCCTTGGCCAACCTACCCAACCCTCTTTGAAGTGGCTTCAGCGCACGAAGAGTTCGGTGAGCGAAAGTACCTTCACTCAACCGTTGAGTTCGTGGGGGAGAACGGCAAGCTAACCGGCGTCAAGGTTGCCGACACAGAGTTCGTCGATGGCAAGCGCCTTCCAAAAGCTGGCACCGAGCGGATCATCCCAGCAGACCTAGTCTTCTTGGCGCTTGGTTTCACCGGCGTCGAGGGCGACCTTATTGCTGAGCAGTCAAGCACCGAGCTTGATTCACGTGGCAACTTGGCTCGTGACAAAAAGTGGTCAACCAACGCCGACGGCGTTTTCGTCGCCGGTGACGCTGGTCGCGGTCAGAGCCTGATTGTCTGGGCGATCGCAGAAGGCCGTGCGGCAGCAGCTGCAGTTGACGAGTACTTGGAGGGTGCGACTGAGCTTCCCGCTCCGGTCAAGCCAACCGACAAGGCATTTTCAGTTAGATAAAGAGTTACCAACCTTCTCGAAGTTAGTTTCGGGAACCAAACCAACAAAGGAACAAATGAGACGCGCAAAGATTGTTGCCACACTAGGCCCGGCAACCTCAACCTATGAAAGCATTCGTGCAATCATCGAGGCCGGTGTAGACGTTGCTCGCATGAACCTAAGCCACGGCAGCTATGACGTTCACGAAGAGATCTACCGCACCGTTCGCAAGGCTGCAGCTGACGTAAACAAGCCGGTCGGCATCTTCGTTGACCTACAGGGTCCAAAGATTCGCCTTGCAAAGTTTGCTAACGGCCCTCACATGCTTGAGAAGGGTGACATCTTCAAGATCACCATCAACGAGGTCGAAGGCACCAAGGAAATTTGTGGAACCACCTTCAAGGGTCTTTGTGGCGACGTAAAGGCTGGCGACTTGCTGTTGATCGATGATGGCAAGGTCACTCTTAAGGCGACCGAGGTTACCGCAGACACCGTAACCACCGTTGTTGAGATTCCAGGTTTCGTGTCAAACAACAAGGGCATCAACCTTCCAGGCGTTGCAGTCAACGTTCCTGCGCTTTCTGAGAAGGATGAAGACGACCTTCGCTGGGGTATCCGCCTAGGCGTCGACATGATTGCACTGTCGTTCGTTCGCAACGCAAGCGACATCGTTCGCGTTCACGAGATCATGACCGAAGAGGGCAAGTTCCTTCCGGTCATCGCCAAGATTGAAAAGCCGCAGGCAGTCGAGGCCCTCGAAGAGATCATCGACGCGTTTGACGGCATCATGGTTGCCCGTGGCGACCTTGGTGTTGAGCTTCCGTTCGAGGATGTGCCTCTAGTTCAGAAGCGCGCCGTTGAGCTTGCTCGCCGCTGGGCAAAACCGGTCATCGTTGCTACTCAAATGCTTGAGACCATGATTGAGAACTCACGCCCGACCCGCGCAGAGGCTTCTGACGTTGCGAATGCAATCTTGGATGGCGCTGACGCAGTCATGCTTTCTGGCGAGACCTCAGTTGGCAAGTGGCCAGTGGAGACCGTTGAGGCTATGGCTCGCATCATCGAGTCAACCGAAGAGAACGGCCTAGACCGCATCCCGGCTCTTGGCACTCGCCCTCACACCCACTCAGGTGCTGTTTCGCTTGCCGCTGTCGAGATCGCCGAGCTTCTTGGCTCACGCTACGTTGCGGTGTTCACCGAGTCAGGCGATTCATTGCGTCGCGTATCACGTTTGCGCTCATCGGTTCCAACGCTTGCATTCACTCCAAGTGAGACCGTTCGCAACCGTCTATCACTTGTCTGGGGTGCACACACCTTCCTAGTTGCATCGGTCAAGCACACCGACGAAATGATGCACCAGGTTGATGAAATCGTTCTTGCTGAAGGCCTAGCCAAGCAGGGCGAGGAAGTCGTCGTAGTCGCAGGAACCCCTCCGGGCATCCCAGGTTCAACCAACAGCCTTCGCGTTCACCGCGTTGGCGACGCCGTCAACGGCGCAGCACCTGGTTACAAGAGCTAAACAGAGCAAAGAAAAAAGACCCCGGGAGAGATCCTGGGGTCTTTTTCTATTTGCGTGCCGAAGGCGGGACTTGAACCCGCACTCCTTTCGGAAAAGCATTTTGAGTGCTCCGCGTCTGCCATTTCGCCACTTCGGCTTGTTGTAACTAGAAGATTCTAGTTGATTCGCGCCCGTTAGATAAATCGAACCGATATCGAATAAGGTTGTCGCCATGGCAGAACTAGTAGCAAAACGCAGAGTTGTCGTCGCTGAAGACGAGTCACTGATTCGTATGGACGTAGTTGAGACCCTGCGAGAGCACGGTTTTGATGTAGTGGCCGAGGTTGGTGACGGCGCGCTAGCCGTTGCTGCAGTCATCGAACACAAGCCTGACCTGGTCGTCATGGACATCAAGATGCCAAACATGGATGGTCTAACCGCTGCCGAGCAGATGGCAGACCAAAAAGTGGCCATCGTCCTTCTCACTGCCTTCAGCCAGAAGGAGCTCGTTGACCGGGCAAACCAAGCCGGAGCGATGGCATACGTGGTGAAGCCATTCACTCCAAACGACCTCATGCCGGCCGTTGAAATCGCCCTGAGTCGCCACTCTCAACTGATAGCTCTAGAGCACGAGATTTCAGACCTGAACGAACGTTTCGAAACCCGCAAGCTCGTAGACCGCGCTAAGGGATTGCTGAACGAAAAGATGAACCTAACTGAACCAGAGGCCTTCCGCTGGATTCAAAAGGCTTCCATGGATCGCCGCCTGACGATGCAGGAAGTCGCGCAGACAGTTATCGAACAACTCGGCGCACCAAAGGCCTAAGCCAAATAAGTTTTAGCTCTTGTCTTTCAAGAAGTTCGTGATGCGAATTGTCGAAAGACGGCGTTCCTGATCATCGACACAAACAATCTCGTGGATGGTTAGCGATCTTCCGAGTTGCACAGCCTTGCAAGTTGCCGTCACTAAGCCCTCTGTGGCTGAACGTGAGTGAGAGGCATTCACCTCGATGCCAACCGCCACCTTGCCCAGAGTGTGCGCCCAAACGTTGGCAGAGAAGCTTCCTAGGGTTTCGGCAAGCACCACATAAGCACCACCGTGAACGTATCCGAGTGGCTGCGTGTTGCCAATAACGGGCATGGTTGCGACCGAACGTTCTGCGCTGAGTTCAAGCAACTCGAAGCCCATTTTTTCGGCAAGCGCACCCATTCCGCGAAGCTCAATCAATGCTGCTGCCTCAGGGCTGAGTTTTGGTGATGACTTAGTCAAGTGCTGCTCCTGCTTTAGGTCGGTCGGGCAAAGTAGGCTTGCCTCATGAACGCTAACCAAAAGCCTACTCTGCTGCTCATTGACGGGCACTCGCTTGCCTTTAGAGCGTTCTATGCTCTCAGCCCAGATAGCTTCAAGACCCCGGATGGTCAGCACACCAATGCCGTGCACGGGTTCATCTCGATGCTCCTGAACATCCTTGGCGCAGAGAAGCCAACACACTTGGCGGTTGCGTTCGACCTATCGCGCAGCTCCTTCCGCACCGAGGAATACCCGGAGTACAAGGGCACTCGCGGAGAGACCCCGCCGGAATTCAACGGACAAACCGAACTTCTTCGCGAAGCTCTCAACGCAATGAATATCAAGACAATCACGCGCGAAAATTTCGAGGCTGACGACATTCTTGCCAGTTTGGCTGATCAAAGCGGAGCCAAGGGCTTCAACGTTTTCGTAGTGTCTGGCGACCGCGACACTTTCCAGTTGATTAGCGAATCGACCACCATTCTTTACCCAGTGAAGGGCGTTCTTAATCTCGCTCGCATGGATGACGCTGCGGTGCTCGAGAAATACGGCATTCACGCAAAACAGTATCCAGACCTTGCAGCACTGGTCGGTGAGAC
>JBDLUE010000011.1:0-22179 GCA_039805505.1 Actinomycetota bacterium
TAACATCAACTACACAAACTGGAACACTGGCGAACCCAACCTTGCCGGCGACATGGCCGTCCACATCTATGGTGACGGTAAGTGGAACGACTACAACGGCAACGCAGGAATTTCCTGGGGTTACATCGTTGAGTTCGGTGGCACCGCAGCGGGAACCAACTTCCTTTCAACGATGACCGATTCGGTCAACTACGTTTCGGACCTCACCGGCCCAGCCGTCACTAACGTCTCGGCCATCACCGCAAACGGCACACTCGTGGCTGGCGACCAAGTTCAAATCCGTGTGCGCTTTGACGACACTTTGACCGTCACAGGAACCCCGCGCCTGAGCCTCAACATGGGCTCGAACATTCGCACCGCCGACTGTGTTGCCGGCACTCCGGCCACCGACCTGGTCTGTTCCTACACCGTCGCTCAGGGCGACACTTCAGCCGACCTCAGCTATTCAAGCGTCAACGCACTCGTGCTGAACGGTGGCTCGGTCACCGACTCGGCAAGCAACCCGGCGACACTCACCTTGCCGACAATCGGCGCTATTGGTTCGCTCTCGCGTAACTCGGCCGTGGTGGTAAACGGAAACCTGAACGTCCTGACTCTTACCGCACCTTCGGCAACCGACACCGACCGTAACTTGGTGTTCACGCTGGCATCATCCTTGCCGGTTGATTGCAGCACGTTATCGGTTACAAACGGCGTCGACTTCAACTTCACCGGCATCGATTCGATCGCTAGCATTGTCGCCTCGGTTAACAACAAGACCTGCACGATCAACGCAGTTTCATCGGTTTTGGCTGGCCAGTATGGCACCAGCTCGCTCACCAAGGCATCCACGTTCTCGATTGACGATCTTCAGGTGAGCCCGGTCGCATCCACCGACCTGACCGTCACAGCTGCGAGCATCGCGGTTGAGGTTCCGGCAGCTTCGGGCCAGGGTGTTGTGAACCGTCGCGCAATCTCTGGAACCCCGAGAACTTCGTTCATCAAGGTCGCACCTCCAACCGTCTTTGACGCGCTCAGTGTGGCCGCTAAGAATGCCCTCGCTGCTAGCAACATCATCAGCGCTCTGAACACTGCACCGATCGCCGAAATCGAAGGTGACTTCTCGCAGGCAACCTCACGCGTGGATGCGAAGAAAAAGGAACAGGTTTCCGCCGGTGACCAGGTCGCTTTGAGCATCAAGATTGATACATCCTTGGTTGCCACACACGAAGTCGCAGCGTTCTTTAAGTCAACGGTTGACCCGAATAACACCGGATGGACCTACCTCGGAAAGCGCGATTTCGATGTGAACGGCTTGGCAGTTGCCGACCCAATGACATTCGTGAAGCGCGGCACCTATTACATGAAGTTGATTGTCGTCGTGAAGGGCACCAACTTCAGAACAGCTTCGGTTAAGCCAGCTTCGGTCTTGGTTGCACCGGCGCCTAGTGCGGGCAAGTCATCGCCGCTGGATGTCTTCAACTTCCGTGCCGCTGCTCTGCTCGACAGTGATCTGCCGACCGGTGTTCAAACCCTTGAGGTTGCTGTTGAGGTTACGGGAACCGAACCGACTGTGATTGACCCGGCAGGTAACCCGGCTCCACCGGTTGCTGCACCGTCGACCCCGTCGCCAACCCCGACCGCTTCGCCGACTCCGACACCAACGGTTAAGCCGACACCTGCACCTACGGTCAAGCCAACGCCTAAGCCGACAGCTTCGGCGAGCCCGGCTCCAAAGCCGACTTCAAGTGCTTCAGCGGTTCCTGTGGCAAAGCCGACTCCTACGGTTTCGCCTTCGGCCAGCCCAGCGCCAACGAAGAGCCCAAGCGCTTCACCGGCCCCACTGCCAACTTCTTCGGCCGCCGCTATCGCGCTGCCTTCGGTTGATAACTTGATCAGCCCAACGATTTCAATCCCGGAGATTAACCCTGGTGAGCCGGTTGCTAACCCAGCAATTGGCGCCACCGGTGACGACTCTGCTCCGCCGGTTGCCTTCGACCCGCTGGGCTCACCTGAGGCGGTTGCCGCCGTTGCCGAAACCGCAGCCACCGCTGTCGTGGTTGCTTCGTCTGTCGCTGCTGCCGCCGCAGCCGCTGCTGCCGCGGGTGCCGCCGCTGGCGCAGCAGCAGGAGCTGCCGCTGGCGCATCGGCCGGCGCTTCAGCTGGTTCATCGCCGGGCTCATCCTCTGGCGGTTCTTCTTCTAGCTCAAGCTCAAGCAACGGCGGTTCTGGCGTCGAGAGCGAATCTGCAGACATCAGCTCGCTCGACGTCGTCCAGGATGATTTCGAACTCGAGAAATCTGCCTGGGGTGATCGCCTGGCCTGGTTCGCCATCCCAGGAATGCAAGCTCTCGACAGGCTGACCCACAACTTGAGCCTCAAGCTCGCACGCTTCAGCCCACTGTTTGCCAAGCTGGTCAACGATGGGTCATACCTTCGTGCGATCGTCGGAACCCCGACCCTTTTGCTCTCAATTGCCGGTGCCGTGCTCGGTGTTTCCGGCGCGATTGCCAACGATGGAGCGATGCTTACCCCGGCCTGGCAGGCACTGCTGGCGATCGCCATCCTAGGTATTTTTGATGCAGCAGCCGGCTTCACGGCGGCCAGCCTGTTCATCACATTCAGCGTTGTGATCGCCGCTTCGAAGGGCATTGCGATTGACATGGGCGACGTTCGTCTGATGTTCGGCATCATGCTTTTGAGCATCGGGCCAGCGATGTTGACCACCGCGTTCCGCACGCTGCGCAAGCACCCGGCGAACGACCTCAAGTCTTGGTGGGAGCGCCTGACCGACTTCGCCGTCGCGCCGTTCATGGCCGGTTGGTCGAGCTTCGCGATGGTCAGCGGTCTGCCTGCCCTTGCCGGTCTCACCCTCGCTGTCGCCAACCACGTTCAAGACTTCGCGCTAGCCATCGCAGCTGCCGCACTGGTTCGCGTTGGCCTCGAGGAGTTCGCCGCTCGCTACTACCCAGCGCGCCTGAACCGCATCAACCCTGATCACCTGCCTGAGCCTCCGATGATTCAGATGGTTGTGTCATTGGCCATCAAGTATGCGGTTTGGATTGTCATCGGTGGAGCCTTGATCGGTGAAGGCTGGCAGCTTTGGGTTGGCTCGGCCTTGTTCCTCGTGCCAACCGTCATCGGGTGGTTCCAAGACAAGTTCCCGAACTATCCAGCCATCTGGCGAATCCTGCCAAGCGGTGTTCCTGGTCTTGCCCTCAGCTTAATCGTTGCCACTGTCACGACTGCCGTCACCGGTGCCATTCTTGGGGCTGTTCCGGCGCTCGCATCCTGGTCATTCGTGATCCTTCCTCTTCCGCTTTTGGCACTCAGTTTCCTCGGCATGTTCGGTCGCCACGGCCGCGACGAGGATGAACTCAAGCCGGCACAGCGCAACGTTTGGGTTTATCGCATCGGTGGCGTGCTGATGCTGGTTGTGACGCTCAAGTTGGCCGGGGTTATCTAGCCTCCACAGGCACGGCGCTTTGCCTTGTTTTTGTTCGGTTTTTGACCGATACTGGAGGGTGATTACCTAGAATCCGAGGCCCCCAAAAAGTGAAGTCACCGTTCAGAAATCTGCGACGCAATGTCGCATTGATTTCTGCAACCCTGATGGTCGCAACTGGCTTCGTTTCGATGCCAATGCCTGCCTCTGCGGTTACCGTGTCTTCGGGTAAATGTTCGGTAGATGTGGACAACAACTCAGGGGTTGTAGTTGTCGAATCCGGCCTCTATTGCTATGTCGCCTTCAAGTCGACCGGCATCAACTATTCATGGACTCGCCCAACAGGTGTCGGCACGATCGACCTTCTTGTCGTTGCCGGCGGTGGCGGCGGTGGTTCGCGTCACGCGGGTGGTGGCGGTGCCGGTGGTTTGCTTCAGGAGCAAAATCTTTCCGTCACTGCTAGCTCACTTTCAATCTCAGTTGGCGCCGGTGGCGCCGGCGGTGCCGCGAGCTCAGCCCTAGGCTCTGATGGTTCTAATGGTGCCAATTCATCCGTTTCTGGTTCTGGTTTAACTGCTCGAACTGCAATCGGTGGCGGTGCGGGCGGACACTCTTCGGTTGGCTCAGTTGGTGGTTCTGGTGGTGGTGGCGGATGCTGCCAAGGGGCAGGTTCTGCTGGAACGAATGGCCAGGGAAACGCTGGTAGCGCTGGCGTGACCGGAAGCACCCCATACGGCTACTGGCTCGGTGGCGCAGGTGGTGGTGCCGGTGCGGCGGCAACCTCGGCTAATGGTTCAACGCGTGTTGCCGGTATCGGTGGCGCGGGTGCCTCAGTTTCGTGGATTCCAACTGCTGTTCGCTCGAGCCTCGGCGCGGGCGTTGAGGCGTCAGGCGCCTCATACTTTGCTGGTGGCGGTGGCGGTGGTACTGCCGAGTACGGAACCGGTGGTTCTGGTGGTGTCGGTGGAGGTGGAGCAGGCGCGACCTACCAAGGCAACCCTGTCGCGGGAGCCTCAAACTCCGGTTCTGGTGGCGGTGGCGGCGGTATGTATTCCAACAACAGCGTCATGGCCGGCGGCAACGGCGGTTCAGGTGTAGTCGTGCTTCGCTATGCCAAGGCAATGCCTGTGTTCAGCTACAACGCGAGCGACAACGCCAGTTATAACTCGGCTCTCGGAACCGCGGTTAACGACATGTCTGCTGGCGGCGCAAACGACGGAACCCTAATCACGGGCGCCAACGGGCAGTCGGTGAACTTTGACGCAAGCACAGGCTCCTGGAAGTTCTCGGGTGCTGGTACCACGATGAACGGCCCATACATCGATGTGCCGAACCTATCGTCCACGCCGTTTAACGCCCAAGGCATGACATTCGACTTTGAGGCTGACTTTGGTAACAGCGCGGATATGTGGGAGCGCATCATCGACTTCTCTGAGGGCGGGATGGAGAATGACAACATCCTTCTCGGTCGCTCTGGAACCACTCGAGATTTGATCCTCACGATTTTCAATGGGGCGTCACCCTCGTCTTGCACCTATGTCAACGCTATTTCGGCAACCAGCGAGATGGCTCGATGGACGGTCAGCATCGACGGCGCAAACTGTCGGATGTACAAAAATGGAACGCTCGTCTACACGCAAGCTTTCACTGCCAGGCCAACCACCGGCCTAACCCTGAGCGATAACTTCATCGGCCGAAGCAACTGGCCTCAGTGGGACGCCTCGCTAGAAGGTGCGGTGCGTTCGGTCAACGTCTATTCCGGCGCATTCGCTCCTTCAGACATCCAGGGCTACAGCTACAAGACCGTAACCAGCGATTCGTTCACTGGCGGTGCCACCAATGTGATTTCGATTCGACTGACTTCGGGCACCATGACTTTGCCAACCCCGACTGCTCGGGATGGATACGTCTTCACCGGTTGGTTCTCGAACACCTCGTTCACCACGAGAATCGGCGACGCCGGAGCAGCCTACGCGCCATCGGCCGACATCACACTTTATGGCGGATGGAAGACAGCAGAGCCAGTCGGCAACCTCGTGGTCAATATCGATGCAACCAACTTGCAGAGTGTTCCGGCCTCGCCAACGACTGTGACCAGCATCTATCCGGGCAGCTCGCGGATAGCCTCAGTGGTCGTCGGAGCCATCTCGCGCGACACCGCAAACTCGCCGGGCGCTATCGATATGACCGCTACCACCGGCTCTCACGTGAACATGGGCGCCAACAATGCGGCTACTTTCGGTGGCGGAGTGTCTTATGAAACATGGTTCAAATGCTCTTCTTATCGGGGTGCAGGAACCTGGAACATCCTTGCAACTCACTGGTTCAGCACGACGGCGGGTGGTGCTGCCTCTGGTCTCGACTGGCACTTCGGTATCTATGACGGTCACCTGCAGGTAAACACAGGCAGCACTCTGGGTGCCGGAGATTACACATTTTCAAACGCCGATTGCGCGTCGAATAAGTGGATGCTTCTTGGTTTCACGATTGACGCTGCAAATAACTTGCAGCTGTACATCAACGGTCGCCCAGATGGCTCAGTAAAGACTGGCATGGCGAGAGTCTCGACCACGAATGCGATTTTGATGATCGGCGATGCTCGCCTCAACGCGCACGCTCGTGGCTACTACAGCCGCATGCGCCTTTACAACACTGCTCTAACCAGCGCCCAGATGCTGGCAAACTACAACTCCGAAGCCGTCACCTACGGCATGGGACCATACAATCTGACCTATTCAGCTGGTCCAAACGGAACCGGTTCGAATATTTCGACCACCCACAACGCTGGTTCGTCCGTGACCCTCGGTGGTGCAAGCACGGCTTTGACCCGAACCGGCTACACAATCTCCGGCTGGACCACTTCATCGGTTTCGGGTGCTGCACAAACCAACGCGCTGAGCTCGACAATCTACCTCGACTCGAATCTGACTCTCTACCCGGTGTGGGCTGCCAACGTAGCAACGCTCACCTATAACTACAACGGAGCGACCGGCGGCAACTCGGTGGCCAGTGCCTCCTATGCGACCGGTGGCACGGCGATCACTTTGCCAACTCCGACCAAGACCGGCTCGGTTTTCGCCGGCTGGTACTCAGATGCAGGTTTGACGACCCAGGTTTCCGGAACACAGACACCGACCGCCAACGCAACCCTCTATGCAAAGTGGACAACCGGCACCTACACACTTACCTACAACTACAACGGTGCGACTGGCGGCAACTCGACTGCCAGCTCTACTTACACAACCGGTGGAACCGCTATCACTTTGCCGACTCCGACCAAGACCGGTTACGCCTTTGCTGGCTGGTATGCAGAGTCAGGTTTCACGACCCTTGTTTCGGGTGCCCAGTCGCCGACTGCCAACGCCACGCTGTATGCGAAGTGGACGGCCAGCACCTACGCCATCACGTATAACTACAACGGTGCGACCGGCGGCAACGGAACTACCACTTCCTACTTCACCACGGGTGGAACCGCAATCACCTTGCCGACCCCAACCAAAACCGGTTACTCCCTCTCGGGTTGGTATTCAGACGCAGGCCTAACCACTCAGGTTTCTGGCCCACTGTCACCAACCGCTGATGCGACCCTTTATGCAAAGTGGGCGGGCAACGTTTATCTGCTCACCTATACCTACAACGGCGCGACCGGCGGCAACACGACTGCGACCTCTCAGTACACCTCTGGTAGAACCGCGATCACGTTGCCGACTCCAACCAAGACCGGTTACACCTTTGCTGGCTGGTATGCCGAATCTGGTTTCACCACTTTGGTTTCGGGCACGCAAACCCCTGGTGCTGACGCAACTCTCTATGCGAAGTGGACTGCCAACACCTACACGCTGACCTACACCTATAACGGCGCGACCGGTGGCAATGGCACCGCGACTTCGAGCTACACAACTGGTGGAACCGCAATCACATTGCCAACTCCAACCAAGACCGGCTACACCTTTGCTGGCTGGTATGCCGAGTCAGGTTTCACAACCCTTGTTTCCGGTACTCAGTCTCCTGGCGCTGACGCAACTCTCTATGCGAAGTGGACCGCCAACACCTACACGCTGACTTACAACTACAACGGTGCGACCGGCGGAAACAGCTCAGCGACTTCGAGCTACACCACTGGCGGCTCGACGATCACATTGCCGACTCCAACCAAGACCGGCTACACCTTCGCCGGTTGGTTTGCCGAGTCGGCGTTCACCACATCCGTGACCGGTGCACAGACTCTGACGGCTGACACGACCATTTATGCAAAGTGGACGGCGATCAACTACAGCCTGACCTACAACTCGAATGGTGCGACCTCGGGAGCAGTTCCGACCGACGCCACCAACTACAACATTGGCAACAGTGCAGTGGTGGCCGGCAACACCGGCTCACTTGCTCGCACCGGCTACAGCTTCGCGGGTTGGACCCTCGCCGCGGACGGCAGCGGAACCGTGTACCAGTCAGGTCAGACCCTAACTTGGGGTTCAGCAAGCCAGAACCTCTATGCCAAGTGGACCGCCAACACCTACACGATTTCATACAACACCAACGGCGCCACCGGTGCTCAAGCCAACTCCTCAGACAGCTACACAACCGGTTCAACCGCGGTCACTCTTTCGGCTGTTGGCACGATGGCCAAGACCGGTTACACCTTCGCCGGCTGGTCAACCTCGGCTGCCGGTTCGGTAATCGCCGGCACCTTCACAACCAGCACGAACGTCACCCTGTATGCAATCTGGAACATCCGTTCAATTGCAGTCACGTATGCCAAGGGCAGCGCAGCATCCGCGTCATTCATAAGCTTCCCGGCTAACACCTCGGCAAACTATGGAACCCGAGTCACCCTCAGCAACAACATCGACAGTTCGGTCACCTACAGCAGCTCGACCTATGCCTTCGTAGGTTGGAGCGACGGCACGTCTCTCTACCAGCCAGGTGCTCAGTATCTTTTGGGTGCAACCGACGTAACCTTGACCGCGATCTGGGTGCAGGCCTACGGCGTGCGCTACGTTTTCAACGGTGGAACCCCGGCAAACGGCTCATCGGCAATTGACGCCGAGTGTTTGGTTGTCGGCAACCTCTGCACCGACCAGCAGGTCATCACGGCAAACGTTGCTCCGACCCGCGCCGGTTACACCTTCACCGGTTGGACCGACCAAATGGGCAACCCGGTCACCGCTGGCAGCACCTTCACCGTTAGCCTCACTCGCTACCTTCTTTATGCGGGTTGGCAGGCCATCAACTACACCGTCACCTATGCTCCTGCCGGTGGCGCAACTACACCGACGCAGGCTTCGCTCAACTATGGCGACACCTTCACCCTTGCCAACGGCATCACTCGCACCGGCTATGACTTCGCCGGTTGGAGCGACGGCACCGCAATCCTTGGAGCAGGCGCAACTTACACGGTCGGTCTAACCAACATCACGCTAACTGCGCAGTGGACTCCAAAGGTTTACACCGTGACCTACGACTGGAACGGCGGCTCGGGCACCTCGGTCGCCCCGGTCAACTACACCGTAGGCACCACCGGCATAACTCTTTCGGGCGCTACTGACCACGTCAAGGATGGCTACCAGTTCGGCGGCTGGGCATTGACCGTCGGTGGCGACGCAGTTAGCTCACCATTCGTGCCGACCGGCTCGACCTTGCTCTATGCAATCTGGGGTGCCGGTTCATACTCAATCAGCTTCGAGCCAAACTATGGCAACTCAATAAACTCGGTGACCACGGTTGCAAACGGCAGCTCCACCACCTTGCCGACTCTGACTCGCAACAACTTCGTCTTCGACGGCTGGTACACGGCTTCGACCGGTGGCACCAAGATCGGCAACGGAGGAGCCCCATACACCCCAGCCGGAAGCCGCCAACTCTATGCTCAGTGGATTCAATCTTCGCTATTCGGCGTGACCGGAAACCTGAACCGTATCTCAACCATCACCGCTTCAAACTCGGTCGATTCGACCTACTCGGGCACCAACGGCGGCAGCGGCGTTTCGGTGACCGTGCCTCGAGGCTCACTGCCTGCCGGCACCGTCATCAATCTCGATTTGATCAACGACACTTCATACGCGCAGACCGTCTTGACTTCACCAAACAGTTACATCCTGGCCCTTGCGGTCAGCTGGTTGGCACTCGACGAGACTGTTCCTGACACCGCCAACGGCACCTCGATTTCGTTGACGTTGACCAACTCGAGCATCCGTGCCGGCGCATTGATTTACTCGATTCAGAACGGCGTCGCGACTCTCTTGGGCACCGCAACTCAGAACGGCACCCTTACCGTTCAGTTGACCTCGGACCCTAGCCTGTATGTTGTGCAGACCGTCCCGACCGCACCTCTGGCGATCGTTTCGACCGTCACTTCGAACTCGGCGACCGTCACCTGGTCGGCACCTAGCTCTGATGGCGGTGCCGCAATCACCGGCTACACCGTCACGCTGAACACCGGCGCAACCTGCACCACCGCGACTCTGACCTGCACGTTCAACAACCTGGTTGTCGGCACCAACTACACCGCAACCGTTGTGGCAACTAACTCGGTTGGTTCGAGTGTCACCGGCACCGCAAGCTTCTCACCGACTGCTCCAGTCGCCGCACCGGTGACCCCGGCGCCAGCCCCAACGCCAACCCCGGAGCCAGAACCTAAGCCTGAGCCGACCCCAGAGCCGACCCCAGAGCCAACCCCGGAACCAGTCAAGCCAATCGTTGTTCCCGTTGCTCCGATTCAGGCGATTGTGAAGGTGCTACCTGACTCGACCCCGCTGCTAACCGGTTCAAAGATCTCAGCACCAATCAACTTCGCGCCAGACTCGTCCAAGCTTTCAACAACAGCGATTGCAGACATCAAGGCGCTTGCGACCAAGATGAAGGGCAAGACCGGTTGGTTGCTTGTGACCGGCTTCGTCAAGGATGTCGGCCGCTCAGCCGCCGAAGTTAAGAAGCTGGCTTCAGCCCGAGCCCTCGCGGTTTCAAAGCAGCTATCGAAGCTCAAGATTCCGGTGAAGATCGGCTTCCTCGGTTACGGCGCCTTCAACACCAAGAACCCGAACTCAACCGACCGCAAGGTCGAAGTCCGCTGGGTCCCAGCGGCAACCTCAAAGCCTTAGCTTTTAGCCTTGGCAACTGTGTGGGTGCCAGACTCCTTCAGTGACGTCGGCATCGTACTCACTAAGCACCTCTGCGTGACCAGATTTTGAAACAGACGCCGTTAGGTTGCTAACGTCGTAGGCGTCACCTAGCTCGGCCCGCAGTTTCGCCCCGAATTCCTTTGCGCACTCTCGGAAGGAGATCAGCGCTGCTTGGTCGACCCAGTAGTAGCAGTCGGTCTTTGTGCACCACTGAGTCCCGTCGGCGAAGTTAGCGCTGAGCGCATAGGCTTCAGTTTTCAAAGCAGTTGAGATGGGAGCCAGAGCCTCGACGTCCATGATTGGGAGGCCGAACCAAAGTGGCCATTTGACAGGCGGTTCAACTATGACGTTCACACGCATTCTTAGAGACATCATTAGCAACTCGGACTCGAGCTAGGAATCGCTGTGATCAGGCGATTATCGGTCATCGACCAAATAAATGTTGGGCGAAATGTGTACTTCAGCGTTATCGACCCATCTGGATTGCGACCGTACATCTCTATGGGGGCCGACCGACAAACCTTGCCACTACCAACGTTCATTGTGAACGCCTTGTCGCTCCATGAGTCTTTAGCCGCCATCCACATGAGGTCATCCCAGGAATCCGTGTTCATAGCGGGGTTCGCCTGAAAAATTCGGTTTCGCCAACCACTCTGGTGACCAGACTTGCCCAGTGCAATGTGTAGGTAGCCATGGCTAGTTTGGGAGCCACATTGAATGCTCATGGTTCGCTTTGCCACCGGTGCTTGGAATGAACTGATCACCCAAGAGTAGTTGGCGAAGTTCCAGCACTGCAGCCAGTCCGCAAGCCCGAGAAGCTTCCCGACTCCGTTGCTTGAGCCAGAATCGCTTCCGTCCAGAGCCAAACTAGTTCGAGAAGTTGGAAAGTAAGCGATTAGATTAGCGGCGCTAAGACTCGGCGCAGGCGTAGGCTTGGGCAACTCCTTGGCCGACACGGATGTGAGGCTAAGGGTTGAGAGGGTGACACAAACAGCAATGACGATGGTTGTAAGAGTTTTGTACTTCATTTTTCCCCGATTCGATTGATTTTTGATGCCCCCTGTCTTCAGATTAGTTTCGTCAGTCGCTCAATTGTCAGTCGAAGTGAAGATGTAGATAACAATTTGGATTCCCTGATTTGTGGAACACGAGGTCACGCTTTCGGGTTTGAATCTGTATGCCCCGAATCGCACAAACCAAAAACGGCCACCCGCCGAAGATCTGTGCAAGCTGCGGGCTGCCATTTGAATGGCGCAAGAAGTGGGAACGCGACTGGGATAACGTCAAGTTCTGCTCACAGAAGTGCAAGTCGGCAGGCGCAAAATGACCGCTGATAAACCGGCCGCACGCCGCATCCTCTATGTCGCCCACGACCACCTAAACCGCGAACGCGGCATGCTCAAATCGGCGAACCCCGAGACCGACGCAATCGTGTTGGTCGAAAGTGCACGGATGACCTCCGGCCGCCCCTGGCACCCAGAACGCCTGTTCTTCTTGCTCTCCTCGGCCCGACACTTTGCCGCCGAACTTGAAGCTGAAGGCTTTACCGTTCGGTACATCCAAGCCCCGACAACAATCGAAGGCCTGACCGCCGCACGTGCCGAGTTCGGAAACCTGCCGATTCACTCGGCCGAACCATCCTCGTTCAAGCAGCTAGATCAACTGCGCGAGTTCGGCGTCGAGTTCACCCCGAACGACTTCTTCTTAACCTCACGCCCAGACTTCCGCCTCTGGGCAGATCGTCAAAAGACCTTCGTGATGGAGAACTTCTATCGAGCACAGCGCGTCCGCTTGGGCATCATGGTCACGAACGGCGAACCAGACGGAGGCCGTTGGAACTTCGATGCCGATAACCGCTTGCCGCCGCCGAAGAACTACACCTGGCCGCCTTACCTCGAGCACGAACGTGACGAAATCGACCAGCAGGTTGCCGCCCAGCTTGGCATGAGCCCAACCAACACCTGGGCCACCACCCGCGCCGGCGCGCTCGCCCAACTGCAAAACTTCATCGCCAACCACCTCGACGGTTTTGGCCCCTACGAAGACGCCATTGCTGGCGACAACTGGGCGCTGCACCACTCGCTGCTCAGCCCATACCTGAACAATGGCCTGCTGCACGCATCCGAGGTAATCGATGCCGTCTTGACTGCCTATCGCAACGACGACAAGCCGATCGGCTCGGTTGAGGCATTCGTGCGTCAGGTTATCGGTTGGCGTGAATATATCAATGGCATGTATTGGTTCCTCGGCCCCGACTATCGCGAGAAGAATGAGCTCGGCGCGACCCGCAAACTCTTGCCGCTATTCACCGATTCATCCAAGACCAAAATGGCCTGCGTCAAGCAGGTTGTCGCCGACGTTGAGACGCGCGCTTGGGCCCACCACATCCCGCGCCTGATGGTGCTCAGCAACCTCGCCCTGGTCACGGGCGTGAACCCCCAGGAGTTTCTCGATTGGATGCGCGAGCAGTTCATCGACGCCACCGAATGGGTGATGGTGCCGAATATCATCGGCATGGCAACGCACGCGGATGGCGGCCTCCTCATGACCAAGCCCTATGCGGCCGGCGGGGCATACCTGAACAAAATGACCCAGTCTTGCAAGGGTTGCGCCTATGACCCGAAGAAGCGAGTGGGCGAGGATGCCTGCCCGTTCACCACTTTGTATTGGGACTTCCTTGATCGCCATCGCGACCGCTTCGTAAAGAACCACCGAATGAGCCAGCAGATCTTCGGCCTCAACCGACTAAGTGACCTGCCCGAACTGCGCGTTCGAGCCCAGAAGGTGCTTGCCGGCCTGGATGAAGGTCAGATATAACCTCCGGTTACCCCCTTTTTGTGGCCTTTTGCGAACCTTGTTTGGGCTAGAGTAGGAGACTTAACAAAAGGGGTTCAAAATGTTCGGTTTTGGTGTCAAAAAGAACAAGGTCGCAGCTGTATTAACAGCATTGGCTATTGCTCTCGGCTCAGCGGGAGTTCCAACCCAAACCGCCCTCGCAGTCGCATCTACCGACGCCGATTGGCACACCCTGCAGGGCAACAACTGGAAGACCACCATCTGTCACCGCACCCATGCGGTGACCAACCCATACCGCAAGATCACCGTTTCTGACAGCTCGGTTTACGCCACCAGCGGCCACTCAAACCCAAACCACGACCGTGACTACACCGTCAACGGCGTGACCTACCACGTCTTCACCCCGAGCATCACTTACCCTTCGAACCAGAAGTTCTGGGGGGACATCATTCCGCCACAGAACGCCAGCCGCCGCAGCGGAAACCCCTCGGCAATTGAGACCAGCGGAATGAACTGGACAACCGAGGGCATCGCGATTTACGACGGCGATGTGCCGGGCTGCCGAACCATGACCGACCGCGAGTTCATCGCCTCTGAAATCGAAGGCGGAGCAACTGCGCAGGAAATTGCCGCCGACCTAAACGACCAGGACCCGGATGGCCCTCGTTGGAGCCAAAGCAATGTCCAGACCGAAATCAACTCAATCCAGACCGCATCGGTCAGCTTGACCCTGGTTAACGACACGCGCAACACGGACGTCAACACTGCTTTCTCTGCCAACGCTGACACCAACGACACCAAACCTGCCGGCTCAACCTATGCCAAGCAGAGCGACCCTGCCCACGGCACAGTCACAATGACCTCAACCGGTGGCTACACCTACACTCCAGCCAACAACTATTCGGGCAGCGACAGCTTCACATACAAGGTCTGTTTGCCTTCACCGAACACCACGGTTTGTAAGATCGCAACCGTAACCATCAACATCGCAGCGGCCGGCCAGCCTGTCGCCGCCAATGACAGCGAAGTGACGGCATACGTTACCGCTATTACGGCATCCACGGATGTGAACGACGTTGCCCCAGCTAACTCGACCTTCTCGCTCGATGTTTCAGACTCGATCGATTCGACCGAGGGCACCCTGACCTTCAACACTGCCAATGGTCAGTACACCTACACCCCGGCTGCAAACTTCGTTGGCAACGCAACCTTCAAATACCAGGTTTGCCTGCCTTCACCAAGCACCACCTGTTCGGCTTCGGCCACTGTCACCATCCTGGTGATTCGCACTCAGGATGACTCGAACACCACGGCACAAGACACCCCGGTAACAGGTTCGATGACGGCCAATGACACAGTGAACTTGGTTTACAACACGGCAACCGTTAACGCACCGACTCACGGAACCGTCACACTGACCTCATCGGGCAGCTATACCTACACCCCGAACAACGGTTACTACGGCTCGGATGTTTTCACCTACCGCGCCTGCCACGCGACTGCCACGACCGTTTGCACCAACTCGGATGTAACAATCACGATCACCCAAGCAGTGGTCACCCCGCCGAGCAACAACTCAAACAACAACCCGGCACCGGCGCCAACCATCAATGTCAATAATGACAAGGGCAAGACCAAGGCAAACAAGCCACTTCAGTCAACGGTTACCGGAAACGACAACCCCGGTCTTGGCAACAAGAAGACCACTGAAACCAAGAACGGCACCGTCGAACTAAAGACGGACGGCAGCTTTGTCTACGTGCCAGCTCCTGATTTTGTGGGCAAGGACAGCTACACCTACACGGCCTGTGATGCAAGCGGTCTGTGTGCGCTGGCGACCGTTGAAATTCTGGTCACTCCAGACGCCACGGATGATGCGTCAAAGACTAAGCGCAACGTGCCAGTCACCTCGAGTGCTGCTAAGAATGACACCAAGGCGCTCGTCTACAACAAGGCTTCAGAGCCAAGCAATGGCTCCGTTGAACTTCAGAAAGACGGAACCTATAAGTATGTTCCCAAGAACGGCTTTGTGGGCAAGGACAAGTTCAGCTACGAGGCTTGTGACCCACAAGACCCAACCAACTGTGCGACTGCAGAAGTCCAGATCGACATTGCTGCCGTTGAGGTAGTAGCCCCGAAGGCAGAGGTTGTCACCAAGCCAAACGCCCCAACCGAGGGCAAGCTCCCTGAGTCGGAGGGGTCTGGCTTGACCTACTCTCTCGAAGCCGAGCCTAAGTTTGGCCGCGCAACCGTGAAGACCGATGGCACCTATGTTTATGAGCCAAAGGCTGGGTTCACCGGCACCGACTCGTTCACTTACCGCGCAGCCGACCCTGAAAACGTCACCATGTTCCGAACCGCTCGCGTGGTCTTGCAGGTAGCCTATGTGACCGCAGTACCAACCAAGATTGTGCTGAAGCCTCGCACCGGACTCGCTCGATTCGGCGGAGCGGCACGAACCGAACTGGCTTATACGGGAACCGTTGCAAAAATGACCGCGGCGATCCGAAACCAAATCTCGGCTGCAGCGGTCCGTCCGAAGAGCGCCATCCCAGAAGGAAAGTTGATTGCGAAGATTCGCATTCCGCGTTTCGGAGTCAACTATGTCAAGAACGTGTATGAAGGAACCGGCGTCACCAACGTTTTGAACAAACTGGGCATCGGCCACTATGAAGAAACCGAAATGCCTGGTGAAGCCGGCAACTTTGCTATCGCTGGCCACCGCACCGGAAACGGCGGGCCATTCCGCAACATCGACAAGTTCCGTGCCGGTGACATCGTGACTGTTGAGACCAGCAAGGGCACTTTTAGTTACAAGTACTTGGCTACCAAGGTGGTCAAACCATCAGCCGTCGGTGTGATTGCTCAGAAGCCTGTCGGCTTGGTTGATCCAGAGAAAAACGGCCACTACCTGACCTTGACCAGCTGCACACCGATCGGAGTCAACACCGACCGCATCGTAGCTTGGTTCAGTTTGGTGACTTCAACTTCGAAATAGTTCGGCTTCACTCGGGCTCGATTCTGTTAAAACCGTGGGTAACCACAGGTATTAGCCTGATTGAGCAACGATTCTGCCCTGTTCTCGGCTACGCTTGAGCCAACGTTTCGGGGTTGATAAAGTATGGCTTCGCCATGGCTCAAAAGGCTGTCGGCTGTTGTAACTGGGCTGCTGACCGCGACTTCACTGCTAGTGCTGCCCGAATCTCAGGCTCAGGCGGCAGTGCCGACCAACGACTCTTCCTGTTTGTTCATTGATCGGACTCAAGCGCTAGTATCCGCCGATTTTTGCATCGGGGATGTGGTCGTCCCAGCCTCGGTTCGAACCATAAAATCGAACGCGTTTGTGAACTTCAAAGGCGCGATTTCATTCGAGGCAAACAGCCAACTTTTTGCCTTCGCCGACACGGGGTCGACCGTTGTCTACCTCGAGGGCAGCGCAGCCGCGTTTGGGCAGAATGCTATCTGGCAGCGAAACGTTGGCACAACCTTTGTTCAGGCTCGTGGTGCCACTCGCCTTACGCAGGGGCTAGCCGCGCTGACCTATCAAGCACCGTTTCAAATCGATTGCACCACGATGAGCGGCACCCGTGACTTCATAGGGGTCAGTTTCGTGGCGCTGGAATTGCACAACTGCCGACACCCGAGAAGCCCATCCGTGGCGAACCCGCCTTCGATGTTCGGTCACATTCTCAATCGTGACATCAACGAGTCGGTGACTCTGCAATCACTCGATGGCAGCCGTTCGGCAGTGATTCGCTTGAGGCAACTCGGGGGCTCGTCGATGCGGTTGGTGGCAGGTGCAGATGTTTCGGGCGCAGGCTTCTTGATCAGTGCGTTTGGCGATGAGTTCGATTTACCCCAGCAAAACGCGGTGATTTGCCAGCTCGGCTCGGGTGCTTCATTACCCTCAGGCGTCACGCTGACCAGCGATTGCCGGTTGGTTGCGGCGAGCACGGCCTCGATCGGCTCGTCAACCACAGACACCACGATTACCTGGACCGCGAACCCTGGTGCCAGCAACTCGGTGGATGTCGCGACCAACTCCGCCACACCAACCCAAGATGCCAGCACTTCGGGCAGCGCCAGCGTGCGAATCAGCCTGCGCAAAACTACCGAACTTTCAGCGACCCAGTATTACCAAATGCTGTTGCTCGCGGCGCAATACTCGGGCAGCACCAGAGATTGGAGCTCGGCCATTGCCGCCTATCGTGTGATTCCGAGCGGCGGAGGTTCGCCACCCGCACCTCACGCGGGCATAGAAGCAGACGACGCAGTGAAGGCCTTCGAACTCGGTCAGACTTCGCAGTCGTTGGCCACCTCAGCGGTGAACAGTTTCGCGGGCGGGATAACCGGTGCCTCCAGTTTCCTCATCGAGTTGCGGTCTCGAATCGAACTTCAAGCCGCCAAGAACGAGGTTGCCACCTTTGAGTCATCGGGCGGCCGCGCCCAGGTGGTTCGACAGCAGATTCTCGCACTGCCAGCATCCGAAACAAGGTCGGCCCTGTTGGCCCGATTCAGCACCCGCGCTGGCTCGCTTTTGCAGCGCACCACAAGCCTGGCCGGAAACATCAGGACCTATGTCTTCTCGAACCCGTATGCCCTCGAACAGCTGACCATCCCTGTCGGTGTCACCCAAATTTCGGTCGAGATTCAAGGTGCCGAGGGTAGTCAGGGTGGTGACGATCGCAGCGGTCGGCCAGACCGAGCAGGTTTCAAGGGTCTGGTCTCGGGCCAACTTGCGGTTACGCCCGGGCAACTTTTGACTGTGGCGGTTGGTGAAAGCGGTCATGATGCCCCGAGCGCCTGCATCCCGGGCGGGCTTCGAATCATGGATGACCCGCTGGTGGCCAAGGGCGGCACCAACCCGCTTGGCGGGTATGCCGGTGGAAGCGGAGGTTCTCCCGGCGTTGACTCGTGTGTCTTCGACCCCAATTCCGGCGGTGGTTATGGTGGTGCCGGCGGCGCGGCATCCGTGGTGCATGTGGGCGACTCAGCAAACCGCGCGAGCATTGCCACACTGGTTGCCGGAGGGTCGGCCGGCTCTGGCGGCTCAACCTGGGCTGGCCCCCGACTTCCCGGAGCCATTGGGCTATCGACATTCACGGCCAGAGCCGATCAGCCTTCAACCGAGGGACAGTCTGGCCAGGCCTTCGATTACTTCGTCGTAGTAGATGATTTAGAGGGCTTGTATGAACCCTTCATCACCGGCTCGGCTGCCGGTGCCGGCGGTGGAGCGACCGGCGGAATCAGGGGAGACTGGACCTATTCGACCTATGGTGGCTGCCCGACCATCACGTTCTGTTTCGGCGGTTCTTCGCCGGGTGGAAATTCGACCGCGGGGCTGATCGGCGTCACCCAAAGTTATGTGCCATACACCTTCGATGCCGGCATGCAGTCAAACGGCCGGGTGACCGTTTCGTTCGTCGAGCCTCCTGCGCCACCCACCCCGACAACACCCACCCCGCCGATCGGCACCGACCCTGCCGACACATCCCCGCCGGTGACGATCAACACCCCGGATGCACCACGGGACATCCAAGCTGTAGCCCTCTGGAAGTCGGCCGAGGTCAGCTGGCGCACCCCAATCCAGGATGGCGGATCCGCCATCCTCGAGTATGAGGTGACCACCCCAAATGGTCAGAAGTGCACAAGCACACGGCTGACTTGCAAAATCACCGGCCTCGAGCCGGCTCAGTTGCTCGAACTCTCTGTGCGGGCTAAGAACTCGATTGGCTTTGGGTCCGCCGCAAAACTCGGCGGCAACAAGATTTTCATCCCACTGAGCATTAATCTTTGGCAGGTCAAGTTGTCGGGCTCAACGCATTTGCCCAAGTTGATGAACCCAGGTCAACTCGAAAGACTTCAAGCCATGTTGCAGAAAGACAGCGGTGGTTTTGTCCTGAACCTGCGGTTGGCGCGGAACGCATCCCAGTTATCTCCGACGGCTCTGACGAGCCTGATGCTGGCCGAGGTCAAGGCGCTCAAGTCTCAGCTGAGTTCCGCCGGCTTGCTCGGCAAGGTCAAGATCCAAACCACTATTCAGCCGCCCAACACCAAGGCCGCCAAACCCAGCTTCATCCTGTTGATTAGTAAGCCCTGATTGGTCGCAGGCCGCAAAACTGGGGATAACCATTGTTTAATCCACTGTTTGTGCCTAACCTGCTTGGTATGGGGAATCAACCAAACAGATTGGGGAATCCAAATTGAATAAAGCTTTTGCGAATACCGCCGCGATTTTAGCCACAGCGCTGACCCTCTTTTCTTTAGCGTCTGGACCGGCGTCGGCCAAAGAGAAACCCTCCGACTCCAATGGCGTTTTCATTGAGTCCGATGTTGACGTCAAAGCTCCACGAGTGTCTTCCGATGAGAGCGGCAAGGAGAAGTTCTTTAACCCTTGCAACAATCTGATGGTTGCTGTGGCACCACCTGGTTTTTTCTGGTCGGGCGAATTCCGCTGGCTCGCCTGCTCATTCTGGGGTGCCAACGACGTTGCTCGAAAGACCTACCAGTGGAACGTCAGCTTCCAGTCGAATTCGATGGCATGCGCCCAAGCCTATGGTTTCAAAACTGATCGAACCCCTTTCTGGGCGGGCATTGGATGCGGATCTAGTGGCGGAGCCCAGTTGCTTTGGGGTGAAGTCGTGGCCTATCCCAAGATGAAGTTCAAGTCGTTGTCTGGTTTAGCCGTTCCAATCTATTGGAATTGAAAGTCGTTGTCCTGGCGAAGATGCTGGCAGTGGTGTCTGCTCTTTCGCTCATGCTCAGTGGTTGCGCTCAAGCTGAATCTCAAGTTCAGAGCGGGACCACAATTGAAACCTACATGCAGTTGTCTGAGGCCAGCAGAATCCAGCACCGCATGGATTGCTCCGAGGTTTACCCTCTAGTTTCCGACGCCTATAGCGCCGCCAGGATGAATGGTTTCTATTGCGTCACCGGCTTGCGGGCAAATTTTAGAATCTTTAAGATTTTCGATGATCCTGCGGTGATGTTGAATGACACGGAACTCTATGAGCCGCTTCAAACTGGCGGCAGGAAGTTGCTCGTTGGAAAGAACTGGTTCATTTTCGGTTTGCCGGCAGACATTGAGGTCACCATCGCTTCAGCTCAGTTCGCTAGCGCTCGTGGAATTGTTAGCGAGGTCCCTTATTCGATGGAACAGAGCACTTGCATGGGGTTGCTGACATCTGCGCTCGATTTCACCTTCAATGGAACCAATCAGGGCGAGGCAACCGTGGAGAATGCGGAAAGATATTTTCCGGGGGCCGAGCAGGTGTATGAGCGAACCGTGAAGCTGTGGGGTGACCGCGTAGCCGAGGCATATGCAGCGAACAACGGGCCGCTGATCGAGCAGACTATTTCGTCAGCCTCGCTGAGTTACCGTGAATTTTGCTTGTCATTTGACTAGTTTGTGAGGCGCGCGTGACAAAGGTCGCCGACGAAGGCTGGGCGCTGAACGGTTAGCCCAGCTTCCTCGGCAATCAATGCGCCAGCTGCCCAGTCATACTCTTTGATGCCGCGCTCGTAGTAAACATCGATTGCACCCTCGGCAACAGCGCACAGGTCAAGTGCCGCAGCGCCCATGCGACGAAGATCAACGAAGTCGGGCATCATCCGAGTGATGTTTTCGAACTGAGCAACGCGCTCATCGGCCTGGTATGAAAACCCGGTAGCGATGATCTTGGTGGTGCGATCTGCCGGCGGTCCGGTCAATCGGATGTGCTGACCATTGCGAATCACAAACGAACCGTGGCCGCGCTTGGCGTAATAGGTGAGGTCAAGAATCGGGGCGACGATTGCGCCCACTAGCCACTCGCCGGTTTGAACGTCGGCTGCTCCAACCGAGGTGCAGAAGTTAGGCAGGCCGCGCGTGAAGTTCACGGTGCCATCCAGCGGGTCGAGGCTCCAGCGCACTTCGGCGGCAGCATTCTCAAGGCCGGCAAACTCCTCGCCGGTGATGCTGTCGTTTGGGCGACGCTCGTGAATAAGGGCACGAACCAGGGTCTCGGATGCCAAGTCGGCGTCGGTCACATGATCTTCGGGCGATGTCTTCGAACTGATCTCGAGAGGGCCGCGGTATCGCTGCTTTAGCTCTGCGGCACCGGTGTTGGCTGCGTCAAGCGCAACCTGAAGAAGTTCATCGAGATTCATGCTTCAAGGTTAACTTCTTTTCGAGACCGCCCAGGATGAGCTCGATCGAGAAACCGAGCGAATCGCTATCGAGGTTCAGGTCTGCCGGGTCAGCGGCCACCGTGGGAGAGACCACACCGAGGCTGTCTGCCTGCATGCGCTGCTGCTCGTGCCACACCTGCCCAAGAATCAAAAACAGAATCGATTCGGAAGCGATGCGCGCCATTTCGACATCCGGGCAAACGGCATCAATGCCAACACGGATGCGCGCCAGTGCCCCATCGGCACCAAGCCCTAACGCCAGCGTGCTCGAGACCACTTCCGCGCCATCCCTGAAGGCCAAGAGCGCGTCGCGAATCGCAATCGATTCGGCTAAGGTGATCGCCTTCCAATCGCCGGCCACCGCGTGGTCGACCGTCGCAGCGCGATCGATAATCTGGTCGGCAACTAGAGCGAGCAATGTTTGCTTGTTTGGCACGTGCCAGTAAAGAGCGCTTGGCTGCACTTCGAGCACGCCAGCGAGGCGACGCATCGATAGGTCGGCAAGGCCAAATTCATCGAGGATGCGCAGGGCAGTGTCGACGACATCCTCGCGTGTGTAGTGGCCTGGTTTGCTCATTTCACGCCCAGTCTACTAACATCATGAACAGTGTTCAGGACGAATATTCAGGAGAACGACATGGCATCTAGCAACAAGATCACCCTTCGCGACCT
>JBDLUE010000012.1:0-14663 GCA_039805505.1 Actinomycetota bacterium
CTGCCTGGACCAAGATGACCGCAGAGCTTGGTTCAAAGGTTCAGCTAGTTGGCGACGACCTTTACGTCACCAACCCAACTCGCCTGCAGAAGGGCATCGATGAGAAGGCCGGAAACGCGATTCTTGTGAAGGTAAACCAGATCGGTACCCTAACCGAGACCCTGGATGCAGTTACCTTGGCTCAGGTTCACGGCATGAAGGCCATCATCTCTCACCGTTCAGGCGAGACCGAAGACACCTTCATCGCGGACCTAGCTGTTGCAACCAACGCTGGCCAGATCAAGACCGGTGCACCTGCTCGTTCAGAGCGCGTTGCCAAGTACAACCAGCTTCTACGCATCGAAGAAGAGCTAAGCGACGCAGCGTTCTACGCTGGCCGCGCGGCTTTCCCTCGCTTCAACGGCTAATCAAGAAGTTCTAGAAACCGGCGTCTGATGAAACGACCAATGCCCACTCCGGGCAAGAAGTCTGCTCGTAAGGCGCCGGTTTCTGCTTCTCGTCAGGTTCGCGAGCCTAAGGCGGCCAAGTCACGTGCGCCTAAGGCGTCCCGTTCGGCAGCGAGTGCCGAGTGGATGCGCGGCATGCGACTCAACACCTACACAATCACTCTGCTAGCGATGATCGTGCTTGGGGTTCTAACCCTCGCGCCTCGCGTTCAGGAGTGGTTCGTGCTTCGCCAGCAGGTCGCGCAGGCTCAGGCCGATGTCGAACAAGCCCGCAAGGATGTCACGACCATGCAGTCTGAAGTCAAGCGTTGGGAAGACCCGGTTTACATCCGTTCTCAGGCGCGCGACCGCCTGTATTACGTCATGCCGGGTGAGGTTTCATACTTGGTTATGGATGCCGATGGTGTGAACACTTCTGACATCTCTGGCACGGTTGGTGCGATGCTTGCCGACCAGCGCAACTACGGCCAGATTTCAAAATCAATCAAAGAGACTCGCAACAACTGGGTCGACTCAATCATGGAAACCGTGATTGTTGCCGGCATCGATGTACCGAAGGCGACCACAAACTAATGCCACTTACCCCAGCAACCGAAGCAGACATTGCTGAGGTTTCACGTCAACTCGGCCGACCGGCTCGCGACATCCGTGTGATTGCAGCTCGTTGTGTGTGCGGCAAGCCGACTGTGGTTCACACCGCACCGCGTTTGAGCGACGGCACGCCGTTTCCGACCACCTATTACCTAACTCACCGCGGAGCAACCGCAGCAGTTTCGACCCTCGAGGCGAGCGGTCTGATGGCTGAATTGCAGCAGCGTTTGGCTGACGAACCTGAACTTGCCGATGCATACCAGAAGGCTCACGAAGCGTTCATCGCCGATCGCGATCGCACCGGAACCGAGCTGGGTCTCCATGTTCCAGAAATCGCGGGAATCTCTGCTGGAGGAATGCCGACCCGTGTGAAGTGCCTCCACGCACTAATCGGTCACGCGCTTGCCGCTGGCCCAGGCGTCAACCCGATTGGCGATATCGCACTCGAACTCTGCAGCTGGAGCCCAAGTCGTTGCGTTTGCGAAAGTTTTTAGAACCACTCATAAGTCCGAATCAACAACTCGAAGGTAGTAAATTAGAACAATGCCTGCTAATAACAATGGTGCTGCAGCACCCAAGATCCTTATCGTCGGTGGCGGTTACGCCGGTTTCTATACAGCCTTCAAGCTTGAGAAACTTCTCGGCAAAGGCGAAGCAGAGGTCACTCTAGTTGACCCACTGCCATACCTTACCTACCAGCCTTTCCTACCTGAGGTAGTTGCTGGTTCGATCGAGGCTCGTCACGTTGTGACCTCACACCGTCGCCACCTTCGCAACACCAACATTGTTTCTGGCAAGGTCACCAATGTTGACCACAAGAAGAAGACCGCAACCATCGAAGTTGCCGGCTTGAAGCCATACAAGCAGCAGTACGACCAGATTGTCGTTACCGCTGGTGCGGTCTCACGCACCTTCCCGATTCCAGGTGTTGCAGACAACGCAATCGGCCTAAAGACCATCGAAGAGGCAGTCGAGATTCGCAACCGAATCATGACCAACCTCGACAAGGCAGCAAACCTGCCTGCCGGTGCTGCTCGCGACCGCTTGCTCACCTTCGTAGTCGTCGGTGGTGGTTTCGCTGGTATTGAGACTTTCGCTGAGATGCGTTCGCTAGTCAGCTACCTACTGCGCTACTACCCAAGCATCACTTTCGAAGACACCCACTTCCACCTCATTGAGGCAATGGGTCGAATCATGCCTGAGGTTTCACTTGAGACCAGCCAGTGGGTTATCGCTAACCTTGACCAGCGCGGTGCCAAGATTCACCTAAACACTCAGCTGCAGTCAGCAGTCAACGGCAAGATTGAGCTATCAACCGGCGAGAGCTTCGAGTCAGACGTTATCGTCTGGACTGCCGGTGTCATGGCTCACCCATTCGTTCGCAACACCGACCTACCTCTAGACGAGCGTGGTCGCATCACCGCAAAGGCAACCCTTCAGGTTGTCGAAGGCGAGAAGATCATTGCTGACGCATGGACTGCCGGTGACGTTTCTGCAGTTCCTGACCTAACAGGTGGTGGCGTTGGCGGCTTCTGCGTTCCAAACGCTCAGCACGCAGTTCGCCAGGCAAAGTTGCTTGCTAAGAACATAGTTGCTTCACTTCGCGGTGAAGGCATCAAGGAGTACTACCACGTCAACCTAGGTGCTGTAGCTGGCCTTGGTATTGGTGTCGGTGTCTTCCAGTTCCGCAAGCTGGCCATCAAGGGTGTAATCGCTTGGTTCATGCACCGCGGTTACCACGGCCTAGCGATGCCTATGTGGGAGCGCAAGATTCGCGTGTTCTCAGGCTGGATATGGAACTTCTTGCTTCGTCGCGACATCGTCGCTATCTCAGCAACTAAGGACCCACGCTTAGCCTTCGAGACCTTCGCGTCTCGTCCAAAGGCTTAGTCAAAAGCTAAAGGGAAGGGATGCCAAGCGGCATCCCTTTTCTCTTAGCCTCCATAGCCCAATGGCAGAGGCAGACGACTTAAAATCGTCAAAGTGTGGGTTCGAGTCCCACTGGAGGCACCAAAACTAATGGTCCGGCTGAATGCCGGGCCATTAGTTTTTCGCCAGCGGTGTTATTGTTTTCTTGTACGACAGGGGAGCGCCACTAGGCGCTGAGAGTGTGAGTATTCACAGACCCTCGAACCTGATTCCGGGTAATTCCGGCGGAGGAAGTCGAGCATCTCAGCAAGGTCACCATTTGTCTTCGCAAAGGTTTTGACCTGCGAAAACAAACGGCGATCGAGCCCTCTTCCATTTCTATTAGGAAGAAGCTATTCATGAGCAACAGCACCAAAAACACAACCCTATTCAGATGGCGTGGAATCGACTTGATCACCGCAGCCGTCCTTGCAGTCGCGCTTGGTGTCGCATTCTGGGGGTTCGATGTATTCGTCTACCCACTCGTTGGCCTCATCACCGCAGGCTTTCCGCCGCTTGGCGGTTTGGCGACGGGTGTCTGGATTCTGCCTGCCGTCGCCGGCGCGCTCCTGATCCGTCGCCCTGGCGCGGCAATATTCGTTGAGCTCATCGCCGCAAACGTTGAGCTGAGTCTAGGTAATGCCTGGGGAGTCACCGTTCTGATTTCGGCCCTGATTCAAGGTCTTGCGGTTGAGCTGGTTTTCGCTCTATTCCGTTACCGTCGATTCGGAATTTTCGTTGCGGCTCTTGCCGGTTCGGTTGCAGCGTTCTTCGAGATCGTTGGCTATGAAATAACTGCCTACTATGCCGAATACTCGCCGGTCTACAAGGTCGTTCTGGTGATTTGCGCAATGATCTCGGGTGCAGTGATTTCTGGTGGACTCGGCACCTTGCTCATCCGTGCGTTGGCAAGAACCGGCGCACTTAATGCGTTTGCGGTTGGTCGCGAGTCTTCGACCAAGTAATGACAACTAGCCCGCGCGGGGGAGTTCAGGTCACTAATCTGACCTGGACCCCTTTCGCGAGCCCTGCCCCTTTGCTCCAAAACATAAGCTTGACCATTACTCCCGGCGAGCGAGTGTTGCTCGTTGGTCCGAGTGGTTCGGGCAAGTCAACCTTGTTGCGGGCGATTGCCGGCGTTCTAAACGACACTGAATCTGGCGAACTCACCGGTTCGGTCCTCGCCAATACGACAGGGCTTCTGCTTCAAGACCCAAACGACTCGATAATCTCTGGATCGATCTTTCGGGAGGTGGCCTTTGGTCTAGAAAATGCCGGCCTGCCCAGAGTCAATATGCCGCCGTTGGTTCGCAAAATACTTGATTCGGTGGGCTTGTCGAAACCGCTTGAACATCCATCCCGAGATCTTTCCGGGGGCGAGATGCAGAGAATGGCATTCGCCGGCGTCGTCGCCACGCAGCCAGACGTCCTGCTGCTAGATGAGCCGACTTCGATGCTCGACGAAAATTCCGCAGCATCAGTTAGACACGCGGTGGCGCTTGCAGTTGAGGCACGCAAGAGCACGTTGATTGTGGTTGAGCACCGGTTCGAAGCCTGGTTGCCGCTGGTCGATCGAATGCTTGTGTTGAGCCCGAGTGGCTCGTTGATTTTCGATGGCACGCCCGCTGCAGTTCTATCTGAGCATGCCCAAGAATTGCTTGACCTCGGTGTTTGGGTGCCTGGTGTTCCGACCCCCGAGCCGAAGAAATTCTCGCTTGGAACTCACGGCTCCGGAAAAGTCACAGCACTGACTGGGATGAGTGGCGCAGGCAAAACAACCGAGCTAAAACGCCGATTGCGCGCCGACCCGATGGCAGCGACGATTCTGACCGGAGCAGGCTATGTTCCTCAGCAACCAGAGATCACCATCATCGGAAACACGGTTTTCGAGTCGACTTTTCTGACGGCACGGATGGCGGCTCAGGGGCTCGGTCTGCCTGAGGAGGATGCCCGAACCAGAACCATGGCGTTGCTGGACGCGCTTGGAGTCAGCCACTTGGTCGACCGCAACCCATACGAGATTTCTGGTGGCGAGCAGCGACGCGTTGCGTTGGCTACCGCGCTGGCGCACTTCCCGGCGGTCGTTTACCTGGATGAACCTACCGTTGGCCAAGACCGCGAAAGTTGGGCGCAAATTGTCGGTGTGATTCTGGCGGCTCGTGAAGCGGGCGTGAAGGTGACTTTGGCGACCCACGACCCGGCCCTGATCGCGCTGGCCGACGAAGTCTTCAACATTGAGGCTGAAGTCGCGCCCGACAAATTGCCGCCGCCGACCTTGATTAGCGGTCTTGTGATATTTCTTTCGCCGCTGTTCTTGCTGCTCGGGTCCCTTGCCGTGACTTCGCTTGCCTCAGCTGTTTCCTTAGCCGCAAGCGCCTTGGTGACCATGGCCGCCGTTTGGATTGCCGGCTTGAGAATTCCTAATCCTAGGGTGCTATTACCGGGCGTGATTGGCGTCGTGTCAATCGGGTTTTCGAACTGGTATTTAAGTGCCGATTTAGACCCACAAAACGGCATCATCGCCGGGCTCAAGGCGGCGAGTTTCATCCTCGCAGGAATCATGTTCGCGACCCAGTTGCGGCCAATCGCGTTCGGTGATCAGTTGGCGCAAACCCTTCGACTACCGGCCCGCCCGGTGATCGCCGCCGTCGCCGCGATGCAGCGAATTGCGTCTCTTATCGACCTCTGGGATGAACTTCGATTCATCCACAAAATTCGTGGAATTGGCTCTGGCCGCGGCCCAAGGGCGCGCGTTCAGGAGTTCGTCCGATTGATGTTCAGTTTGCTTGTTAAGGCAATCAGGGATGCCGGAACAACGGCAGTAGCCATGGATTCTCGCGGTTTCTCGAGACCCTTTGGTGGGCCAAAGGGGCACAGAACCTGGGCCGAAGCGCCTCGATGGGGTCGCCTTGATTTGCTGACACTGTGCCTTGCAATTGGTGCGGCAATCACGCCGCTATTGATTGTTTAGAGCCTTGCTCTGAGCGTCACATTCGGGAGTTCAGGAGCCGGAGTCCTTGAGCCAATCTGATCGACAAATTCGGGGATGCCCGAATCGTGATCATTCCAACGTTGCCGTGCTTCGACTATCTCTTCGTGGCTGCGTTCGATGAAGTTCCACCACATCACAATCGGTTCCTCAAAGGGCTCGCCGCCGAGCATGATCAAAATGGTTTCGCTGTCGCCTTGGTTTGCCAACCTCACAACATCCTGGCCAGTCTCGTGATAGCTCATGTTGTGCAAGTCGACGGGTTCATCATTGATGGAAACCTGACCCTGAACTACAAGAAAACCGTGTTCAAAGTTCGGGTTTAGTTTGACCTCAGCCATTGCGCCAGCCGGCAGCCTAAGTTCTGCACCCACTAGAGGGCTGAACAGTTTGGTGGCAGCACGTTGGTTTTCGTGACCCACCAAAGCGCCGGCGAAGACCGTGGCCGAAACCACACCCAAAGCCAGTTTCGGCAGATCGCTCTGGTGCTCAAACTCGGGTGCCATCTTGCGAACTGAGTCCGGCAGAGCAATCCAGAGTTGCACGGCGTGAAGAGTGCTGGCATCTGCCAGTGCCAACTCGCTGTGAGCGATGCCGCGACCGGCGGTCATCAGATTCAGTTGACCCGGCTCGATGTTCTGAATCGTGCCAATGCTGTCGCGGTGCTCAAACTTGCCCTCGATCATCCAGGTTGCGGTCTGCAAACCGGTGTGTGGGTGCGCTGCGACGACCATGCCTTCATCCTGGGTGGTTGGCCCGAAGTGGTCGGCAAATGCCCACGCGCCAATCATTCGCTTTTTTGCGTTTGGCAGCGTTCGGCGCACCTCGATTCCCGTTCGGGTTGAGAGCTTCACGTACCTAGGTTCAAGCAGCATTTCTAAACTCTATGGGGTCTAGTGGCGGTGGTGGAAAGGCTGCAGCGCGTCGTCGGGAATCTGCCCAAAACGCCCATACTGGTAGTCCTCCATGGCCTGGATGATTCCGGCTTTATCGTTCATCACGAACGGTCCGTAGGCAACCACCGGCTCTTTGATCGGCTGGCCACCGAGCAAGAAAATCTCGAGTGCGTTGTGTCGCGAATCCTGTTGCTGATCTGCGGTGATGACCAAGCGCTCGCCCTGCCCGAACACGGCTAGCGACCCGGTTGAGATCTTCGCGAGTGGGTTTCCGTCAACCGATTCACCTACGGTTCCCTGGCCGGCAAGTGTGTAGGCAAGTGCGTTGAATTCTGGATTCCACGGAATCGAAACCGAGGCTCCAGGAGCTAGAGTGATGTGCGCGATGGTCATCGGGGTTTGCGATTTACCCGGCCCAACGTGCCCACCAATTTCACCGGCCAGAACACGGATGAGAGAACCGCCATCCTGGCTCGAAATCAAAGCGACATCACCACCCTCGAGGCTTTGGTATGCCGGTGCGCTCATTTTCTTGGCCGCGGGAAGATTGATCCAGAGCTGAATGCCGTGGAAGATGCCGCCCGACATTACCAGCGCATCAGGCGGGGTCTCGATGTGGAGCACGCCAGAGCCGGCCGTCATGTACTGCGTCGCGCCATCCTGGATGGTTCCGCCGCCGCCGTGGCTGTCTTGGTGCTGGAAGGTTCCGTCGATCATGTAGGTGAAGGTCTCAAAGCCGCGGTGCGGGTGCCAGGATGTGCCGCGCGGCTCATACGGTGCGTATTCAACCTCGCCCATCTGATCCATATGAATGAACGGGTCTAGGTCCTGGTATGAAATGCCGGCGAATGCTCGGGTTACCGGAAAACCGTCGCCCTCGTGAGCCTGCGGGCCACGAGTTACCGACTTGACAGGGCGTGCTCGACCGGATGCCGCTTCGAGGCGGGGAAGGGTCAGTGTGTCTGCGGTTACTGCTGGCATGTGCCACGCTCCTATTTCCTGAGAACTTACCTAGAGTACACCCTAGTAAAGCCCCACTAGACAAATCTTATTCCCCTAGCATTGAGCCATGGACATTTCACTAATCGTCATCATTGCAATCGTTGCCATTCTTGGCATCTACCTATGGTCAACCTACAACGGTTTGGTCACTCTAAACGTTCGCGTGGATGAGGCCTGGAGCGACATCACAGTCCAGCTCAAGCGTCGTGCCGATCTGATTCCTAACCTCATCGAGACCGTGAAGGGTTACGCCACTCACGAGAGCCAGGTGTTCGAGAACGTTACTCGCGCCCGCGCCGCAACCGTCTCACCGGAGACCATGGCGCACCCAGCGCTTGCCGCTCAGGCCGAGAACAACTTGAAGTCAGCGATGATGAACCTATACGCCGTCGCCGAGGCCTACCCTCAGCTGCAGGCTAACCAGAACTTCCTTGGTCTTCAGGCCGAATTGACCGACACCGAAGACAAGATCATGGCTGCCCGCCGCTTCTACAACGGTGGCGTTCGCGAACTAAACACCAAGATCAAGCAGTTCCCTCAGGTTCTGTTCGTGCGCAGCCTAGGTTTCAAGGAGCGCGAGTTCTTCGAGGTCGCCGACCTTGGCGCAATCTCAGAGCCACCAGCGGTCAAGTTCTAAACTGACCTCAAGTCTTTAGAACCACTCAACCAAGCAACCGAGGGGCTGAATGTATTCGGCAATCGCCGCTAATAAGCGCAACACCGTGATTATCATCGGGCTGTTCGTTGCCCTGCTGACCGGAATCTCACTTTGGTGGGGTTACACCAGCGGCAACGGGTCCAGCGCGCTATTCATCGTTGGCTTCGTTCTGCTTTACACTCTTTTCCAGTACTACGCAGCCGGCTCCCTGGCCGTCGCGATGAGCGGTGCCCAAGAGATTCAAAAGAGCGACAACCCTCGTCTTTGGCGAATCGTCGAAAACCTTTCGATCACCGAAGGTATGCCAATGCCTAAGGTTTATGTGATCCCGGATGAAGCACCCAACGCGTTTGCCACCGGTCGCGACCCAAAGCATGCAATCGTGGCAGCCACCACCGGTTTGCTTGCAATCATGGATGACAAAGAGCTCGAAGGCGTAATGGCGCACGAACTCGGGCACGTGAAAAACTACGACATCCGAGTTTCGACAATCGTCTTCGGTCTGGTCAGCGCCATTGGAATTTTGGCTGACATGGCAATCCGTGCCTCGTTCTTCGCCGGCGGAGGTCGCGAAAAAGAGAACGATGGCGGCTTGGGAATTGCGCTTTTGGCAATCGGCATCGTGGCCAGCATCGTCGCGTTCCTGATTGGCCCGATCGTCAGTGCGGCCGTTTCACGTCAGCGTGAATACCTAGCCGATGCAACCGGCGCTCACACCACCCGCTACCCAGAGGGTCTAGCAAGTGCGCTTGAAAAGCTTGCCCAGTATGGCCGCCCGCTTCGTCGTGCCTCATCCTCGATGGCGCACATGTACATTTCAGACCCAATCAAGCCTGGCATCACCGAGCGTCTGTTCTCGACTCACCCGCCACTACCGGCGCGCATCAAGCGCCTGCGTGAAATCGGTTCTCGCTTCTAACCAAAAAAGGTTCGACCCAAACGGTTTCTAGGCGAGGGCGCTTTTGAGAGCCGGGGCTAGGTTTCCCTTTTCGGCGACAACCGTGGCGTCTAGCCCCTGCCAAGTTCGAACTTCGCCCAGGTGCTTTGCTAAATCGCTAGCCAAGGCAGCCACTTCACTTGGCTTTAGGTCTAGTTCATGCCAGGCCGATTGAACCAAGAGCTCGCGAGTCTTTCGCTCGCTCTTCAAGTCGATGCGGCCGACCAGTTTGCCGTTTTGCAAGAGCGGCAAGGTGTAATAGCCGAAGACCCGCTTTGGTTCAGGGACGTAAATCTCGATTTTGTAGTCGAAGGCAAACAGTCGAATCGCGCGGTCGCGGTTTCTGGTCAGCGGGTCAAACGGGCTCAAGAGGGTCACATGGTTCGCCTTTGACAACTGCTGCTGAGCAGCCATTCCCTGCCAATCTGAGTGCATGTAGGCAATATCTTTGAAGCCTTCGACTTGCACCGGCGCCAGAGTGCCCAACTCGACCAACTCATTGACGCGAGGTGCCACCTTGTCTATCTTCAAACGCACGAAGTCGGCAAGGTCTTTGATAGTGGCCACACCCTCGGCTTTGGCCGCACGATCAATCAAAGTTCGAAGGTTCTGATCGTAATCTGGCTTCGGTTCGAGCATACGGGCCAGGGTGTCACCGATGAGCACCTGCTCTGGCAGCGCATATCGACGGCTGAACTTGTCTCGACCAGCCGAAACCACCTCACCAACCAAGAACATGCGCTCAAGGCAAGTCTTTACGTCGCTCCAGCCCCACCAGGTGCCCTTGCGCTTGTTTTGGTCATGCTCGATTTCTGAAATCGTCAGCGGGCCTCGCGCCCGAAGCTCATCACGAATCCAATCAATAAGTGGCCCGTGTTCAGCTTGAATTGCCGCCCAACCGCTCTTGCCATAGCGACGGTCATCGGTGCCATAGCGATACCAATCCATGCGGAATCGGTGGAGTGGAAGATCTTCGGTCTTGACCCAAGCCGCCTCATGGGCCCAATACTCGATCAGTTTGGCTTGCTCGCCAGTTTCGGTGAGTGGGCGAGAGGCATCATCCAGGATGGATTTGTCATACGAGCCGATTCGTGAAAAGACCGGCATGTAGTGCGCTCGCTCGAAGACGTTTACAGAGTCGAGTTGAAGCAGGCTCAGCCGATCGATGACACCTAGGGGGCCGGTTTCTTTGACTGCGCGAGAAGGTTTGCTGGCCAAGCCCTGCGCATTTACAACAAGCGCACGGGCATCCTTCAAACTCAGTTGTTCGGGCATTGGTTCCACTTCTCAAACTAGACTCGATACCAGCATAGAAACGAATGAGGTCCTGCCATGTCAAATACGGTTCCGGTTGTTGCGCCGACTCTTGAAGAGTTCGAGATTGCACACGAGAACGTGGCTCAGGTTGCCATTCAAACTCCGGTTTTGCACAGTCACTATTTGTCTGAACTCATCGGCCAAGAAGTCTTTCTAAAGTGCGAAAACCTGCAGCGCACCGGCGCATATAAGCTTCGCGGAGCCTTCAACCGCATGTCAAAACTGACCAAGGATGAGCGCAAAAAGGGCGTCGTCGCTGCCAGCGCCGGAAACCACGCACAGGGCGTTGCACTCGCTGCCAAGCGTCTGGGAATCAAAGCGACCATCTTCATGCCGGTCGGAGCCTCCCTGCCGAAGTTTCAGGCAACTCAGAATTACGGTGCTGAGGTCGTTCTCGAAGGCGCCGTTTTCGGCGAAACTCTAAAGGCCGCCAAGGAGTATTCGGCAGCCAAGGGTGCAATCTTTATCCCACCCTTCGATCACATCGATGTGGTCACCGGGCAGGGAACCGTTGGCCTAGAGATCATGGATCAGGTTCCGGACGTGACAACCATCCTGGTCGCCATCGGTGGCGGTGGTTTGGCCGCCGGAGTTGCCGTTGCTGCAAAGCTCAAGGCCGCGCAGCAGGGTCGCAAGATCAAGGTCATCGGTGTGCAGGCGAAGAACGCCGCCTCGTATGTCCCTTCGCTCAAGGCTGGCAAAGAGGTCGAGATCAAGACCGAGCGAACCATCGCTGATGGAATCGCGGTTGCCAAGCCGGGGCACATCCCGTTTGAGCTAATCGCAAAGCACATCGACAAGGTTGTTACCGTTTCAGACGACGAGATCGCCAAGGCGATTGTTGTTCTCATGGAGCGCTCGAAGCAGGTTGTTGAGCCTGCTGGTGCTGCAGCCGTTGCCGCTTTGATGTCCGGTGCGGTCAAGCCAAAGGGCAAAACCGTTGCGGTGCTTTCTGGCGGAAACATCGACCCGCTACTGATGCAGAAGATCATCGGCTTCGGTCTAACCGCGTCTGAGCGCTACACGACCATTTCGGTCATGCTTCCAGATCGCCCTGGTCAGCTCGTAAAGACCGCTGAGGCGATCGCCGCTGCACAGGGCAATGTCGTTGAGGTTTTGCACACTCGCCACGGCGAGGGGCTTGAGATTGGTGAGGTTGAACTTCGCGTATCGGTTGAGACCATGGGCCACGAACACCGCGAGCGGGTCATCCAAGCCCTCAAGGATGCCGGCTTACAGCCGAGAATCACTCAGGGCTAGTTAGCCGAGAAAGTTCTTAACCTCGAGGATCTCAATCTCTCGCTCTTTGCCGTTCGGCGCGAAGAATGAAACCTTGTCGCCAACCTTGGCGCCCATAATGGCGGTTCCGATTGGGCTGTCTGGGCTGTAAACATCGATGTCGCTGCCTTCGGCAATCTCGGCACTGCCAAGCAAAAACTCGAGCTCGCTGCCGTTCATGGTCAGGCGAACGATGGTGCCCTGCTCGACAATTCCGTGGGACTCTTTGGCCTCGCCAACAACCGCGTTTGCAAGGATGTTCTCGAGGCGAGCAGCGCGGGCTTCGATCTTGCCCTGCTCTTCTTTGGCTGCGTGGTAACCGCCGTTTTCCTTTAGGTCGCCCTCTTCACGTGCCTCTTGGATCTTCTTAGCGATGTCCTGACGTGCGACGGTCAGGAGGTATTCGAGCTCGCTCGCAAGGCGGTCGTATGCCTCTTGCGTGAGCCAGGTTGCTTCGGGGGTTTCAGCCATAATGCGTCTAGTTTATTTGAACCAGCAGCGGTCAACGGTTGCCGAGACGCCCAAGTTGGTTGTGTTCACAACGACATCGATTACCGGAGCATCACCAAGGTCTCCCGGAATCTGAACTTCTTTGTAGCCAACGACGCCATAGCTGTTGCTCAAAACCTGGACAGCGCAGACGCCATCTTCAGTGGTCGTGTTCTCGACGCTGATTCTCAAGTCTGTTCGAATGTTGTCGACCACGCTGAAGCTCTGGATCTGGGCGGTGATTTTGCTTGGGGTTGAGAAAGTAACGACAATCGACCAAGCGAAGAAGGCAACGGCAAGAATTGAAGCAACCGTAGTCCAGAGAATGCGCTGATTTCGCGCCTTGGCCTTGGTGTTGCCGTAGCGATTTGCTAGATATTCGTTGGTCATCGGTTTAAGGCTATCGAAGTTAAGGGGCGATACTTAATGCATGCACATTTTGCTTTCAGCGCTTCTAGCAGCGACGCCTACGCCGACCCCAACCGTTGACCCATCTGAGACCTGGTATAGCCCGGGAACCATCGGGTTCATCATGACCTTCTTCATTGCTGCTGGTGCGATTGCACTGATCTTTGACATGGTGCGACGCATCCGTCGAGTTCGCTACCGCGCTGAGATCGCCGAGAAGTTGGCAGCCGAGGCCGCCGCTGCGCCGGCTAGCCCGGCGAAACCTGCCGCGAAAACTGCAAGCCCGGCGAAACCTGCCGCCAAGGCCAAGCCTGAGCGCCCTGCGCCACCGGCCAAGCCGAAGCGCTAAAAGTTTTTAGGCCCCGAAAGATCCCGGGGCTGGGTTCAGCGCAATCAGCAATGCCGCCGTCCAGTGGCACAGAAACGCGATTACGGTCAGCGAGTGGAAAATCTCGTGGAAGCCGAACTTGCCTGGGAACGGGTTCGGTTTCTTGAAGCCGTAAACCACGGCGCCAATCGTGTAGCACAGGCCGCCGATGAGAATCAACGTCATCATGGTCGCGTTGGCGTTGAAGAAATCAACGATGTAGGCCATAGCGCCCCAGCCCATCAGCACGTAGATCGGCGTGTAGAGCCAACGCGGGGCATTGATCCAGAAGACACGGAAACCGATGCCTAGCAAGGCTGTTCCCCAAATCACGCTCATCAGCACAATCGCTTTGTCCTGCGGCAGGCCTAGCCAAGTGATCGGCGTGTAGCTTCCGGCGATCAGCAGAAAAATATTGGCGTGGTCGATGCGCTTGAGCGTCACCTTGACCTTCGGGCTCCAATTGAAACGGTGATAGAGCGCCGAGTTGCCGAACAGCAAGAACGAGCTAAGGAAAAACACTGCGCTGGCGATCTTTGCCGGGATGCCGTCGGCGAGTGCGATCAGAACGATTCCGCCCGCGACAACAAGGGGAAGAACTCCCGCGTGAATCCAACCGCGCCAGGTTGGTTTGATCTCGGGTTCTCTAAACCCTTCAGAGATTGGCATGCTCATACCAAAACTCTACGCCTGCTTTGACGGTTGAGTCCGAGTAGTAGCCTTAACGAGTGCGCAATTTGATTTACCGCCTGTATGAACGCTCGCTCGAGCGTGAACTGGTGCCGGGGGACATGCCCAAGCACGTTGCCGTCATCCTGGATGGAAATCGCCGCTGGGCAGAACGCCAAGGCGGGGCGAAGGCGAGCCACGGCCATGCGGTCGGTGCAAAGAAGACCCTCGAATTCCTCGGCTGGTGCGATGACCTTGGCATCAAGGTCGTGACCCTGTACTTGCTGTCGACGGATAACCTAAAGGGCCGCGCTGGCGACGAGCTCAAAGAGCTTCAGGACATCATTGGTCAACTAGCCGATGACCTGGCAACGCACGGAAACTGGAAGTTACAGCTCGTCGGCGACCGTGCCAGCCTGCCAGAAGATCTTGCGGCGTCAATCGCTGACGCTGAAGCACGCACTTCAGGCATCGGTGGCATGCACGTGAACCTTGCGGTGGGCTACGGTGGCCGCAAGGAGATCGCAGATGCCATGCGCTCGATTCTCAAGGAGCACGCCAGCCAGGGTACTTCGATTGATGCATTGGCCGAGTTGCTCGACCCTGATCTGATCACCCAGCACCTATACACCAGTGGGCAGCCAGACCCAGATCTAATCATCCGAACCTCCGGCGAGCAGCGGTTGTCTGGCTTTTTGCTATGGCAAA